>JACQBU010000070.1 GCA_016194375.1 Nitrospinota bacterium
CGAAGAGATGACTCCGGAAAACGGCCATCGGTTGGGGATTACGGGAAACCTTTGCTCGTAGAACGGTTATGGAAGAAATAATGGAAGTAAGGTATGGAAAAATATGGCTTGACCAAAGGCGCGCTTTCAGAGATGACAATTTCGGGTGATGAAAAAAAACCCGCGTTTTTTCGCGAAAAAAGCGGGCTTACGCGGGTCGTTAAATCGTCAGCCGCACTTAGAGTAGCCGCACCCCCGGCAGGTCATGCAACCCTCGGCGTACTCAAGCGAGCCGCCGCAATCCGGGCAGGCCCCGGCCGATATGACCGCGTCGTAGCCGCCGTTCCCGTTCCCGTTGGTTCCGCCCCCGCCGGACTGTTTCACCTTCGACTCGGCGCCTGGGTCGGTTTTGCCGAAATTGGCGAGGGCCTTTCCGATGGCGTCCGCACAGCTTAGTATCTTGCCGCCGTTGTCCCACGCGGGCTGGTGGCAGGAGATGCCCACCAGGTTTTTCTTTAGCTCCGAGGCGTCGATGCCCGAGCGAAGCGCGAGCGACACAAGCCTGCCTATCGACTCCGTCTGCGAAGCGGCGCACCCGCCAGCCTTGCCTATCTGCACGAACATCTCGAACGGATTCCCCTTCTCGTCCTCGTTCACGGTGACGTAAATCTTCCCGCATCCGGTGGTGAACCTCTGGGTGCTCCCCTTCACGACGCTCGGGCGCGCCTTCGGGGTGAGCTTGTGTTCCTCGGCGGCCGGCTTGACCTCCTTGGCCCCCTTCGACGCGTCGGTCTTGCCGGTGGAGAGCACCTGGCCGTCCCTGGAGCCGTCGCGGTATATCGTGACCCCCTTGCACCCCATGTCGTAGGAGAGCATGTAGGCGTCCTTCACGTTCTGCTCGGTCGCGTTGTTGGGGAAGTTGACGGTCTTGCTCACCGCGTTGTCGGTGTGTTTTTGAAACGCGGCCTGCATCCTGATGTGCCATTCGGGGGAGATTTCGTGGGACGTCACGAAGACCCTCGCAACGTCGTCCGGCACCCCCTTCACGCCGTGGACGGAGCCCTTGTGCGCGATGGCCTTCATCAGGTCGGCGGAATAGAACCCCTTGTCGTTCGCCACCTGCTCGAACAGCGGGTGGGTCTCGACGAGCTTGTCGTTGTCCATCACCGTGCGTATGTAGGAGACCGCGAACAGCGGCTCTATGCCGGACGAGACCCCGGCGATGATGGAGATCGTGCCGGTCGGCGCTATGGTCGTGGTGGTGGCGTTGCGCAGTTTGGGCGCGCCGGGCTTGTCGTAGACGCTTCCCCTGAAGTTCGGGAACGCCCCCCTTTTCTCGGCCAGTTTGTGCGAGGCCTTCTTGGACTCCGCGTCAATGAAGTGCATCACCTTTTCGCCCATCTCCACGGCGGCGTCGGAGTCGTACGGTATCCCGAGCATTATCAGCATGTCCGCGAACCCCATGACGCCGAGCCCTATTTTCCTGTTCCCCTTCGTCATCTTCTCTATCTTGGAAATCGGGTAGCGGTTCATGTCTATGACGTTGTCCAGAAAATGCACCGAGGAATGGACTATCCGCTCCATGCCGACCCAGTCAACCCCGCCCTTTTTGACGAATTTGGTCAGGTTTATGGAGCCGAGGTTGCAGGACTCGTACGGCAGAAGCGGCTGTTCGCCGCACGGGTTGGTGCTTTCTATCTCGCCGACATGCGGCGTGGGGTTGTCCTTGTTTATCCGGTCTATGAACACGACGCCGGGGTCGCCGTTCCTCCACGCGTGGTGGATTATCTTGTCCATGACCTCGACGGCGCCGAGCTTGCCGACGACCGCCTTGGTGTTGGGGTCGATAAGGTCGTACTCCCTTTTTTCCATCAACGCGGTCATGAACTCGTCCGTTATGGCGACGGATATGTTGAAGTTGGTGAACTCCCTGCCGTCCCCCTTGCAGGCGATGAAATCAAGGACGTCGGGATGGTCCACGCGAAGTATGCCCATGTTCGCTCCGCGGCGCGTCCCACCCTGTTTGACCGACTCGGTCGCGGCGTCGAACACCCGCATGAAGGTGACCGGCCCCGAGGAGACGCCGCTGGTGGACTTGACCCTGCTTCCCGCCGGGCGTAGCCGCGAGAAGGAAAAGCCGGTGCCGCCGCCGCTCTTGTGGATGAGGGCGGTGTCCTTCACCGCCTCGAAGATGGACTCCATGGAATCCTCCACGGGGAGGACGAAACAGGCGGACAACTGCTGAAGCTCCCTTCCGGCGTTCATCAGCGTCGGGGAGTTGGGGAGGAATTCGAGGGTCGCCATCATCCGGTAAAACTCATCCTCGATCTCCGCAAGGTCCGCGTTCGGCTCGTAAACGGTGTCGGCCTGGGCGATGTTTCGGGCAACCCGGCGAAAAAGCTGGGAGGGGGTCTCGACTATCCCGCCGTGCTCGTTCTTGGACAAATACCGCCTTTCGAGCACCTTCATGGCGTTTTCAGAGAGCGCGGTTTTCGTGTCCTTCATTGCAACCTTCCTTTTGGCACCCGATTCGACGACAATCTCTCCCATTTCCCAAAACCCCCCAAAAAACATTGTAACTCAAAATTTAGGCGTTAGGGCCGAAATCCCCATATGTTGTGTCGGGGGTAGTCTCTTACACCAACATCTAGTATGTCAAGCGATTTTTGACGGAGGGCGGATTTTTTTTCAAACCGATTGAAAACAGGCCGAAAAAAGGGCCGGGTTTTTATGGCAGGCGCGCGTAATCTGGCCAGTACGTTTCCGATGGGCACGCACATCCTTTTGTGTACCTTTCCGGCAGGGGAGGCAATCTTGCCTCCCGTCTTGGCAGGGGCGACAATCCTGTCACCCATTAATGCACGGCAGGATTGCCGCGCATACCGGCTCGTCGTCGTGCGGCGAAGCGCACGCAGGATTGTGCGAGCCCACCGAGGAAGGGGAGTGGTAAATTGGCTGGCCACCAAGGATTCGAACCTCGATAAGCAGATCCAGAATCTGCTGTCCTGCCGTTAGACGAGTGGCCAGTTAAAATCCGGGATTTTTTTCGGGGATATTATCCGACAAAACCGAACGACATACCAGAGGGAAAAAACCCTAGTCGGCGAACGGGTCCGTCGAATCGTCCTCCTCGCCGAGCTGTTGGTTGAACATGGAGCCTATCACGAACTCCTCAGCGCTCATCAACGCCCCCTTCACGTCGTAGAGGGAGAGGTGAGAATAGCGGCTCACGATAATCTCCGCGATCTCCTTTGCGAGGAAAATGCGCTGAGTGTCGTTGTCTTTCCGTTTCTTGTTCATCCGTCTCCTCAAACTCGGAATTAATTTTAACATAAGAGGTCGGCAATACACAAGAAAGCCGCGCTTTCGGCGGCGGGTCAGTCTGAAAATAATCTAAAAAGACGGGTGCGAGATTGCTTCGCTACGCTCGCAATGACACTTACTCGTCATCGCGAGACCTCTGAAAGAGGTCGCGGCGATCCTCATAAATTTCAAACTGACGCACTACCGCGCTTTCGAAGGCGGGTCAAGCCAGGAATGGCTGGATCGGGGACGTTCTTTTCATACCGGCCCGCCGCGGCGTCTTCAGGCCGCCAACATCACGCCCGTCCCGGCCTGAAGCCGGGGTTTAGAGCTTCCTTTGGATTAGCGGCGACGGCTTCTCGCCGATGTCTCCCAGCCCCTTAAGGTTGATGCTGACGTAGAATCTCGTCTCGGACTCCTGCCTCAGACTGCCGTCGGGGAGGGAGATGGTCCTCGGGCGAGTCCCGGCGGACAGCGAGGCCCCCCAGCAACAGGACTGGAATTTCAAAAGGAACAGGGTCCCGTTGTACCGGTGCTGGTATTCGTCGTAGATGCCGCTCACCTCGGTCGAGAACCTTTCGCTCAGTCTGTACCCGACCATTCCGGTGGAAAAAATCGTCGGCGTCGGCGAATATGTGATCAGTCCGTTGACGGCGATCGTTTGTTGCAACCTCGAGTAGTTTCTGTCGTAGGAGAGGTAAAAGGAGCTTCCCGACGGGGCGAAGCCGAGTTCCTGCACCATGGTGTCCGGCTGGGAGATGTAGTGGTTGTACGTCATGTCCATGTTGAACAGGAGCCAGCTCGCGGGCTTGCTTTTTATGTCCAGCTGGAGGTCGGTATACGGGAATTTTGCCGTGGCGTCGGTCCTCCTGGCCTCGTTGAAGTCGTACCCCTGCTTGAGGCTCGCCCAGAATATCTCGTCGTCCTGCTTCCTGCTGAAGACCCTGTTCAAAAGGGTGAACGTCAATAGGCTCTGCGGGGTGGAATAATCCAGGGCGTCCAGCTTGACGGTGTTGGCCCGGTCGACGCCGTTGAGTTCGAAGCCCGGCACGTAGGAATAGTCCAGCTGGGGCGTGACCGTGTGCTTGTAGGAGTCCGAATCGGACTCGTATATGCGGTACATTCGGGGCCCCTCCGCGCCCAATCCCGCGCTGTAATACGCCGTTGAAATCGGCCCCGCCCCCGCCTGGCCGTTGCTGTACCACAGCGCGTACCCGTTGGCCCACGGGTACAAATTCAAAAACCTGCCCAGCGTGAACGGGGAGGAAACGACCGGGTGAAAAACCGCCCTGTCCAGGTTCTGGTCCCCCGCAAGGCGGGACGAGAAGAACGACGTGACGGCCGCGTCGCCGTTGACCACGACGGGGGTGTTTAAAAACGAGCGCGGGAGCATCGTCGCCCCCATTTCGGGTTTCCTGGAAAATATCTCCGTCGGGGTCTCCTCTATCCCCGTTTGGTCCCTGCCGGTCAGGGAGAGATACCAGGCGTCGGACCGCGAGGTCAGGGTCGCGTTCGAGTCGGTGTAAAGCCTGGTCTTCATGAAGTTGTCGGTGCTGAACTCCTTCGTGTAGCTGACCCTGCTCTCCATGTCCAGGTTGGCAAGTGCGTCCAGGTGGTCCGACAGCTGTTGCGAGTGGTTGTATTTGACGCTCCATAGCGCCTCCCCGTACAACGCGTCCTTCATGTAGTCGGCTTTCATCTGCCCGTGCGTCCTTTCGGCCGGGACGTACCTGTACTCGACCCCCTCGTGGGTTCCCCTTAGCGACATGACGTCGAAGTAAAGGGTGGCGTCGTCCTGCCCGGAAATCGCCCAGTAATAGCTGTTGTTCATGAAGGCCCCGGACGTGGACGAATATCCCGCGCCGGGCAAAAGAAGGCCCGACGTCCTCTCGGTCACGGCCGGGGCGAACCAGTACGGGGAGTAGAACACCGGCACGTCGTAAAATCTCAACGACACGTCCCTGAACGACGCCAGGCCCCCCATCGTCACGTCGAGCGATTTTGCCTTGAACACCCACTCCTGATAGTCAGGCGGACAGCTTGTTATCGCCCCATCCGAGATTGAGAACGACCGCTCGCCCGTCCTTTCGACCTTTTGGGCGGAAATCGAAAGGCCGTCGCCGATGGTCCCCTTCACGTCGGTCAGCGTCCCGAGGCCGTTGTTGAGGTTGAACTCCATCATTTGCGCCTTGAGGTCGGCGCCGGGCATCTTGAAGGAGACGTCGCCGTCCATGAGCCCCTCGTGCGTGTTCACGTCAAGGAGGCAGTCGGCGCCGGAGAGGGAGAACTTGCCGTAATTTATCTCCGTGCCGCCGCTTGCGCCAAGAACGCCGGTTTTTTCGTCGTAGGTTATTTTTTCCGCCGCGACCGACGCGGCGCCCTCCTCCCCCAGCGCGGGCGATTGCGCGGCCGCGGTAAAAACCAGCAGGAGGACGACGAGCGGGACGGGGCGGACTGAAACGGCGCGGGCGAGGTGTGGGCGGCTCGCCCGAGGGAGGGGGTTTGACCCCTTTTTACATGATGAAAACGGCCAACGCGACCACGGTATGATAGTTCCTCCCCTTTACTATGGCGGTCTGGGTTATGTTGCGGGTGCGCACTATCTTGTTGCTAATCTTAAAAACCTGCCGTCTTTCGTCCCAACTTTGGTTTTCGTTGAACTCTATCCCAAGCGTGGACGCGAGCATCGCGGCGGCGATGTCCTCGGCGTAGTCGCCGGCGGCCTTTTCCGTCTCGCCGAAGCCGTGGTGCTCGCTCAAATACCCGTAGAGGTTCTTGTCGGCCGGTATCCCGCACCCGATGCTGGCGGCGATGAGTCGGTGCGGCTCGTTGCTACAGATGCGCGCCTGAACCACGAAGGTTATCTCGCCCGCCTTGATGTGCTTGAGCCCCTCGTTCCTGCCG
>JACQBU010000071.1 GCA_016194375.1 Nitrospinota bacterium
CCGAGAAAAAGGGGGTGCCGCAGGTCGTGCTCGAGGAAAAACTTTTGACCAAAAAGGAGCTCGACAAAATCCTTGACCCGAAAAGGCTGACGTCCCCCGGCCTGTACAAAACGAGGAAAACACGAGGATGAGGTTCGCGCCCGAACATTTGGCCATGATGTTGCGCCACGCCCTGGACGAGTACCCAAGGGAGTGCGTCGGGGCGGTAATCGGCGCGGAAGGGGATCCTGACCGACACGAGCTCATCAAGCTCAAAAACGTCCAGGACGAGATGCTTCGCGCCGACCCCGGAAATTTTGACAGGGATTCCCGCACCGGCTATTTTGTGGATCCCAGGGAGGTTCTTAACCTTGCAAACCGCGCGCGGAACGAAAAGAAAAGGATAGTGGCCTTCTACCACTCCCACCCGGACCACGATTGTTATTTCTCGGAAGTGGATTACGCGGGGGCGGTGATGTTCGGCGAGCCGGTTTATCCCGGGGCCGTGTACGTCGTCATATCCGTGTTCGCCGGAAAGGCAAGGGCCGCCGAGGTTTTTGCATGGGACGGCAAGACGTTCTCGTTTTCGGAGAAACTGTCGATTGTCGATGCGTAGCGTCGTCAGGCGGCTAGCCGGTTACCTTCTCTTGCTTGGCGCCGTGGTTCTTGCCGGGACGGCGAGCGGGCTGATAGTCATGCAAATAGCGCTTCGCGGCGAACGGCTGGAGATAAGCGTGCCGTCCGTCGAGGGGAACGAGGTGGTGAACGCGCTTGAAAAGATAACCAGGGCTGGATTAAACCTAAAGGTGACGTCGCTCGAGTACGACGACGAGAAGCCCCGAAACACCATAATACGGCAGGCGCCCAACGCCGGCTCCCTCATAAGGCAGGGGAGGGACGTCCACGTCGTGATAAGCCGGGGTCCGCGCGAGTTCGACATGCCGGACCTTCGCGACCTGTCCGTAAGGCAGGCGACGAACCTCCTTCAGGAAAAGGGAATCTCGGTCGCGGAGATGGCCAGAGTCCATTCCGACGTCGACGAGGGGAGGGTGGTCGCGCAGTATCCGCCGGCCGGAATCCACGTGAGCGACATGGGTCAGGCGGAGTTGCTGGTCAGTTTGGGGCGGGAACCGAGGATGACGGGAACGCCGAGTTTCTTAGGGCTTTCCACGGCGCAGGTAAAAAAGGAGATTATCAAGGCAGGTTTCGCGCCCGGGAAGGTCGTTTACGAGACCCGTCCCGACGCGGCCTCGGACACGGTCGTTGCGCAGAACCCTCCCGCGGGAATGCCTTCCCCCGAGGGGACCGAGATGGACATTACCGTCGCGCAGGCGGCGCCATCGGCGGGAAGGCCGGCCACCTACGCGCTTTATAGGTTCACGCTCCCGGCCAACGCCGGCCCTTCGGAGGTCAAGGTGGTCAGGGAGGGAAAGGACGGAAAAAAGCGGGAGATTTACAACGGCTCGAACAAGGGGGGGGAGACGATATCCCTCATGGTAGATCTGGACGGCGGCGCCACGGTTAGGGTGTTTCTAAACGACAAACTGGCCGAACAAAAACAGTATTGACCTATCCGACCAAGGAGTCGGACGCCGCGCGTCATCGCAAGGCGAGCGTCTTCGTGTCGGCCCTGGGCCTCGCGGACGGAAGGAGCGGAGCGATGATTTTCATCACCGACTCGCCCGTGGCGCGGTAAGAGGTGAGCTTTCCGCCAAAAATCGAAACCAGCCTTGTCTCGGCGATGTTTTCGCGGTGAAGAAGCGTTTCTCGCGAACGGTGAAAGGGGTCCCCGGAACCCGTCGGCAGGACCCTTAGCCCGGCGAACGAACCCCTAATGTCCCCCTTTTCAACGGAGCGCAACCTAGGAAAATATCTGCTCGCCGCGTTAAGAAGGTAGTCCACCTCCCCCTCAAGCGGAGCCGCGTCGGACGGGTCCCCCTTGAAGACCGTCTCCGTCGTTCCTATGAGCGTCTTTCCGCGCCACGGCATCAGGAAAACGCCCCTGTGGTCGTCCGGCGCCTCGACATAATAAATCCCCTTTTCCATTTTGCCCTCGACTACGATGTGGCTCCCCTGTACGAGGTCAACCGCGACCTTTTTTTGGGCTGGCGTCATTTTTTCCAAAACCATGTTGGCCCACGGCCCCCCGGCGTTCACAAGGACGGACGCCCGGGCTTCGGCGACGGCTTCTTTTTCCAGGTAGCGCACGGTCCACCCCCCTTTTTCAAGCGTCGCCCGGGTGAGCTCCGCCGGCATTCGAAGCTCCGCCCCGAGGCTCCGAGCCGAATCCATCACGGCCCTTGTGAGCAGGACGTCGTCGGTCTGGGCCTCCTGATATTGGAAAACGGCCCGCAGGCCCCCTACGTCAATCCCGTCGAGACCGCCCCACTCGCTTTTGGGCACGGACCTAAACCGCGAGTCCTTATCGAAGCCGGAGAGCGCAAAATACAGGCCGAGGCCCAGGCGAATGACGAGCGGCCGCCTTTGCGCGTCGGAATAAACCGGGATGTGAATATTGCTCAGCCGCACCAACCCCGGCGCGTTTTTTAGGAGGAGGGCCCGCTCGCGCAGACACTCGGCCACGAGGGAAAATTGCGCCGTCTCGAGGTACCTCAACCCGCCGTGAATGAGCTTGCTGGACCTGCCCGAGGTGCCGCAGGCAAGCGTCTCCCTTTCCAAAACCAGCACGGAGTGCCCCGCCGCCGAGGCGGCTTGGGCCGCCCCAACCCCGTGAATCCCGCCGCCGATGATTACGACGTCAAAATTATCGGGCTTCATGTTTGGGCTTTCCCAGCCCGAAGGCGTCGAGCATCCCGCCTATGTCCATTGTCTCCACCATGTCGGCCCCGAGTTGAAACCATTCTTCCGCGACCCTGGCGTCGGTTATCTCGTAGAGCGCCCACTTCCATTTTCCCCTCCATAGGCCGCCGGGAACGGGCGGAATTTTTTTATGATTGCAAAAAAGGTAGTCGGGGGACAGCTCCTCCGCCCTAGCCTTGTGCTCGTCGTCAAACCGCCTTAGAACCCATCCGGTCCTGCGCCAGCCCGACTTGGCCGCCGCCGTCAACGGCGCGTCCGCAAAGGAGATGGCGACGCACCTGTCAATGGCCGGCGTTATGGCTTGCATGACCCTCTCGACCATTAGTTCCGTGCCGAACCTTTCGAGGCTCTCCTCCTTTAGCTCCACGAACAAGGTTACTTTAGGGTTTTCCAGAAGAAGCCCCGCCAGGTCCCGCAGGGTGGTTACGCCGACGTTGGAAAACTTGTCGCCCAACCTGCCCGGCTCGGTGAAGCGGTGGCGCGAAAGCTCCTCGAGCCGAAGGTCCATAACGCACCCTTCCGCCCCCGCGCTTCTCCTTAGGTCGGGGTCGTGGTGCACCACGGGAACCTTGTCGGCGGTGAGCTGGACGTCGCACTCCAGGTAAACCGCGCCCGCCTCCACGGCCTTCGCCATGGATAACAGCGTGTTCTCGGGATATTTTGACGCGTAGCCCCTGTGCGCGACGAACCTGGACGCGTCTAATCGCGATCGGTCCCGGTTTTTTTCCACGCGACGATTTTAGCAGTTAAAGGGACGGCGTTAAATGTCGTTTTATGACCGTCCCGGAAGGAACGCCGGCCGCGCCGGCTATTTTACTAATCGCGCGATGGCGCCGTAGTAAAGCTCCGGCGCCGTCAGGTACATGTCCGCGTGCCCGGCGCCCTCGACCGTCAGCAGTTCGCGCGGCTCTGGCGCGGCCTCGAAAAGCCGCTTGCTGTGCCGCGGGTTGATGGTTTCGTCCATGGAGCCGCAAACCAACAGGACCGGAACCTTGAGCTTCCGAATCTCCTTTTCGTTGTCCCAATATGTCGAGGCCAACAGCCACACCGGCAGGTCCGGGTACATGTCCCTTGCCACCTCCCTGACGGAGACGAAGGCCCCCTCGAGTATCAGCCCGCGGCATTCCAATTCGTTCGCCATTCGGATGGCGGCCACCGCGCCGAGCGACTGCCCGAGTATCACGACGGACGAGGGTTTGATTCCCCTCTCGTCCACGACGTGGCGGTACGCCCTGAAGGCGTCCTCCAGGAAGTTTTCCCGAGTGGCCCTGCCCCCGCTTTTTCCGTATCCGCGCGGGTCGTAAATAAAGGCGCCCAGCCCCAGGCCCAGGTATCCCCTTATCACCGGAAGCCTGTCGGCGACGTTCCCGCCGTTCCCGTGTATGTATAGAATCACGGGGGCGGTCGGAGGACCGGCGAAGAACCACGAGTGCATTTCTGCGTCGCCGGAAACGATGAACGTCTCCTGCGGCGGGGGGAGGCCGGCCTCCCCGGGCGTCAGCAGGTGCTCCCTCGTCGGGGCGAACATGGCCCCCCGCTCGTACAATTTCGTCGCCGCCAGCAACAGCGCGAGCAGGCCTCCCAAGGCGGCAAGTTCGTACGTCAGGGAATACTCGGCCATAGGCCCAATATATCGCATGGGCGTTTCGATTTAGAGTCCCTTAAATTAGAGGGGGCGTCCCGTTATTTTTCTTGTTAAGTCCGGCTCAAATTGCTAAAATTTCTTGCCGCGTGTCGGGCAAAATTGCTAATTAAGAGGATGAGAGAGGAATGCCAAAGGAAGAGAATCATACTCCGCCGCCCGCCGATTTTTGGAAGAGGGCGGACGAGGAAAACGTCTATGATGACGCAATCCGCGATTTTCCGGGGCCGGAAGCCGGTTCGGAGGACGAGGTGGTCGCGGTGGTCATAGCCACGATACGCGAGCATATGGAAAGAAAAAGATGAGCGGGCATAAAATTTTCATAACGGAGGTCGCCCTAAGGGACGCCCATCAATCCCTGCTCGCGACAAGGTTGCGGACGGTCGACATGCTTCCCATAGCCGAAAAAATGGGCCGGGCGGGGTACTGGTCCGTCGAGATGTGGGGCGGCGCCACGTTTGACGCGTGCGCGCGGTTCCTCAACGAGGACCCTTGGGAGCGCATTCGCCTTCTGCGGAAAGAGATGCCCGACGCCCGGTTTCAGATGCTCCTTCGCGGACAGAACCTTCTGGGGTACCGCCATTATGCCGACGACGTCGTGGTGCGGTTCATCGAGCTCGCCGCGGACGCGGGAATAGACGTTTTCCGCGTTTTTGACGCGCTTAACGACCTTCGAAACCTGGCGACCACCATCACCACCGTGAAAAGGCTCGGCAAACACGTCCAAGGCGCAATATCCTACACCACAAGCCCGGTCCACGACGTCAAGACGTTCGTGGAGCTTGCGGTGGAGCTGGAACGCATGGGCTCCGACACGATATGCATAAAGGACATGGCGGGTCTTTTGGCGCCCGAGGCGGCCTACGAGCTGATACGCGAGATCAAGGCCAGGGTCAAGGTTCCGCTCGCCCTGCACAGCCACTGCACGAGCGGCTTCGGCAACATCACCTACATGAGGGCGATCCAGGCGGGAATCGAAATGTTGGATTGCGCCATATCGCCGTTGTCCCAGGGCACGGCGCATCCGCCCACCGAGACCATCGTCGCAATGCTCAAGGGCACGGAAAACGACACCGGGCTCAACCTCGACGTCCTTTCGGAGATCGCCAAATACTTCGGCGAAGTAAGGAAAAAATACAAGAAATTCGAGAGCTCCTTCACGGGGGTGGACATGAACATACTGAGGTGGCAGATTCCCGGCGGGATGATATCCAACCTCGAAAACCAGCTTAAGGAGCAAAAGGCGCTGGACAGGCTGGACGAGGTGCTGGAGGAGATTCCGCGGGTGCGGCGCGACTTGGGGTATCCCCCGCTGGTCACGCCCACCTCGCAGATAGTGGGAATACAGGCGGTGCTAAACGTCATCACCCGCGAAAGATACAAGGTGATAGCGAACGAGACCCGGGAGCTTATAAGGGGACGCTACGGCAGGCTTCCCGGAGAGATCGACCAGGACCTGAAAAAACGGGTCCTCAAGGGGGAGGAGCCGATGACCTGCAGGCCCGCCGACAAGCTGGAGCCGGAGATGGCGAGGTTAAGGGGGAAGTTTCCGGACTTGGGCGACGAGGACTTGATGGTTCACGCCCTTTTCCCCCAGATAGCCCCGAAATATTTCGAGAACCGCGGCAAGGTGCCGCCCGAATTCGACGAGGAGCACACGGTGTCGCACCATAAGCCGCTATATCCCCAGATGCCCTCCACCTACCACGTGTCGGTCAACGGAAAAAGCTACAACGTGGTGGTGGAAAACGGCTTCGTGGACGGCGCCCCGGCCCTGAACTTCACGGGCGAGGACGCCGCCAACACCGGCGTCATGTTCAACTACCCCGACTTCTAATAAAGCGGGTTTATCACCAGGCCGGTGATCAGCTTCGGGTAGAAATACGTTGATTTCTGCGGCATCTTCAGGCCGGCCAGGGAAATTTCCCTCATCTGTTTTATCGGGGTGGGATTAAGGAAAAACGCCAGCTTCGACGTCCCGTCGTCAACCCTCGCGGCGCATTTCGCCACGTCCTGGCCGTAATAAATCTGCTGGTGGGCCATGTCCGTCTGGGGTCTGACCCCTAGCATTCCCGCGAGTATCTTCTCGTGCAAGATGGCGACGTCCAGCCCCTCCAAAAGTCCCCCGGAGGAGGCCTTCTTTAGTCGAATAATGCCGTAGTCCCCTCCGCCGGAATAAAGCCCGAACGCGGGAACGGGTGATTTCGCCATCAGGGCCAGCATTTTTTTTTCCGCCGCCTCGTCCCTCTTGCCGGAACCCGACGAGATTTTTTCAACGTCGAACCCGAGGGAGAGTTTCTTAGAAAAAGCCCCCGGGTCAAAAGCCTCGAGGTGATTGACCACCCTGTGGGTTGCAAAAACGCTCAGCCCCTCCGATTCGGTGTTGGTAAAGTACATCAACACGTACCTCATCTCGTTTGTCGGCCGTTTTCCTCCCACCGAGTTTTCCTTAAGGTAGTTGAGCGCCGTTTCGTACCTGTGGTGCCCGTCGGCGATGAGGATTTTCTTGTCGCCAACCGCGCCCGCGAACGCCTTTATCCTGGCCGTGTCCGTGACGACCCACATCCTGTGGGTCTGGCCGTCGTCCATTTTGGCCTCCACGTCCGGCTTGGAGCGCATCACCTCCCGCTGAATCTGCTCGGCGGACATGGAGGGGTCGGTGTACAGCCCAAATATCGGGCTGAAATTACATTTGCAGGCGCGGGTGAGTTCGAGCCTGTCAGCCTTCGGCCCTGCGAAGGTGTTTTCATGCGGCACGACGGAGCCGCCAAATTCCTCGAGCCTTTTCCTTGCCATGAATCCGACCCTGGTCTTGGGGCCCTCCGGCGAGTCGTACGTCTGCGAGTAAAGGTAGACGGCGGGCCATTCGTCGCGGGCGAGCACCCCGTCCCTTGTCCAACGGTCTAGGTACGCCGCGGCCCTGGTGTATCTGTTGTCCGTTGCGGAGTCGGACTCCGAAGTTTTTCCAAGTATGAGGCGCGTGACGTTGAAGGGGCTTTTAAGGTAAAGGGCGTCGCGCATGTCGGGATATATGACGTCGTACGGAGGGGCGAGAAGATCCTCTATTTTTCCCGCCTTCGCCGCCACGTACCTCAATCCCGCGAACGGCGCTATCTGATCGTGCAAATCCATGGTCAAAAATTTCCAAAAAGCGGGCGGTTATGGGACGGCGACAACCGGCGTAAGCCCGCTTTTTGCCAGCGCGGTCACGGCGTTCTCGGCGCCGCCCTTTGTTTCGAACGCGCCTAAATAGACCGCATGCCCGGTCTTATCGCCTAACGTCCCCCCCAAACGACTGGGGGAATAACCGTCCTTTTTCAACTGCCCCATAAATTTACCCGACGTTTTCACGTCCTTAAAAGCGGCAAGCCTTATGGAGAACGGGAATCTTACCACCATTGGGTCTTTTTCTTCCAGCTTAATCAGTTTTGACCCTTCTATTTCGGCAACTCGGGAATCCTTCCGCTTCCGGAGAGGACGTCGGCCACATCCCTCGGCGTGAGCTCGGCGGCAATCTGGTTGACCTTGTTGTATGTTACGACGGCGCCGGCCTTCAATTTATTTATGTTTCCGTTTACGAATTTCCCCCTGTTTTCAAGGTATATCGCGACCGCCACCTTTTTCAGGTCGGCCTTGGCCGGGTTGAGCGTCCGCGCAATTTGAAAAATCGTCGTGCCCGGACGGACGGCGAACCTGTTCTTTGCCGGATTCGGGTCAATTTTCACAACCCCTGTTCCGGCGTAAGGTTTTGACGTTCCGCTCGGGACGCCGTCGGGCGACTCGGGCGGTTTTGGCAGGGCGTTTTGTTGCCTTGGGGGGGCCGGTTGTTTTGCCGGTTCCCGCCCGGGTTTCTTGTCCGCCGCGTTTTGTTCGGGCTTGGCCGATTCCCCGGCCTTTTTCGGGGGAGGAATAGGCGTCTCGGTCGGCGGCGGCGGTTGTGTGGGAACGTCTATCGAAGGGTTTTTTTTGAAATCACCGGCAAGAACATAGTTTTCCAAGACGGAATCCGCGCCTGACGACGCCCGCACGACGAGGTTGAACGAAGCCGCCGAGACCGGTTCGGAGGTCGTTACGAAGACGGCCTTGTTGCCGGGCCTGTCGGGGTCGTCCGCGATGGCAAGTAAGAAAGAGTCCGCAAAAACCGGCCTCGGAATCTGCAATAGTTCATAGTCCGACTGGCTTCCGACGGCGATTTTAAGGCTCGTGTCCGCATCCGTCGTGAACAGCGGGATTACCGCCGAAAAGCCCTTTTCAGGACGGGACTTGACCCGTATCTCCCCCAAGCCAAGCCCCCACGCCACCGTCCAAGCGGGCAACATGGCGAGGAGCGCCGCCGTCGAAACCCTTATAATCCGTCTTTTAGTTTGAAGTTCCACAGACGGGCATTCTAACCCGCTTTTGGCGGCGAAAAAAGCGCGTCACACTATTATTCTCGGGTTGCCGCCGCATGATGCGCACAATCCGCCCTTGAGCCCCTCCACCTCCGCTTGGAAGCCGTCCCTCCTTATCAGGACCGCCTTGCAGAACGGACAGGACGTGTCGTCGTACCCCGGGGCGCTTATGTTCCCGACAAAAACGTACTTCAGCCACCGTTTTGCTATTTCGGCGGCGCGGAAGAGGGTTTCCGGTGGCGTCGGTGGATTGTCCATCTTATACATTGGAAAGTAGCGGGAAAAGTGGAGCGGAATGAACGGATCCAACCCCGCGAGGAACTTCGCGAGCCGCTCAAAATTGTCGTCCGCGTCGTTTAGGCCGGGTATTACGAGGTTCGTTATCTCAATGTGCGCCTTTCCCACGGTTTTTTCCACGTTGCGCAGGATTGGCGCCAGCTTCCCCTTGCACACCTTTCTGTAAAAGTCGTCGTCCATTGACTTAATGTCCACGTTGAGGGCGTCTATCAACGGGAGGATTGCGTCGTACGGCTCCGGCTCCAGGTATCCGTTGGTGACGAGGACGTTTTTAAGCCCCGCCTTTTTCACTTGGGCGGCGGCGTCCAAAATGTATTCGTACCACATGAGCGGCTCCGTGTAAGTGTAGGCCACGCTTACGCAATTCGGGATTTTTAAGGCGGCCGCCGCGACCTCTTCCGGAGATACGAAACTGGTGGGGGCTTTTTCCTGGGATATTTGGAAATTTTGGCAGAACTGGCAACCCAGGTTGCAGGCGTTCGGCCCCAGCGAGAGGATCTGGGTTCCGGGGAAAAAATGGTAGAGCGGCTTTTTTTCCATCGGATCCACGTTGAACGAGGTCGTAAATCCGTACGTCACGGCTATCAGACGGCCTCCGACGTTTTTTTTCGCCATGCAAACGCCGGTCTTCCCCTCCTTGAGCCTGCAGTGAACGGGGCAGAGGCGACATTGAACCGCCCCCCCTTCGGCCTTCTCCCAATATTTGGCCTCTACAACAACGGGCGGCGACGTCATATTTCTCTCCACGGCTGAGGTCGGAGTTTAGAAGACGTAAATAAAGGAAGAAACGCCCATTCTAAATTCCGAGTCGTTTGTCTTTTTACTTGCATTTTACAGCCATTTTGTCATTTGTAGCGGGCGACGGTGAATCTTTCGATTTCCGCCTTCTCAAAAGGACCGATCCCGCCTTTCCTCCGGCATATCGCTATCTGCTCCGCGGCTGTGTCAACCCCCTCGATGTCGGGGAGAAGCAGGCCCCGCTTGGTCTTGGTCGAGATAATTACCCCGAACTTCCTCGCGTCGAGAGTGGAGACGTCGGAAACCGGACTCGGCTCGGAGAGCACGTCAACGCTCACGCTTAATTCCCCCAACTCCGAGGAATCAACCGGCGGGAAGCGCGGGTCGAAGGAGGAGGACGCGACGGCGTTGGCGATTATCTCCGCCGCGAGGCTGTGGGTGGCCGGGAAAATGGTGCCGATGCAACCCCTTAGCTCGCCATGTTTTTTCAAGGAGACGAAAACGCCCGCCGGACGTTTCATGTCCTCCGGAAGCGGCTCTGGAGAGGGTATTTTTTTTCCCGTGGTCGCGTACGCCCGAATCGCCGCAGTCGCCAATTCGACGTACGGGTGCAAGCTAATGGGTCCTGTTTATTACGTATTCCGCCAAACCCGCCATCGCGGTGCAGTGAAGGCCGGCTGGCAGCGCCCCCAGCTCCCTCGTCGCCGAAACGACGTACCTCTCCGCCATTTGGGAGGCGTACCCCACGCCGTCGTACTTGTTGACGAGCGACAGAATCTCGCCCAGGCGCGCGGCGGCCAGCTCCCCTTCCTTTGCGGACTCGGCCAGGAACGCCTTTTCCTTTTTTGTCGCGTTCTTATAAGCGTGAATCACGGGGAGGGTTATGCGCCCCTCCGCGAAGTCCTGTCCCACCGGCTTGCCCAGCGTTTTCTCGTCCGACGCAAAATCCAGCATGTCGTCCACTATCTGGAACGCGAGGCCGACGTTTTTGCCGAATGATTCCAACGCCCGGTACTGCGCGGGCGACGCCTTCCCCAACAACCCGCCTATCCGGCAACAGGCCGTGATGAGCGCGGCGGTCTTGCGAAAAATTACGTCGAGGTATTTTTCCTCGGAAAGCCCGACGTCGCCGTTGTGCACGAGCTGGAGCACCTCCCCCTCCGCGAGGCATCTGGTGGCCTCGCTCACGACCTCCACGACCTCCGGCGTGCCGGCGCAGGCCATAAGCGAGAAGGACTTGGCGAAAAGATAATCCCCGACCAAAACGGAGACCGGGTTGCCGAACTTAGCGTTCGCGCTGGGCCTGCCCCGCCTTACGTCGGAATCGTCAACCACGTCGTCGTGCAAAAGCGTGGCCGCGTGGATGTACTCGACGACGGTGGAATACGTTATGTCCAGCTCCCCCTTGTACCCGAAAAGTCGGGAGGAGAGCAATACCAACATCGGCCTGAGCCTTTTCCCCCCCCCGTTGGCGAGGTAGTCGCTCACGAGGGGAATCATCGCGACGTCGGACTGGTAGTTCTGCCTTATCGAGGCCTCGACGCGTTTTAAGCCGCCGTCAAGAATCTCCAGAATCTCCTTGTGCGAGATTTTTTCCGGAACGGACAGTTTTGGAACGGATTGCAACGCACCTCCTCCTTTGTTTCAGGCGAAAAGCCGCGACTTTATGTTTCGCGGACCTCGCCTCAAACTCAATTATCCGGTTCAATGGCGGTGCTTGTCAAGAAAGATAACCCTTGGGTAGTGTCTCAGTTTGAAATTTATTGGGATCGCCACGACCTCTTTCAGAGGTCTCGCGATGACAAG
>JACQBU010000073.1 GCA_016194375.1 Nitrospinota bacterium
AAGCGCCTCGTTCTCCGTCCCCCCGGCCTCCTTGAGGGCGAGTTCCATCCCCGCGAGGTACCTCTCCTGCTCCGTCGTGAGGGGCCCCTCGCGCCCGTCCGGCCTGATTTTTGAGAACAAGGCCTTTATGTGGTCCACGCCCCCGAGTATCAGGCCGATTATGCGGGGGTCCGCCGTCATCCGGCCGTCCCTGATGCGGCTCATCAGATTTTCCACGGCGTGGGCCAGCGTCCTCACCCCCGCGAGGCCGAAAAGGGCGGTGTTCCCCTTCAACGAGTGCGCGCAACGGAAGACGTCGTCAATGGTCTCCCGGTCGGCCGGATTCTTTTCCAGGGCGATTACGCCCAGTTCCAGCCCGCGTATTATTTCAGACGACTCGGCGAGAAAATTGTCGAATATTTCCTTTTCGTTGGTTTCGTTCACTACTCCGTCCCGACCGACATTATATACCATTTGGTAGTCGTTTGGTCCGGGAAAACGGCCGACGGCGCACGGCGCGCGCGTCTGGACGGACTCATCCGCCGAGGAAGCGTCTAACGCGGGGCAGAAGGTCGGCGGCGTCAATCGGCTTGGCGATAAAATCGGAGGCGCCGTGGTCAAACGCCCGCGTCCGCTCCTCGACCCCCAATCCGGTCATAAGAATCACGGGAATCTTCCTAAGGCCGGCGTCCTTCTGCAATTCCGCAAGCAGGCCGTAGCCGTCCATTTCCGGCATTTGGAGGTCGGATATTATCACGTGCGGGGGGGACGACCTTATGGACTCCATCGCCTCCGCTCCGCCGGCGGCCTCCCTGACCTCGCACCGCAGGGGGGCGAGCAGTCCGGCCGCCATGGACCGCGACTGAAGGTCGTCGTCCACTATTAAAACCGACGGGCGCACCTTGGGAAGGCGGACGGTTAAGGTGGAGCCGCGGCCCGGTTCCGACTCGGCCGAGATGCTCCCGCCGTGCGTCCTGACTATGTCGCCGCATAACGGAAGCCCGAAGCCGCTCCCCGGTTCCTCGGCGGTTCCATAGGTTGACGTTTTCACCTCGTGCCGAAAGAGGTCCGGCAACATTTTCTTTTCGATCCCGATTCCGGTGTCGGTTATCGCGACGACCCCCTCCTCGGCCGAAGGGGAGTGAAATCGGACGACGCCCCCTTTCCCGCAGAACTTGATCGCGTTCGACGCGAGGTTGTTGAAGAGCTCCTGTAGAAGCGGGACGTCCCCGTAAAGCAGGAGGTCGGCCGGCAGTTCGTCCTCCAGTCTCACCCCCTTTTTTTCGGCATGCGAGGAATGGGCCGCGAGGGCATGGTCCGCCAAATGCCGCGCCGAGACGAAACGGGGGTGCAAAACCATTTTCCCGCTTTGCAGGCGGGAGATGTTTAGGAGGTCGTTGACCATTTTTAGCGTGTTGTGGGACGTCTGCGTCACCCGCTCGACCATCTCTTTTTGGGAGGGAGCCAGTGGGGTTGTTTCGTCCGCCTTTAGCATTTGCAAATACCCCAGAATCGTGGTGAAGGGGGAGCGGAGGTCGTGCGCGACAAGGCCGACAAACTTGTCCTTTAAAATCGTGGCCTCCTCCGCGGCGGCCTTGGCCTTTTTGAGGTCGTTTTCCATCTTCTTGCGGTCGGTTATGTCGCTCACGGACGTGATGCGCACCTTTTGCCCCTTGTAGGTTATCTGCTTTCCCACGGCCTCGAACGTCCTGGGAGACCCGTCCCTCCTAACCAAGACCGCCTCGTAACGCCTGTCCGAATTCTTTTGTAAGACGTCCCGCACGAAGTCCCTCATTTCCGGCGCTATTGCGTCAAGGATGCGGCGCCCCTTGACCTCCTCCGGCTTGTCATAACCGAGCAGTTTTGCGTACTGCTCGTTGCAGTCGAGAAGTATGCCGTCCGCCGACAAGAATATCCCCTCTTCCGCCACTTCGGTGAGCATCTTAAATCGCTCCTGCTCCTCCTCGAGGCGCTCTTCCACGAACCGTCGTCTTTCCACCTCGGCCCTGAGGAGGCGGTTGTCCGCCTCCGCCTTTTCGGATACGGAGGCCAGTTTTTCGGCGAAATCCCCCTTCTCAAGCGCCGTTTTTATCCCCTCGTATCCGAACCGATTGTTGTCCTTTAGCCATTTCATCAAAATGACGTAATAGAATCCGATTATCGACGCCACCGCATAAGAGACCGCGGTTCGTTCGAGGAGGATGGCAACAACCAGGGGAACCAGCGAGAAGGTCATGTAAAACCTTGCCGGCCTCAGAAAGGAGGAATATGCGTATGAGACGCCGGTGGCCAGCCCCGCTATAAGAAGGCTTATGAAAATCTTGTGCTCGAAACTGTTGTCGCGGAACAGCACGAAAGGCGTCGTTCCCCAAAATAGGCCGGCGATCATAATCCCAAAAGAGTATCTTTTCGCCCAGAATTGATAATCGAAGGGGGAATCTTTCACCTTCTTGAACCCGCGGTAAAAATAATAGCGGACTGCGGAAACGATGACGGCGATCAAAGACCATTGGACCCAATAAACCGGCAGGGGCGGTTCGGTTAGCTCAAGTAGCGTGACGACGACGACCAGTATCGGAATGGCGGCGAACGAATTTGGAAGGCTTCCGAAGGCTATCTTTAACTGCTCGACGGCAATCCTGCGCCCCAGCGAGTTCGTCTCGGTTGAAAGGGCGTCCGTGGAACCAGGGTCTGCCGTCGCCATGAAACCTGCCTCGCCTTTCTTAGAGACGCTTCACCCGTGCTCCGGCGCTTGCTTTGGAAGACGTCCCCTATTTTTTCGGAATTATATCATCCGGGGGGAGGCGGACAAAACCTGGGTAGTGCCTCAGTTTGAAATTTGGGAACCTTTGCAAAACGCGGATTGCTTCGCTACGCTCGCAATGACAATTAGTTGTCATCGCGAGACCGCCCTTGGCGGTCGTGGCGATCTCTGGATTTTTCAAACTGAAGCACTACCTGGCAAAGTGAGGTAGTGTATCAATTTGAAAAAAATTATCCGCAATCTCGTCATTCCGGGCTTGCCCCGGCCACAATCGTCTCCGCCCACCACCCACGTCCTGTTCGCTCCATCGGCGCGGTAGGTGCGACTTTAGTCGCACCGGTGCGGCTGAAGCCGCACCTACCAATCTC
>JACQBU010000061.1 GCA_016194375.1 Nitrospinota bacterium
GTTGCAAGCCGACCGGGGCGGCGTTGAAACTCCTCATGGTCGCCCGTCGCCACCCGGAGGCCCTGCACGTTTAAAGGCAAACTTTACGATCGGGCGCACCTTCCGGAAACGTACACACAGGATTGTGCGTACCTACCAATGTAAAAAACGCAAAAGCCCTCCCTCCCCGATCCGTCGTATAAAAGAGCCCATGAGTACTGAGTTAGCAGGTAATCAAGAGACGGCGGACGCATGAAAAAGTCGAGGTCTTGAGAAAGGAAATACGGTTTATTTGCGGGCCAATTATAAGAAGTTGAACCGGCCGCGCACGCCTAAAACCTCTTCGATATTTCCTCATACACCGCTTTTCGGTGGATGACGCCAAAAATCACGACGTCGCCGCCGGATACCTTGAAGACGATACGGTAATCGCCGACCCGCATTTTCCAATACCCCTTCAGGGTTTTGCGCAGAGGCTCGCCGTATTGCTCCGGGGCGGCCATCAGCCGGGTTTCAATCGCTTTTTTCAGGCGTTTTTTCATGGTCACGTTGATTCGTGCCAGGTCCCTCTTTACATCGGGATGATAAAGGACCTGATAGGGCATTATGGCCTACCAGACTTCGCCATGCTTTAGGGCTTTTGCCTTGGTGAAGCCTTTTTCCCGCTTTGCCGCGAGCCGGGCAAGAGCGACGTCCTCCTCAATCTCGATGGCCTCCCTTACAAGGTCGCGCACCTTGAGCGAAAGGGAGACCCCGTCCCGTTTGGCGAGATTCTCGATGCTTTTGTAAATCGGCTTTTCCAGCACCACGTTAATGCGCGGGTTTGACGTCGGCATAATTCCTCCTTTTTTCAAAGTGTATCACTTATGGAACACCGTATCAAGCGAACTTGGCCCGGGGGCGGGTCTTGAAACGTGAATTTTCCGCGGATGAACGCAAAAAATGCAAAAAAGGCCAAAATCGCCAAAAACGCAAAAGCCCCCCGCCCCGATCCGTCGTATAAAAGAGGCGTGATGAATTATTTAAGAAGTATTCGAGAGACGACGGACGCAGGGACTCAACCGCCAAGCCCTGGCCGCCAAGATACGGCCAGGACGAGAAGAGAAGGCCAGGACGAATGCGGCCGCCAAGAGCGCCAAGGAAGAAAAGAGTTATCCGCAGATTCCCCCGCTTCGCCCCGGTCACTGGGTAAATCACGGGCTGAATGCCCGTGCTACCAATCTTCCTCTTGCGCCCTGCGGGCGCAACGCTTACCCGTGCTACGCCGTAAAATGAATATTTGCCATGCGGCTCCGCAGGACACTTTCGCTTCGCTCCAGCGCAGGAGTGTCCGCGCCGCCAAAACTATGGGGTTATTTGCCCCACATCGTCACACGGTTGCGCCCGAGGTGCTTCGACTTGTAAAGCGCGCTGTCCGCAAGCCCCAAAAACGACAGCGGCTCGTCCGGCTTGTTCCAATCGTCGGGAAAAACGGCCGCGCCGAGGCTTATGGTGAGCTTTCCGCCGGGTTGTTTCTCCCCGCCGGGGAAAGGATGGTTCTCCACGGCGGTCCTCAGCCGCTCGGCCAGCCGCGCCGTCTGCTGTCGGTTGGTTTTCGGCATGATGACCGCGAACTCCTCGCCGCCGTACCGCGCCACGACGTCCGTTTCGCGCGAGCATTGCTTCAACAGGCCGGCCACCATCACGAGCACGTCGTTTCCCTCGAGGTGGCCGTTGGTGTCGTTGAAATGTTTGAAGTGGTCGACGTCTATCATAATCAGCCCGAGATGCTCGCCGTAGCGTCCGGCCCTCTTGAGCTCGCTCGAAAGCATGCGGGTGAAATAGCGGTGGTTGTAAACTTTGGTGAGTTCGTCCGTCATCGCAAGCTCCTCGGCGCGCTCGAGCATAATTATCTTGTCCACCGCCGAAGCCGCGAGCGTGCCAAGCAGATTCATATGGTTGACCTCGTCCACCGTGAACTTTCTCGGCCGGAAATCATCCACGTAAAGTATGCCGACAATTTTGCCGTCCGCCACCAAGGGCACGGCGATAAGCGACCCGATTCCGTTCTCCTTCAACCTGCCGGTGTCAAAAGGATGGGGGTCGTTCACGTTTTCCACGACCGTCGGCCCGCGATTTGAGAGTATGGCGCTGGTAATCCCCCCCTGCCTCACCTCCCAAACCATGTTCTCCAAGTTTTTTTTCCTGAAGCCGATGGACACGGTCGTCTTCATCGTCCCCTTCTTCTCGTCGAACAACGCGGTGGAGCCGGCCTCCATCCCGAGTATCTCCATTCCGGATTCTATTATGAGCCTGAGGGCGGACTCGGATTTGTCGGCGTTGGCGAGCCTGAGCCCGATGTCATAAAGTCTTTTGAGCCCCCTGAGGTTTTTTCCGGACTCGCGCTCCCTCTCCTCCCTCTCGTCCACGACGCGCCAGACGAGGTTCGCGGTGATGCCGCTGACCACCTCGACGCGGCCCCTGAGGGTCTTGAGAAAGCGGGCGACCTCCTCGTTGCCGGATGCGTCAATGACTATCTCTATGCCCGGAATCTTGAAAAGCTCCTTGTAATCCGGGGTCGTGTGGATTCCGCGTTCACCGGCCCAGATCATTCCCGGAACCGCTTGGTTGCGGTTGGAGACGCCGACGATCTCGATCGTCGGGTCCTCGCTGAAAATCTGGGCGAGCTTCGCGCCCCCCTTCCCCATTCCTATGATGACTATCCTGTGCTTGCCGGACGGCCCGTCCTTCATCGCGTCCTCCTTCTGGCCGGGCACGGGGGCCGCCGGGTGTTTTAACGTCATCCGTTTTCCCTCATTTTGTGGGTGCCGCGCCTGACGTCGAACAGCCA
>JACQBU010000083.1 GCA_016194375.1 Nitrospinota bacterium
ACATTTGATAAGCGGCATTGGCGCGGGGGTTGTCCCGCCGTTGTTGAACATGGACATAGTTGACAGGATAATCCAGGTCGGGTCCGACTTGGCGCGCAAGACCGCCGAGAGGCTTTCCCTTAAGGAGGGGATAGTCGCCGGGATGTCGTCCGGAGCCGCTCTTTACGCCGCTCTAAAATATTCCCTTGAACTTGGGCGAGACCGCAACGTGGTCGTTTTTTTCGCCGACGCGGCGCTCGAGGACTGACGCATGGGGTTTGTCAAGGGGCTTAGGTGCAGGGAATGCGGCAGGGAATACAAGACCGAGCCGAAATACGTCTGCGAGTTTTGCTTTGGCCCGCTCGAGGTGTCCTACGACTACGACGGCATAAAGAAAAGCCTGACGAAGGAGAAGATAGCCTCCCGCCCCCCGGATATGTTCAGGTACAGGGAGCTTCTGCCGATAGACGGCGACATAACCATCGGACTACCAGTTGGATACACTCCCCTTGTCCGCGCGAAAAACCTTGGTAAGGCGTGGGGAATGGACAAGCTTTATTTGAAGAACGACGCTGTAAACCACCCCACCCTCTCCTTCAAGGACAGGGTCGTGGCGACGGCGGTCATGAAGGCGAAGGAATTCGGTTTCGACACCATAGGTTGCGCCAGCACAGGCAACCTCGCCAACTCCGTCTCGGCGCTTTCGGCCCACGCGGGGCTAAAGGCGATAGTGCTGGTGCCGTCCGACTTGGAGAGCGGTAAGATTATCGGCACCCAAATCTACAACCCGACGCTGATAAAGGTTTTCGGCAGCTACGACGACGTCAACCGCCTTTGCACGGAAATAGCCGGCAGACACAAGATAGCGTTCGTCAACATAACCCTGCGTCCGTGGTACGGCGACGGCTCCAAGACGTATGGCTACGAGATTGTGGAACAGTTG
The DNA here is from genome assembly GCA_016194375.1 of Nitrospinota bacterium. Classification (GTDB taxonomy): domain Bacteria; phylum Nitrospinota_A; class UBA7883; order JACRGQ01; family JACRGQ01; genus JACQEX01. The sequence continues at coordinate 923 of JACQBU010000083.1, forward strand.
GGCTGGCGCACACCTGACCAGATAGTTGTGCCGATAGCGGGCTCGTCCCTCATCACAAAGATATACAAGGCGTTCGGCGAGTTCGAAAAGCTCGGTTTTATAGACAAGATTACCACCAGCGTTTTCGGGGCGCAGGCCACGGGATGCTCGCCGGTTACGACGGCGGTCAAGGAGGGAAAGAAAAACTTCAAGCCCCAAAAACCGCACACCATCGCCAAGTCCATCGCGATCGGGAACCCGGCCGACGGATATTACGGGATAAAGGTCATCAACGAGTCCGGCGGATGGGGAGAGGACGTGTCCGACGACGAGGTCGTCAAGGGGATGAAGATTCTCGCCGAACACGAGGGGATATTCACCGAGACGGCCGGCGGCGTTGTCATTTCCGTGGCGAAGAAACTTTTGGACCAGGGAAGACTCAAGAAGGACAAGCTCACGGTACTTTGCATAACAGGCAACGGCTTTAAGACTCAGGAGGCGCTCGGCGGCACTATGGGCGAACTGCCCGTCATCCACCCGAGGTTGGACGAGTTTGAAAAAGTTTACAAATAATTTGACGATGGAGGGAAAATGCAAATAACGGTAAGGGTGCCAACGCCGCTACAAAAAATAACCGCGGGCAAGAGCGAGGTTTTCGCCTCCGGTACCACGGTCAAGGCCGCGTTGGCGGACTTGGAGAAAAACTACCCCGGGTTGCGGGAGAGGCTTTACGGCGAGGACGGCGAGCTAAGGAAGTTCATCAACATATACGTCAACGAGGAGGACATAAGGTTCCTCGACTCCGAGAACAGCGCCCTTAGGGACGGGGACGTCATCTCCATCATCCCGGCCATAGCGGGCGGTAGATAAGGGAAAGAGCTGGTGTAAATGAAATTCACGGAAGACCAGATATACAGGTACGCAAGGCACATAATTCTGCCCGAGGTCGGCGGCAAGGGGCAGGAAAAACTGCTCGGCGGAAGGGTGCTTCTTCTCGGCGCCGGGGGGCTCGGCTCCCCGATCGCGCTCTACCTCGCCGCGGCCGGCGTTGGAAACGTCGGAGTCATCGACTTCGACGTCGTCGACCGGTCGAACCTCCAAAGGCAGATACTGCACAACACGGACGACATCGGGCGGCTGAAGGTTGATTCCGCAAAGGACAAGCTCTCCAAGCTCAACCCCGACGTAAAAATCACCGTCTACAACGAAAGGCTCGACTCGAGCAACGCGCTTAGGATATTCAAGGATTGGGACATCGTGGTGGACGGTTGCGACAACTTCCCCACAAGGTACCTGGTCAACGACGCCTGCGTGATGTTGGGGAAGACGAACGTTCACGGCTCCATCTTCAGGTTCGAGGGGCAGGTCACGGTGTTCAAGTCGCCCGAGGGGCCGTGCTACAGGTGCATGTATCCTGAGCCCCCGCCGCCGGGGATGGTTCCGAGTTGCCAGGAGGCCGGAGTGCTAGGCGTGCTTCCCGGCGTGGTCGGTTCGCTCCAGGCGGTGGAGGTAATAAAGCTGATAATCGGCGTCGGGGAGCCCCTCGTCGGCAAACTTCTGCTGTATGACGCGCTCAAGGCCGAGACGAGGAAGCTAAACGCAAGGAAGGACCCGAACTGCCCCTTGTGCGGCAAAAACCCGACGATAACCCAGCTGGTAGACTACGAAGCGTTTTGCGGAATGGCGCCGTCCAGCCATGGCTGAAAAAAAACTTGGGATACTGCTGTTCAACGGCCCGGAAAGCCAGGACGTATACACCGCCATCGGGCTGGTTGACGCGGCGTTGAACAGGGGAATCGGAGTGGAGATGTTCATGATGTACAACGCCGTGCAGAACGCCGTCGTGCCGGAACTTGAGAGCCTCGCCGACAGGGGTGCGACGATAACGGTCTGCACCCACAACGCCGACGAAAGGAAGGCGGCGAGGTCGGAGAAATTTCGCTACGGCGGGCAGTACGACAACGCCAACATCGTCGGCGACACCGACAGATATCTGGCGTTCATATGAAAAAGCGTGTCGGAGTGCTCTTTACGGAACCCCCCTTGGGGACAAACAAGACGTCGGAGAAGCTCCGCATGGCGCTGGGCCTGACGCTAAACGACGAAAACGAGGTGTCGCTGGTATTTTTGGGCGACTCCCGGGCCGTGCTGGGGGAGCTGGACGAAAATGGGGCGAACATGCTTCCGATAAGCAGGCATCTACTGATGATATCGAAGATGAAGGGGCGGCTTTACATGGAAAGTGGCGGCTCCTGGCCGGTGATGAGCGGCCTTAGCCCGGCAATGGTTGATCGGGCGGAGGTCGCCGGGATTTTAAACAATGCAAATGTGTTGCTCCATTAAGGAGGCGTAATGAAGGCAAGCGAGTTGGCTCCAAACCTAAGGGTACCCGTCATCACAAAGTACGTGCCGGAGGTGCTTGACCGCATAGGAAACACCCCGTTGTTGAAAATGCGGAACATCACCAAGGGGCTCGCAAAAAAGGTGGAGGTTTATGCCAAGGCCGAGTGGGTCAACCCCGGCGGAAGCGTCAAGGCCAGGCCCGCCCTGCGCATGGTCAGGGACGGCATGAAGGCGGGGAAGCTCGGGCGCGGGAAGGAGCTCATTGACTCCACGTCCGGAAACACCGGCATTGCCTACGCGCTCATCGGCAAGATATTGGGCTTCAAGGTGAACCTGGTGCTGCCGGCTAACGTATGCAAGCTGAGAAAAGGGATGATGGCTAGCCAGTACAGCGCGAACCTCATACTATCCGACCCCATCGAGTCGTCGGACGGGGCAATAAGGCTCTGCAGAAAAATCTACTCCGAGAACCCGGATAAATATTTTCTGCCGGACCAATACAACAACCCCTCAAACTGGGCGGCCCACAAGGAAACCACCGCCAGGGAGATATGGGAGCAGACGAACGGAACCGTGACCCATTTTCTCGCCGGCATAGGCACTTCCGGCACCCTTATGGGGACGACGAGGGGGTTGAAGGCGATGAACCGAAATATATTGTCCTACGCCGTGGAACCGGCGGAACCCCTGCACGGCATCGAGGGGCTCAAACACATGGAGACCTCCATCATCCCGGGCATCTACGAGCCCTCCGTGTTCGACGAGAAGCTCTCCGTCAAGACCGACGAGGCCTACAAGATGGTCAGCAGGCTTGAGGAGGAGGAGGGGCTGTTGGTCGGAACTTCATCCGGCGCGGCGATGGTGGGCGCGATGCGGGTCGCCGAGCGTCTGGACGAGGGGGTGGTCGTAACCATCTTCCCCGACAGTTGCGAGGAATGCATAGTGGCCCACGGGGAGTTTTGACGGGTGCGACTGCTTATCGTGAGAAACGCGCACTCCCCCGTGCTGGACTACGCGGACTTGGACGCGCCTAACGTCGAGATTGTCCTTGTCCAAAACGGCGTTTATTCCGAGCGACTGCGGGCCAAGAACGCGCTGTCGCTACAAGTCGACGCGAAGGCGCGGAAGCTGGACCTGCCGCCCGACAAACTTACGGATTTTGACGGACTGCTCGAGGCCATCTTTCTGGCGGACAACGTCCTGGTCGTTTAGCGCGTTATAAAAGAAGAGGGTAAATTGAAGATAGACAAAAGCATAAATATAAAAGGGGAGGTGTGCCCCTACACTTTCGTGCGCTCCAAGCTGGCGATCGAGGAGATGGATTCTTCGCAGGTGCTTGAGGTGATAACCGATCACCGTCCAGCCACCGAGAACGTTCCGCGCAGCATGGCGAACGAGGGGAACGAAGTGTTGGAGATAACAAAGATAAACGACAAAGACTGGCGGATGCTCTTTAGGAAGAAGTAGCCCCCTTTTTTTGATTCAACCTTGGACTACGAAATTTTCCCCTTTTGTTGGGAGAGAAGCTCCGAGGGGATGGAGCCTTCAACAGCGGCGGACATTATCCCCTCCCGCAGTCCCGCGTCCGAAACCGTGATGTATTCTACGGCGAACGCGTCCATCACGGCGAGCGCGAGCGCAATTCCGGGGATTATTAGGTCCTCCCGCCCGTTTTCCAGCGTCGTGATTTTGCTTCGTTCCCCCAAAGTCAGTCTGCCTATTTCACCGAGGAGGTCGGCCACCGCCTTTCTCGGAAGAATCTTGTTGTTGACCCTCTCGGGGCTGTAGGAGCGGACGTTGTAAATTATCGCCGCTATGGACGTTATCGTTCCGGCCGTGCCCACTAGCAGGAACGGTTTTTCTGGGCTTAGTTCCAACGCGGTCTTCGCAAGTTCCGCCTTCAGGTACGCCTCCAAGTTTCTATATTCCTCCATGACGAGGGGGGCGTGTTTGATGAACGTTTCGGCCAGTCGGACGACGCCAAGCTCCGTCCCGACGGCCCGCACCCTCGCGTCCGCACCCCTGTAAATGAATTCCGTGCTTCCCCCGCCTATGTCGAAAAGCAGAATCGGGTTTTTCATGCCGACCACCGTCCCGGCCCCCTTAAGGGATAGCTCCGCCTCCTTTTCCCATTCGATGACGTTGAGTGGAAACCCCAACCTTTGTCGAAATCGCCCAGCAAACTCCGGGCCGTTTTTTGCCCTCCGCACCGCGTGGGTGGCCGCGGCAGAAACGAAAAACGGCCTCAGGTGCGCCGCCCCGGCCAAAAGCTCGCCGGCACCGGCAATGGTTCTCTCCATAGCCTCCTCAGAAAGCAGGCCCGTCTCGTGGGACCTCTGGGCGAGTCGGGTTATCTTCTGGGAGGAGTACAATTTTTTAAAACTTTCGCAAGGCCCGGCGTCGGCCACCAGCAGTCGGATGGTGTTCGAGCCTATGTCCATCGAAGCGTGCCGGCCAACATGTCTCAAGCCTTCGTTCAACCCGCCGTTTTGGTCCATAAAAGAGTCCGAATCCCTCGGGAAAAGTTAATATGTGATGGACTACCGCGTCCTTCGTAATCAATAATATACCATCATGATTATTGTAAAAGCTCCGACTAGAATCGATCTCGCCGGGGGGACGCTGGACATCTGGCCGCTTTCGGTTCTGTTCGCGCCCTCCGCGTCAATAAACGCCGCAATCGACCTGCACGCCTCAATCGAGGCGCGCCAAACGAAGTGGCGGGGCGTCGCGATAAAAAACGCCAACACCGGGAAGATCGTCAAATACTCCCCCAAAACCGCCGAGAATAGAAAATCGCTTTTTGACCGCGCACTGGACTTCGCGCCCGTGAACGGCTGGGAATTCTCCGCAACGTCGTCGGTTCCGCCAGGCTCCGGGCTCGGCGGCTCGTCCTCCATGCTGATAGCCTTTCTTAGGATTCTTGACGAGATAAGAGGACGCGGAACGTCGGACGGCGATATTTTGGAGGCGGCCAAAAACATAGAGGCGCGGCACCTAGGCATCCCCACCGGAGTACAGGACTACGTGGCGGCGTTGAACGGTGGCGTGAACGCCCTTATCCACGCGAAGGAGGGGAGCGAATACCGCCGGTTGAAGGTGGACCCGAAGGAGTTGAAGAGCCGGGTCGTACTTGCATATTCCGGCGTGTCGCGCGTGTCTGGCGCGCCGAACTGGCAGATGCTTAAAAAGGCGGTTGAGAAGGACGTGAAAACCGTCCGCGCGTTCGAAAAGATTGCCGCCAATTCGCTTGACATCCTTTTGGCGCTCGCCAACGGAAGATATTCGCGCGTAGGCCGGCTTATTGACGTCGAGAGCGCGCAGAGGGGGCTTTTGGGGCGGGGGGTGATAACCCCCAGGCTAAAAACGGCGTTTGCCGTCGCCGTGAGGAACGGCGGGCATCCCAAGGTGTGCGGGGCGGGGGGCGGGGGGTGTTTCATAGTTTGGTGCGAACCGTCGAGGAAGGATCTGATAATTTCCGCGCTTAGGGAATCCGGACTGCGGACGCTTGATTTCAAGGTTGCGCCCGCCGCAGGGAGGCCGGCCTGATGGAGCAGGTGGGTTTTCTCGGCGATTTGATAATAATCCTTTCCTGGTCGGCCGTCGTGGTTTACGTCTTTGACAGGGTGAGGATGCCCGCGATGGTCGGGTTCCTCGTGTCCGGCGTTGCGCTAGGCCCTCACGGGATGTCGCTCATCCGGGACAAGCAGACCGTGGAGCAGTTGGCCCAGATTGGCGTCGTGCTGTTGCTTTTTTCGGTCGGCCTTGAATTCTCGCTTGCGAAGATATTCAAGATGCGTAACGTAGTCCTCAAGGGGGGGGCGATACAAGTGTCGCTCACCGTGGCCGTCGCGGGCCTCGCGGCCTGGTTGTTCACGGGGAGGGCCGGGGTCTCCGTGTTTATCGGCTTTCTCGTTGCGCTGTCAAGCACGGCGGTGGTCCTTAGGGAGCTTGCGAACAAGGCGGAAATAAACGCCTTCCACGGCCAGACCATTCTGGGACTCCTCATTTTCCAGGACATGTGCGCCGTGCCGATGATGCTTTTCACCCCGGTTCTGGCCGGTCAGGAGATATCGGCCAACGGCGTCATGTTTCTCGTCGTGAAGACGGTTATCCTTTTGGTCATCGTCGTCGCCGCGACGGAATACCTGGTGCCGCACGTCCTGTACCACGTCGTCAACACACGTAATCGCGAGCTTTTCATAATGGTCATCCTCCTAATGGGCCTCGGCACCGCGTTCCTCACGTTCGAGGCGGGCCTTTCGCTCGCACTGGGGGCGTTCCTTGCCGGCATGATGATTTCCGACTCCGAGTACAGCAACCAGATCGTGGCTGAGATACTTCCGTTTAGGGACATTTTTAACTCGCTGTTCTTCGTTTCCATCGGGATGTTGCTGGACCTTCATTACGTCATGAAGAATTTTCCGATGGTGATGGCCGCAACGGCCGGCATCATCCTGATAAAGGCGACAATCGGGGCCATCCCCTCGTTGTTTCTCAAATATCCGGCGCGGCTCGCCGTAATCACGGGGATTTCCATATCGCAAATAGGGGAGTTCTCGTTCGTGCTCGCCGGCGTGAGCCTTAAGTCCGGCATGGACTTGGGCGGGCTTTATCAACTTTTCCTGGCCTCGGCGGTCATCACGATGGCGGTGACACCCTTCATGATGGCCGGCGCGCCAATGGTCGCCAACGAGGTCTTAAGGTATTTTCCGCGAGCAAGAAAGGAACGCACGCTTGAGGCGGGAGGGACGTACCCCCCGATAATGGACCACGTAATAATAGCCGGGTTCGGGCTAAACGGCAGGAACCTGTCCAAGGCCCTTCGAGCGACCGGAATACCCTACAATATCTTGGAGATGAATCCCGCGGTGGTGCGCGAGGGGGCTAAACATGGCGAGCCTATACATTATGGCGACGCCACGAGGGAACACGTCCTTTCCCACGTCTCCATCGAAAAGGCTCGCGTGCTGGCGGTGGCCACTTCGGACGCGTCCGCCGAAAGACGGATCGTTTCCCTGGCGCGGGGCATGAATCCGAACCTGCATATAATAGTGCGGACAAGGTACGTCAAGGAGATAGAGCCGCTGGTTTCGCTCGGAGCCAACGAGGTCGTTCCGGAGGAGTTCGAGACCAGCATAGAAATATTCGCCCACGTCCTGCGGACTTACGACATCCCGTACAACGTGATAATGGACGAGGTCAACGCCGCTCGAGGTTCGAAGTACGGCATGCTTCGCGGCATGCCCATCGGCAAGGGGGAGTCGCCTTTGCTAGCCACATTGGCGCACAAGTTGGGAACGCAGACCGTCGAGGTCGCAAAGGACGGAATGGCCGTCGGAAGGACCATAGTTGACCTGCAGCTTAGGGCCCGGACGGGAGCCACCATTTTAGCCGTGCAAAGGCGGTCGGAGCTGTTCGCCAACCCCCCGCCGGACTTCAAGCTTGCCGCGATGGACGTCATTTATCTTGTCGGAAACGGCGGACAGCTGAAGGACGCGGCGCGTTTCATTAAAACCGAGGGTTGACCGGAACGGACCTCCGCTAATTGGATGCGGACTTTCCCGAGTAAAGTTTTCCCTCGAGTTCGGCGACGTGCTCGCCCGCCCTTACCGCCGCTATTGCCCCTTCTCCGACTGAAACGGCGACCTGCCTCAACGGCGTGTCCCGGCAGTCCCCGACGGCAAAAAGGCCGGGGACGGACGACTCCATGTTTTCGTCCGTGGAGATGAATCCGCCCGAATCCTTTTCGCAGTCCACAAAACCGGTGTTTGGAACTATTCCGACGAAGATAAAGATTCCGTGCACCGACAACGACCTTTTTTTCCCGGTGTCCACGCCTTCCACCTCCACGCCGGTCACTCCGGTAGCGTCCCCCTTGACCTCCACGGCCTTGTGACGCCACAAGAATTCGATGTTCGGCCTCGCAAGGACGCGCTCCTGCAATATTTTTTCGGCGCGCAGGGCGTCGCGCCTGTGCACAAGGTATATCTTGGAGACGAGCCTGCTAAGGTAAATGGCCTCCTTCACGGCGGTGTCCCCGCCGCCTACTATGACGACGTCGCGCCCCCGGTAAAACGGGCCGTCGCAGGTTGCGCAGGTGGAGACGCCCCTGCCGATGAACTCCGCCTCGCCCGGTATCCCCAGTCTTGACGGTTCGGCCCCGGATGCGACTATGACGGACTTTGCGGATATCTTTTCTTCGCCGAGGCTCACGAGAAACAGTCCGCGCTCCTTACTTATCTTTTCGACGTACGCGTATCTTGTCGGCACGCCGATTGACTTAACGTGTTCCTCAAAATGCGAGACAAGCTCCGCGCCGGAAACTGAAGGGAACCCGAGATAGTTTTCTATGACGTCGGTTATGGCGATTTGTCCGCCAAGGCCCGCTTTTTCCACCAAAAGAACGTTCATCTTCGCCCTTGCGGCGTAAATCGCCGCGGACAGCCCGCCGGGGCCGCCGCCAATAATCACGACGTCATAAGGACTCATTATGTCACCCCTCTTCATGTTAAAAAATCCACGGCATCATGCCGATCGAACAACGATTTTAAACCCATTTTACAGTCAAAAAAGCGGAAAACCTCCCGCCTGGGAAAAAACTTTTTTGCCGGAAATCCGTCCTGTGCCCTGTTATAATGGGCCGCAACAATGTTTCACAAAGACGGTAATAAAATGGAAAAGCATAAAAACGGCATAGACCCACATACCCACCGCGCTCGGGACTACTCAAAGATTTTCGGACATTGCTCCGTTTGCGGCGGACCTATCTGGTTCAACAGGCTCATAGACAGCCTCGGAACCCCCCTCCTGACGTATCATTGCTGGAACGGGCATTATCAGGCCATGGACGAGCAGACCTTGGACCTTTACTCAAGGGGCCTTAGCCTCTCGTCCGAGGAGGTCAGGAAGATACTTCCTTTTATAAGGTTTATTCGCCCGGAATCCTAAGTTGAACCCGCGAAAGCGCGTTGAGGAGCTCAAGTCAAAAATAAGGCGCCACGAAAGGGCCTATTACCTATTGGACAAACCGGAAATTCCCGATGAGCAGTTTGACGCCCTCATGGGGGAACTCCGCGAGCTAGAGGAAAAACACCCGGAGCTCCTAACCCCCGATTCCCCCTCCCAAAGGGTCGGGGGGGGCGTTTCCCCAAAATTTGCCCCGCGCAAACACAATCCGCCGATGCTCTCGCTGGACAACTCTTACAGCACGGAGGAACTTTTAAAATTCGACGGGCGCGTAAAAAAGGGACTTGGAAGAACTAACGTCGAATATCTCACCGAGCCAAAAATAGACGGGTTGGGGATCAACCTCGTCTACCACGGCGGAGTCCTGAAGCACGGAATCACACGAGGGGATGGAAAGACGGGGGAAGACGTCACGGAGAACCTTCTGACAATCCCTTCCATTCCGCGCGGGATAAAATTCAAACAGGGCTGGAAAAGGGCGGAGGTGCGCGGGGAGATTTTCATGCGCCGGGAGGATTTTGACGAGCTCAACGCCCAACGATCGAAAAGGGGGGAGCCCGAGTTCGCCAACCCTCGCAACGCCGCCGCCGGAAGCGTGAGGCTTTTGGACGCCGGGGTGACGAGGGGGCGCAAGCTTCACTTCTTCTGCTATTCCCTTTACGTCTTTGGGGATGGCGACGAAATGGTCGGCGATCGGGACGTCAACACGCAGTTTGGATTGTTGCACGGCCTCTCCGAGCTGGGGTTCCCGGTGGCGGAGCGCTACAAAAAGCATTCGGACATAGGAGCTGTTTTGGAGGAGATAGGGGCCTTTGAGAAAACCCGACACGCGCTCGGTTACGACACAGACGGAATGGTGGTGAAGGTCAACTCCTTCGCGGACCAGCGGGAGCTTGGAAGCACGTCGAAATTTCCCCGGTGGGCGATCGCGTACAAGTATGCCGCCGAGCGGGCTCAAACCGTCGTTGAGGATATTGTGGTGGGCGTCGGCAGGATGGGCACGCTCACGCCAGTCGCGGTGCTCAAGCCCGTTTTTCTTTCGGGGAGCACCGTGTCGCACGCCACGTTGCACAACGAGGACGGGGTAAGGAGCAAGGACGTGAGGGTTGGGGACACGGTGATCATCGAAAAGGCTGGGGAAATAATTCCCCAGGTCGTCTCAGTCGTCCTACAAAAGCGGGCTGCCGCGTCAAAGCCGTTCTCGATGCCGCGAAAATGCCCGTCGTGCGGCCAACCGGCCCACCGCATCGCGGGGGAGGCCGCCTGGAGGTGCGTCAACCGCGCCTGTCCCGCCCAAAAGGTGGAGGCCATTCTTCATTTCGTCTCGAGGAACGCAATGGACGTGGAGGGGCTGGGGCCATCCACGGTGGAACAGATGATGGAGAAGGGGCTTTTGCGGGACGTGGCGGATATATTCAGGCTGGACTACGCGCGGGTGGCGGAGCTAGACAAAATGGGGGAGAAATCCGCCGACAACATTAGGGCGGCGGTGGAGGCGGCGAAGGGGCGCGGACTGCAAAGACTGTTAGTGGGGCTTGGAATACGCCACGTTGGGGAGCGGGCCGCGCTTGTCCTGTCGAGGCGTTTCGCCTCGATTGAGGACGTTATAAAGGCGGGGGAGAACGATCTATCCTCCATATTCGAGATAGGGCCAAAAATCGCCCGGAGCGTCGTGGAATTTTTTAAGGACTCCGAAAACATGAAACTCGTGGAAAAACTGAAGTCGCTGGGCGTAAGCACCATGAGCGTCGAGGGGCGGCCGGACAACCAGGCTTTGAACGGCAAGACGTTCGTGATAACCGGAACGCTGGAGGGAGTCTCTCGCAACGACGCGAAGGAGCTAATCACGCGCGCCGGCGGGAAGGTGTCCGGGTCCGTGTCGAAAAAGAC
>JACQBU010000064.1 GCA_016194375.1 Nitrospinota bacterium
CATTGAACCCGTTCCATTTGAAAAAAGAGGTTGAGAAAAAACTCAGGAGGTTCTTTAATGACTTACGGTTACCTGAGTTGTGAGGCTACGATGAAAAAAACTTGGCCTCCTTCGGTTACCTTTTCCCATGATGCAACGCGCGGGGATGGCGCCTCAGTTTAAAAATATGTCTTCAATCTTTTCATTCCGGGCTTGACACGGCCGCAGTCGTCTCCGCTCTCGCTTCACGTCCTGGCCGTATCAGCATTCGTCTCCGCTTTCGCTTCTCGTCCTAGCCGCATCAGCATTCGTCTCCGCTTTCGCTTCTCGTCCTAGCCGCATCTTGGCGGCCAGGGCTTGGCGGCCAGGGCTTGGCGAACAGGGAGACCGGAATTCATCGGAAAGCAAGGAGCTGGATTCCCCGAGGCCGCCAAGTTGCGGACGGGATGACACCCGCTTTCGCCGGGACAAGCTTTGGCGGGCAGGGTGTGGAGGCATGGGAATTCAGTCGTGTTAATCGGTCATTCCAGCCCTTCCGGGGCAAATTTCGGGGTCGGGTCTTGAAATGTGAATTGTTAGAAAACTATGCGGTAAATTCACATTTCAAGAACCGACTCCGTTTTTTGCCGCCCTACCTCACTTGACCGGGAACATCACGTGCTGGTACGGGGTCCCGCCAAACATCACATAGGGGACCGACGTGTCGGGGTCCGCGCCCTTCGGATACAAGTCATAAAAGCTGGCGTCGGCGCCCACGACCATGACGTGCGGCCCGGTCTTTATCCAGTGATTATCGGCGGTGGGCTTCGTCGCAAATGGGTCGGTGTTGCTTGCGTCGGTTCCACCGGCGAGCATGTACATGAAGCCGACTTTGCCGGGCGCCGGGTTTTTATGACCCATCCACGCGCCCGCCCACTCCCAAGCCGCCTTGTCCGCGCAAAAGGGGTCGGGGCCGGGAGTCCCCGGATTGTCCGGCACGCAGGTGAATCCGTTCGTGCCTTCGCGCAACGTGCGCATCTTGCCGTCCGCTTCCATCGCGACGATCGTGGCGTTCGCGCTCACTTTTTTCGGCGCGGCCTTCATCGCGCTCGCGATCAATTTCTTGTCGGCGGCGGAGGTCGCGGCCTTGGCCGCGTCGGCGGCGACGGCGGTCTGCGCGAACATGATGGACAACGCGGCGGCGATTGAAACTAATGCGGAAATCGGTGTTGACATGGCTACCCACTCCTTTTAAAAAAAGTTGATGAGACTTCCTAGCGCTTTTTTCGCTTTTAAACCCACTTTCATATTGCCCCCATTTTCCGAACCTGTCAATCTGCGGCTAAACCGGCTTGGGCGTCGTCAAAAGGCCGCATCAACAGACGGGACGGCCCGCGTTAATTCTCCGTTAAACTTGATGCCTGTTTATTAGGCATATTAAAGGGCTTATTCCTCCTCAAAAGGCGGTGGCAAACGCGACGAAAAACTAAGGACCTTAAATTACAAGTCGTTCGGCTTTGGCGCCGTTTTTGTACTTACTCCCTTGTCTGAAGAATGTCTTAATCGAAATTTGCATCGTTTGGAAAGGACAAAAATGTCGTACATAAAACCGGAGGCCGTGTTGGAAAGCATGGTCCGGGCCGGGGCCCACAAGTCGGGCCTTTCGGCCAAGGATGTTCTGATTAGGGGGTTTTTGTCCGGCGCCCTGCTTGGGTTTGCGACCAGCCTCGCACTCACCGCCGCGGTTCAAACGGGCGTCGGAATCGCCGGGGCGCTGGTTTTTCCGGTGGGATTCGTCATCATCGTCTTGTTGGGTTTGGAACTGGTGACGGGAAACTTCGCGCTTTTGCCCCTCGCCGTTTTGGAAAAAAAGGCGACGATCGGCCGGCTGGCGTTTAACTGGATTTTCGCCTTTATCGGAAACCTCATGGGCGCCCTCTTTTACGCGATATTGTTTTACGCGGTCGTCACGAAAATGGGGAACGCGGGCGACGCCCCCGTAATCCAAAAGATCGCGGCGGCGGCGGAGGCAAAGACGATCGGCTATGCAAAGCTGGGGTCGGACGGGTTAATGACGGCGTTTGTGAGCGCGCTACTGTGCAACTGGATGGTGACGTTGGGGGTGGTTTTGCCGTTCGCCTCCGCCTCGACGACGGGAAAAGTCGTCGTGATGTGGCTTCCAATCCTAATTTTCTTCGCCCAGGGGTACGAGCACTCGGTCGTGAACATGTTCCTCATCCCGGCGGGCGTCCTGCTGGGCGCCCGCGTCTCGGTTTCGGACTGGTGGCTGTGGAACCAAATCCCGGTCACGCTGGGAAACGTCGTCGGGGGAACGGTCTTTACCGGGCTTTTCCTTTACGCCACGCACCGCAAAAGGGCGAAGGAGAAAGCCCCGGCCGCGGAGGAATCATGGACCGGCGGGAAGGCGGGGGTCGGCGAATGACCGCCTCGGGGGAAAAACTCAGGCGCCTGGTCGTCGTCGGCAACGGCATCGCCGGAACGGCGGTGATCGAGAACGTTCTCGCCCTTAAGGAACGGTTTGAGATCGTCGTTTACGGGGCCGAGGCGTACGTCGGCTACAACCGAATCCTTTTGTCGGACATTCTTTCCGGCGCCCGGGAGCTTCGCGACACGCTGTTGAAAAACGGGGAATGGTATTTTGAAAACAACGTCCGCCTGTGCGTGAACAATAAAATCACTTCCGTGGACCCGCTTAAAAAGGCGGCCTTCGACGGCGAGGGGAAGCGGGTCCCCTACGACAAGCTGGTGATTGCCACCGGGAGCAATCCTATCGTCCCCGAGATACCCGGAATCGAGAAGAAGGGGATTTTTACTTTTAGAAACATCAAGGATGCCGAGGCGATAATTTCGTTTTCCAAGGGGCGCCACACCGTCGCGATAATCGGGGGCGGCCTGCTCGGCTTGGAGGCCGGAGTGGCGCTGGCGCACAGGGGCCTGCACGCCACCGTCTATCACCACGGCGACCGGCTGATGGGCCAGCAATTGGACGACGAGGCGGGGACTATCCTAAAAAAGGAGTTGGAGCGCAAGGGCATCGGCGTGAGCCTAAACCATTCCGCCGTCGAATTCATCGGAAGGGACTCCGTCGAGGGAATCGCCTTTTCAAACGGAAGGGCGTACGAGGCCGACATGGTCGTCGTTTCCACCGGCATCGTCCCTAACGTCGAACTGGCCGCGCGGGCGGGACTTCAAACGAGGCGCGGAATCGTCGTCAACGATTTCATGGAAACAAGCGACCCGGACGTCTTCGCGCTGGGGGAGTGCGTCGAACACAGGGGGAGGACCTACGGCATCGTCGCCCCGATTAGGGAACAGGCCAGGGTCGTCGCCGCCTCCGTGTCGGGCAAAAAAGGGGTTAAATACGAGGGAACGGTCGAGGCCACGGCGTTGAAGGTGGCGGGAATTGAGCTTGTCTCAATCGGCGACTTCTCGGGGACGAGTCCGGGAAGCGAGTCCCTAACGTACTCCGACAGGGGTTTGTCCCAGTACAAAAAAGTGGTGCTTCAGGGGAACCGCGTTGTGGGCGCGGTTTTAATGGGGGACACGGGGGACCACCACAGGTTGTTGCAATTGGTCAAAAATCAGGCCGACGTCACGCTCTTCCGAAAAACCTTGCTGACCGGCGCGACGGGTGGCAAGGGAGATGGCCGCGTGGTACTAAGTGACGAGGACGTCGTCTGCGGATGCATGGGGGTCACGAAAAAGACGATCGTGGAGGCCATCCAAAAATACGAGCTGACCTCGCGGGAGGAGATCGGCGAAAAGACGAGGGCCTGCACGTCCTGCAAAAGTTGCGGCCCGCTTGTGGACCAGGTGCTTCAGGAGGTGTTGGGCGGCGAGTTCGTGCCGGTCGCGGAAAAACCAAAGACTTTCTGCCGATGTTTCTCCATCTCACAAAAGGAGCTTGCGGCCAAAATCCGCTCCACGGGACTAAGGGCGGTCTCCGACGTGTTAAACAAGCTCGGCAACGGCGTTGGATGCGCCTATTGCAAGCCGGGGTTAAGCTACCTGTTGTCGGAAATATGGGCGGGAAACCACCGCGAGGAGAGAAGCGCGAGGTTCATAAACGACCGGGTCCACGCGAACATCCAAAAGGACGGGACTTTTTCCGTCGTCCCGCGAATATACGGCGGCGTCACCTCCCCCGCCGAGTTGAGGAGGATTGCCGACGCGGCCGAAAAATACAAGGTGCCGATGGTGAAAATCACCGGAGGCCAGCGTATAGACCTGCTGGGGGTTAAAAAGGAGGCGCTCCCGTCAATATGGGCGGATTTGGGGATGCCGTCGGGCCACGCATACGCAAAGGCGACCAGGACAGTCAAAACCTGCGTCGGTTCCGAATACTGCCGGTTTGGCGTTCAGGATTCCACGTCCCTTGGAATAAAAATGGAGAAATTGTTCGAGGGGTTGCACGCCCCGCACAAGGTGAAAATGGCCGTTTCCGGTTGCCCTAGAAACTGCGCCGAATCATACGTCAAGGACATCGGCCTGGTCGCCATACAGACGGGATGGGAAATATACGTGGGGGGGGCCGCCGGCATGACCGTTCGAAAAGGGGACCTGCTTGCGACGGCGAACACGGACGAGGAGGCCCTGCGGGTCGCCACCCTTTTCCTCCAATATTACCGCGAGGAGGGAAATTATATGGAGAGAACCTATGATTTCGTCGTTCGATTGGGAATGGAGAAAATTAAAAGGGAACTCCTCGACCCGGAATCACCGCGACCGGCGGCGCTCCTCGAACGTTTTAATCTGGCCAAAACGGCCGTGGCCGAGCCGTGGAAGGCGGAAATAGAGGGGCGCGAGCGCAAGGCGCGGTTCGAGGAGTTGGCGGTGATAAATGAATGAGCCTATAAAGATCGGTGATTACCGGCAGTTTCCCGCGGGAGAGGGGCGAAAATGCACTGTGCGCGGGGAGGAAATCGGAATCTTCAACCTGGGAGACGAGTTCAGGGCGGTTTCAAACCGCTGTCCGCACAAGGGCGGCCCCTTGTCCGACGGCCTGGTGTTGGGCGCGGAGGTGATCTGTCCCGTCCATTCAAGGAAGATAGACCTGAAAACCGGCTCCGTGGCCAACGAGGCGGAAAAAGTCAAAACCTTCGAGGTTTTTCTTAAAGACGGCGACGTCTACCTCAAGTTGTGACCGTCCCGCCCAAATTTTTCGGCGCACGCCCGTCGTTCTTTAATGCGCCTATTTTTTAGGCATAAATAATATTCGACGCCTTTTCAACGGGCGGCCTTTATTCAAGTTTTGGAGCTATGACCTTTATTTACAACGCCCTCCCCTTTGGCGCCGTTCTTGGAATAGGAAGGGCAGGATTTGTAAGGGGAACATTAAATAATTAACCTTTTTTGTAGGACAGGGGTAAATGTTCAAAATCGCCAGGCAATCGGTTCTCGTTTTTATTTTCGTCCTTGGGTTGGCTCAAATCGCCGTCGCGGAGGACGCGCCCGCGCCCGCCGCCGCCACCCCGGCCGCGCCTGCCGCGGACCCGGCTCCCAGCCCGAAATGGTACGAGACGGTAGCGGTGGGCGGAATGGTGGACGCCTACTACTCGTACAACGGCAACGGCTTTCGCGGCACGGGGGACAACCAATATCTGGGTTTCGCGGGCGACTCCAACGAATTTTCCGTGGCGCTCTTCGAGCTGAATTTTGAGAAAAAGCCGACCACGGAACACCCGGCCGGTTTTTATGTCGGCCTTATGGAGGGGACCGCGGCCCAGATAGTCGACGCCGTCTCCGACAAATCCCCCTTCCTGGGCGTGCTCAGGCAGGCGTACGGAAGCCTACTGCTGGCCCCCTACCTGCAACTGGACGTGGGCAAGTACGCCACGCTCTTCGGGGCGGAGGTGATAGAGTCCAACGCAAACTGGAACTACACCCGCTCGATTCTGTTTAGCTACGCCATACCGTTCACCCACACCGGCGCAAGGCTGACCTACACGCCCAACGACATGTTTTACGCGCAACTCCACGTCGTAAACGGCCACAACAACGTGGTCAACCACACCAGCGGAAAGGGGGTCGGGGGACAAATCGGAATCACCCCGATAAAGTCCCTACCGATAGTGCTCAACTACATGGCCGACTCGGAGTCGGCCGCCGCAAACGCCGCCGGACCCCTGCCAAACATCGGGTCGAGGTCGTTGTTTGACGCGGTGGTTACGTTCGACGCGACCGCCTCCCTTTCGTTCAGGGTCAATTACGACAGCGGCTCGCAGAGCAACGGCTCGGCGACGGGCGGCACGGCGACCTGGACGGGCGTCGCGGGTTACGCCAGATACGCCCTTTCGACGCCGTTCCTTTCCGCAATCGCGCTCAGGTATGAAAGCTTCAACGACGCGGACGGCTTCGCGACGGGAATCAAGCAGACCCTAAACGAGGGGACGATAACCCTCGAGAAGGCGGTCGACTCCGCCCTCCTGCGGCTGGACGTCCGCCAGGATTCGTCGGACCAACAGGTCTTCACCGTGTCCGACGGCTCCACCTCGAAGTCGCAGACCACGGTGACGTTCGGCGCGGTCTTCACATTTTAACCGGAGGAAAAATGAAAAAAATAACGGCAATAATCAAACCGTTCAAGCTCACCGACGTCAAGGAGAGGCTCATGGGCCTCGGGGCGCACGGGATGACCGTCACCGAGGTCAAGGGGTTCGGCAGGCAGAAGGGGCACACCGAGCTTTATCGCGGCACGGAATACACGATTGACTTCGTCCCGAAAACCAAGCTCGAAATCGTCGTCCCCGAGGAACAGGTGGAACAGATGGTCGAGGCGATAATCTCAGCGGCCCACACGGGGCAGATAGGCGACGGCAAGATATTCATCGCGCCCGTCGAGGAGACAATCAGAATCCGCACCAAAGAGCGCGGCAAAGAGGCCGTCTAAAGGAGGTATGAAAATGAAAAAATTGTTTTTGCTGTTTTCAATGATCGGACTGCTGGCGACGGCCTCGTTCGCCGACGCGCCGCCCCCCGCCCCGCCCGCGGGCGGGGCCCCGGCTTCGGCCGCCCCCGCCGCGGCGCCGACCCCCGCACAACCGGCCGCCGCGCCCGCCGCCCCCGCCGCCCCGTCCGCCAAGGACGTGAACAGCGGCGACAACGCCTGGATGCTCACCTCCAGCGCGCTCGTCCTCATGATGACGGTGCCGGGACTGGCGCTTTTTTACGGGGGCCTCGTCCGCAGAAAAAACGTCCTGGCCACCCTCATGCAAAGCTTCATAGCGGTCGGGGTGATAACCGTCCAGTGGGTGGTCATAGGCTACTCGCTCTCGTTCGGGCCGGACGTGAAGGGAATAATCGGCGACCTTTCCTGGTTCATGCTCCACGGCGTGTCCTTCGAGGTCCCGAACCCCGATTACTCCGCGACGATACCGCACCAGTCGTTCATGATATATCAGATGATGTTCGCCATCATAACCCCCGCATTAATAACGGGAGCGTTTGCCGAAAGGTTCAAGTTCAGCACGTACCTCGTCTTCATCACGCTGTGGGCGACCATCGTTTACGATCCGATTGCGCATTGGGTTTGGGGCGCGACCGGGGATCACAAGGGATGGATAAACGCAATGGGCGCCATTGACTTCGCGGGCGGCACCGTCGTCCACATAAGCTCCGGCGTCTCGGCGCTGGCTTGCGCCCTGTGGCTGGGCAAAAGGAAGGGGTATCCGCAGGAGCAGATGATGCCGCACAACCTGACCATGACCCTCATCGGGGCATCCTTGCTTTGGGTGGGCTGGTTCGGGTTTAACGCCGGCTCCGCCCTCTCCGCCGGGGGCGGACGCGCGACCGCGGCGTTTGTCGCCACGCACATAGCCACCGCCGCCGCCTCGCTTTCCTGGCTGTTCGCCGAGTGGCACCACAGGGGAAAGCCGACGATTCTAGGCGCGGTTTCCGGCGCGGTGGCGGGCCTTGTCTGCATAACCCCCGGCTCCGGTTTCGTCGGCGTCGGCGGCTCGCTGGTCATCGGTGCCGTCGCGGGCGCGGCCTGTTATTACGCGGTCGTGATGAAGGGAAGGTTCGGATACGACGACTCGCTGGACACGTTCGGCGTGCACGGCGTTGGCGGCACGCTGGGCGCCCTGCTGGCCGGCGTGTTCGCGGTGAAGGCCATCGGCGGCACCGCGGGGCTTTTCGAGGGGGCGCCGGGCCAGGTTACGACGCAGTTCGTGGCCGTAGCGGCCTCGTGGATATATTCCTTCGCCGTGACGCTCGTCCTGTTAAAAGTGCTCGACGCCACGATGGGGCTTAGGGTGACGAGGGACGAGGAGGAAATGGGCCTCGACCTCACCCAACACGGCGAGAGCGGGTACATGATGTAGATGGAAGCCTCGAACATCATGCGAAACGCGTCCGCGCGGCCCACGGAAGGGAGTGCGGGCGCGGGGGCGGTTTCCCCCGGGCCTTGGGCGATAATTTTAAACGGGGCGGCGTTTTATTGGGTTGTATATGAGCGGCGATTTGCCTTATCCTATACGACGATATTACGGGTCGTTTCCGGGTAAATTGTTGCTTGTTGCCAGGGGGGATTTGAGGTTGCAAATAAGATGAAGAAGATCGAGGCCGTCATAAAACCGTTCAAGCTCTCCGACGTTAAGGAGAAGCTCATCGCAATCAACGTCCACGGGATGACCGTGACGGAGGTGAAGGGGTTCGGCAGGCAGAAGGGGCACACCGAGGTCTATCGGGGCGCGGAATACACGATTGACTTCCTGCCGAAGTTGAAGCTCGAGATAGTCGTGCCCGAGGACATGGTCGAAAAGGTCATCGAGGCGATAACCTCCGCCGCGCACACCGGCCAGATAGGGGACGGCAAGATTTTCGTGCTCCCGGTCGAGGAGACCGTCAGAATCCGGACGAAGGAGCGCGGACGCGAGGCGATATAGGTTTTTTTGACGGGCTGACAAAGGAACAGGGGACAAATTATGGGAACTTTTAACTTTAATTTTGGGAGGTATGGCATTAATGAAACTGACCGCTAAAGACGTTGTTAAATTCATAAAGGACAATAACGTCGAAATGGTTGACCTGAAGTTCATGGATTTCCCAGGAATCTGGCAGCACACTGGCAAGCCGGCCTCGGAAGTCGACGAGAAAATGTTCGCGGAGGGACAGGGGTTCGACGGCTCCTCCATCCGCGGATGGCAGCCGATTCACGCGTCCGACATGTTGCTGATGCCGGACCCTTCGACCATGATTGTCGACCCGTTTTACGAGCGGAAGACCGTCAGCATCGTGTGCAACATCCAGGACCCGATCACGCGCGAGGGATACAGCAGGGATCCCCGCTACATCGCCCAAAAGGCCGAGGCGTACCTCAAGGCCACCGGCATAGGCGACGTCTGCTACATGGGACCCGAGGCGGAGTTCTTCATATTCGACGACGTCCGCTACAGCACGGCGCAGGGACACTCCTTCTACTTCGTGGACTCCGTCGAGGCGCAGTGGAACACCGGCCGGGACGAAAAACCGAACCTAGGCTACAAGCCCAGGTACAAGGAGGGCTACTTCCCGGTGCCGCCGACCGACGCCTCCGCCAACATTCGCTCCGAGATGGTGCAGGTCATGGAACAGTGCGGCATACAGGTCGAGACGCAGCACCACGAGGTCGCGACCGCCGGACAGGCGGAAATCGACATGCGGTTCGCCCCGCTGGTGGAGATGGCGGACAAGCTGATGCTGTTCAAATACATCATCAAGAACGTCGCCTTCAGGAAGGGAAAGACGGCCACCTTCATGCCGAAGCCGATACAGGGGGACAACGGCTCGGGAATGCACGTCCACCAGAGCATCTGGAAGGACGGCAAGCCGCTGTTCGCAGGAAACGGCTACGGCGGAATGAGCGAAACCGCGCTCCATTATATAGGCGGCATCCTGAAGCACGCCAAGGCGCTCGCCGCAATCGTCGCGCCCACCACCAACTCGTACAAACGGCTCGTGCCGGGGTTCGAGGCGCCGGTCAACCTGGCGTACTCCAGCAGGAACCGCTCGGCCTCCATCCGCATCCCGATGTACTCCGCAAGCCCGAAACTAAAACGGATCGAGGTGAGGTTCCCCGACCCGTCCTGCAACGGGTACCTGGCATTCGCCGCCATGCTCATGGCCGGACTCGACGGGATTCAGAACAAAATCAACCCCGGCAACCCGCTGGACAAGGACATCTACGGCCTCTCGCCCGAGGAACTCTCGGAGATTCCGGCCCTGCCCGGCTCGCTTGAGGAGGCGCTCGCCGCCCTCGAGGCGGATCATGAATTCCTGCTCAAGGGGGACGTGTTCACCGAGGACGTCATCGAAACCTGGCTTGAGTACAAGCGCGAGAAGGAGCTGGACCTTGTCCGCAAGGCGCCAAGCCCCGTCGAGTTCGCGCTATACTACGACATCTGACGGCTTTTGCGATTTTTACGGCGGGGCGGCACAATCGCCGCCCCGCAATTTCCGCCTTACCGGCGGAAACGAGGTGGCGGTTTTTTTAAAACGGCGCGTTTGCGGGGATTTTGATGCATACGGTGTTGCTCGTTGACGACGACGAACTCACGCTGTCCATTTTGACGAGGTTTCTTTCCAACAACGGCTTCCAGGTAAAGTCGGCGTCGGACGGCGTCGACGCCCTCCGGATGCTCGACTCTGAAAGTTTCGACCTCGTCATCAGCGACGTGAGCATGGCGGAGATGGACGGCATCACCCTTCTGAAAACAATAAGGGAGAATGGAAACGACGTGCCGTTCATAGTGGTCACCGGGCATCCTAAAATGGACGGCTACATCAACGCCGTGCAAAAGTTCGGCGCGTTTGAATACCTGCAAAAGCCGATAGAGTTGGAAATGCTAAACAACGTCATCCGGCGCCTAGTCGGATAACACGGCGGCGGGCCCGCCCCCTCCGGCGAAAAACGTCAGATAAGCGCCAATTCCTCGTCGGTCATCGGGCGGGCGACGCACTTGACGATTTCTCTCAACTGCGCGGCTTCCTTCACTCCGACTATGGCGGCCGTCACGCTCTTGTTCGCCAGCACCCACCTCAACGCCATGTGCGCCAAAGGAACGCCCAATTGGGCGGCCTTCCTCTTCAGCTCCTCCACCTTGTCGAACGCGCCGCCAATCAGCTCCTTTTTGAACACGCCCATGGCGCCGCTCCGCCAGTCGTCGAACTTGTGGGTCCTGTCGTACTTGCCCGTGAGTAGCCCGGAGGCAAGGGGGCTGTAGGCGAGGACGCCTATCTTGTTTTCGGCGCAAAAAGGCAGGAGCTCCTTCTCCGCGTCCCGTTCGATGAGGTTGTACTTCGGTTGCAACGAGTCCACCCTGACCACCCCCATGGCGCGCTTGAGCAGGGGAAGGTCAAAATTGCTGACCCCTATCATCCTGATTTTACCCGCCTCCTTGAGCCCGGCCAGCGCCTCCATGGCGGGCTCGACAGGGTCGTCCGGGGACGGCCAGTGTATCTGGTATAGGTCTATGAAGTCCGCCGACAGCCGTTTGAGGCTAGCCTCCGCCTCCCGCCTGATGGATTCCGGCTTGAGGCAACGATACATCTTCCCGTCGGCGTTCCACAACAATCCGCACTTCGTGGCGATTACGACCTTGTCCCGGTGTTTCCTCAGGGCGCGGCCCAACAAAGTTTCGCTGTGGCCGAAGCCGTAGACCGGCGCCGTGTCGAAAAGGTTTATGCCCGCCTCCAAGGCCGCCTCTATGGACTCGAGCGCCGAGTCGTCCCCCTTGTTTTTCCAGAACGGCGCCCCCCCTATCTGCCAGGAGCCGTAGGCGACGGCGGAGACCCGCGTGCCGGCCAGGCTTCGGAATATCAAACCCTCAGGCCGTCCCTTTTGGAAATGAGGTTGAGAAACTCCATCCTGGTCCTCGAATCCGACTTGAAGACCCCGGTCATGGAGGACGTCACCGCGTACACGTTCTCCTTCTGCACGCCGCGCATGCACATGCAAAGGTGCCTGGCCTCCATCACCACGCCGACCCCCCTTGGCTTGACGTGTTTTGAGATGGTGTCCGCTATCTGCGTGGTCAGCCGCTCCTGCACCTGAAGCCTGCGGGAATACGCCTCCACAAGGCGCGGAATCTTGGAAAGCCCCACGATTTTTCCGTCCGGCAGGTAGGCCACGTGGCATTTGCCGAAAAACGGAATGAGGTGGTGCTCGCATAGGCTGTAAAATTCGACGTCCCTGACGACCACCATCTCGTCGTACGCCTCGTCAAAAAGCGCGCCGTGGATTAGCGCGTCGGCGTCGACGGAATACCCGGAGGTGAGGAACTTGAGCGACTTTTCAACCCTGGACGGGGTCTCCTTGAGCCCCTCCCTGTCCGGGTCCTCGCCCAGCCCCTTGAGAATGGTCCTGACGGCGTTTTTCAAGCTGTTCTCCTCCTCGATTATCCGAGCAATAATATTTTCATGACCGTACAAACGGGCGTCCGGTATTTTCCTTTTGGGCTCCCGCCGGGGTTCACCCTCGTGAAAACGTGGGCGGGAACGACGAATTCACGGCAGACCGGTTCAGGTGTTGACGGCGGACTTGAAGTATTTTCCGGCCTTGAACCGAACGACCTTGCGGGCGGAGATGCTGGCCTCCTTGCCCGTCTTCGGGTTGCGCCCCATCCTCTGGCTTTTCTGCCGCACTTGAAACGACCCGAAGCGCCTCAGAATGACGCTATCCCCCCCGCCGAGCGCCTCCTTGACGAGCGCGATGATTGTTTCGACGGCGGTCTCGGACTCGGGTTTTTGCAACCCGACCTGTTCCGAAATCTTGCTGATGATGTCAATCTTGGTCACTACCCCTCCTCACTCCCATGACTCCAAATGATAAATCATAAACTTCAAATCTCAAATCAGAAATTTCAAGCCGCCTCAAAGGCACCCGCGCGCGGTTTCCCTCGCCGCCGCGTCCGCCTCCATTATCCCCTCGAGGCCGCCGATTTTCAACGGCCCGTTTCGCCCAAGCGTTTTCGCTATGACCCTGGGAATGTCGGCGTACCCTATCCTGCCGCCCAAGAACGCCTCGACCGCCACCTCGTTGGCCGCGTTGAGCCGGATGGGGGCGGCCCCCCCCTTCTCGACCGCCTCGTACGCCAGCGAAAGGCACGGGAACCTCTTAAGGTCGGGCGGCATGAAATCGAGCCTGCCCATTTCGGCGACGGACAACCGGCGGAGCCTCGACGGCCACCTGTCCGGGGCCGAAAGCGCGTAGGCGATCGGCACCCTCATGTCCGGAAGCCCCAGTTGCGCCATCACGGAGGAGTCAACGAACTCCACCATCGAGTGGACGATGCTCTGCGGGTGGACGACGACCTCGATTTTTTTCGCGGGAACGTCGAACAGCCACCTGGCCTCTATCACCTCCAGCCCCTTGTTCATCATCGTGGAGGAGTCCACGGTTATCTTCCTTCCCATCTTCCACCTCGGGTGCCTCAGGGCCTGGGCCGGGGTCACCCCGGCGAGCTGTCTTTTTGTCATGCCCAGAAAGGGGCCGCCGGACGCGGTGAGTATGAGCCTGGCCACCCTGTCGGGACGCTCCTTGTGGAGGCATTGCCAAATTGCGGAGTGTTCGCTGTCGATCGGCGCGATTGTGGAGCCGTGTTTTTTCGCGGCGGACATTATCATCCCGCCCGCCATCACGAGCGGCTCCTTGTTGGCTATCGCGACCCTTATCCCCTTTTTAACCGCGGCGAAAACCGAGGCCAGCCCCGCGCCGCCCGTTATGGCGGCGACGACCACGTCGGCCTTTAGCGTCTCCACCAGTTCGACCGGCCCGGAATCCCCGGCCAGCACCCCGACCCTCCGGGGCGCCGCGCTCCTGAGCCTCCTCCACGAGGGCTCGTTGGACAGGGCGACCTTTTCCGGCTTGAACTCGGCAATCTGCGCCGCCAGTTCCCCGTCGTTCGACTGCGCGGAAAGCCCCACCACCTTGAACAGATTTTTGTTCGCCCTCACCACGTCGAGGCAGTTTTTGCCTATCGAGCCGGTGGAGCCGAGGACGATTATCCTGCGCCTCACGCCAGATATCCGCCCAAGGCGAGAAAGAGGTAAAAAACGGGGGCGGTTGCCATGAGCGCGTCCACCCTGTCAAAAACGCCGCCGTGCCCGGGCAGAATCTTTCCGGAGTCCTTGACCCCGAAATACCGCTTGAGCATGGATTCCGCGAGGTCCCCCGCGGGTCCCGCAAGCCCGCCGACCAGGCCTGCCCCTGCGACGATAAGCGCGTCCGCCGAGGAGAAGAAAAACCCCGCGAAAATCCAGGCGAAAAGGACGGCGGTTGCGACCCCCACCCCGAACCCCTCGACGGTCTTGTTGGGGGATATCTTGGGGGCGAGCGGAGTCCGCCCAAACAACCGTCCGCCGTAATACGCGCCGACGTCGGCGCCCCAGGTGGCGAAACAGACGAGCAGAAACAGTTTGGAGCCCTGCGGCTGAATCCTTATGAGCGTGGCGGCTGAAAAGGCGAGCCCGATGAAAAAGACGCCGAATACCGAGAAGACCAGCGCCTCCACCCCGGAATCCCCCTCGGCCAGCGCGCCCAGGACAAGCGCGAACACGATCGCCGCGGCGACCAAAAACACGGCCGACGTCGAACTAAGGAACGCCGCCGGCAAAAGCGCCGCCGAGACGATCCCCCTGGCCTTGAACGTCGAAATCCCCTTGCTCGCGGCCATTTGGGCGTATTCGGCGAAACAAAGGCCGGCCGTGAGGGCGGCGAGCACGGCGAACGCGTCGGCGGGCGCGTACCACACAAAAAGGACGAAGGCCGGCGCCAGAACCGCCGCGGTAATGATTCTCGTCATGCTTGGCCAAGCCGTTCCACTAACGCGGGACCGGCCCGCCTTTCAAAACGCCGGGCTTGCCGCCGGAGACCTTCTCCCCCGAAAGCCCGTACCTGCGCTCCCTCGTTTGAAAGTCCAGCATGGCGTTTAGGAAATCGACGCCGGAGAAGTCCGGCCAAAGCACGTCGGTGAAATAAAACTCCGCATAGGCCGACTGCCAGAGCAGAAAGTTGCTGATTCTCCGCTCGCCGCTGGTGCGGATTAGCAGGTCCAGCTCCGGCAATCCGCCGGTGTCCAGCCTGCTTTCCAGAAGTTCCGCGGTTATGTCGGCCGGGTCCAGCGCCCCCTTTTGGACGTCCGACCCGAGGGAGCGGACCGCGTCGAGAATTTCGTTCCTGCCGCTGTAGCTAAGCGCGAGGGTCAGGATGGTGCCGGTGTTGCGCCTGGTTGATTCGCGCACCTTCTCCACGCACTCGACGGCGGACCGGGGGAGGTCGCCGATTCTGCCGATGGTGTTGAACCTTATGTTGTTTTCCACCATCTTCATAAGCTCCTTCATGAGGTACTCCTTGAGGATGTCCATGAGCGCCTCCACCTCGGAGTCGGGCCTGTTCCAGTTTTCCGCGCTGAAGGAGTACAGGGTCAGCGCCCTTATCTTGAGTTCCGACGCCAGGGTCACGATGCGGTCCACCGCCTTGACGCCGGCGCGGTGGCCCAGGATGCGCGGCAGGAGCCTTTTTCCGGCCCAGCGCCCGTTGCCGTCCATGACGATGGCGACGTGCGAGGGCATTTTGGCGGGGTCGAGGCGACCGGACAGTTCCGCTTCCGCGGGCGTCACGTCCTAGCCCTCCATTATCTCTTTTTCTTTGTTGGCCACTATGGCGTCGACCTTGACCACGTACTCGTCGGTGAGCTTTTGTATACGCGCCTCGGTTGACTTCTCCTCGTCCTCGGATATTTCCTTGTTCTTGAGTTTTTTCTTCACGGCGTCCATGCTTTCGCGCCGCACGTTGCGGAGGGCGATTTTGTTCTCCTCGCCTATCTTGCGCACCATCTTCCCCATTTCCTTTCGCCGCTCCTCGGTGAGCGGCGGAAGGTTGAGTCGGATGACCTTCCCGTCGTTTTGCGGGGTCAGGCCCAGGTCGGAGGCCTTTATCGCCTTTTCAATGGCCGGCACCGCGGAGACGTCCCACGGTTGGATTACTATCGTGCGCGGCTCCGGCGTCGAGACCGTGGCCATCTGCCTTATCGGGGTCATCGTCCCGTAATAGTCGGCGGAAACGGTGTCCAACAGCCCGGAGGACGCCCTGCCGGTCCTTATCCCCCCCATCTCGCGTTGCAACAGCGCCATGGTGGCGTCCATTTTGTGTCTGCATTCCTGCTCGGTTTTTGCGCTCATCTCGTCATCCTCCCTTGACAATGGTGCCTATGCGCTCGCCCGTAAGCACCCTTTTTATGTTTCCCTTTTCAAAAAGGTTGAACACTATGATGGGCACCTTGTTGACCATGCACATGGAGATGGCGGAGGCGTCCATCACGTTTATGCCGTTCTTCAGCACGTCCAGGAAAGTCAGCTCGGTGTACTTTCGGGCCGTCTTGTCCTTCAACGGGTCGGCCGTGTAAACGCCGTCCACCTTGGTCGCCTTTAGGATGACCTCGGCGCCGATTTCCATCGCCCGAAGCGAGGCGGCCGTGTCCGTCGTGAAGTACGGGTTGCCGGTCCCCCCGGCGAAGATGATGACCCGCCCCTTCTCGAGGTGGCGGATCGCCCGCCTCCTGACGAACGGCTCCGCCACCGAGGCTATGGACATGGCGGTCTGCATCCTCGTCGCCACGCCCATCTGCTCGAGCTCGCTTTGAAGCGCAAGGCCGTTTATTATCGTCGCAAGCATCCCCATGTAGTCCGCCGTCACGCGGTCCACCCCGGCCTCGGCCGCGGCCGTCCCGCGCAGGATGTTGCCGCCGCCGATTATGATGGCCACGTCAGCCCCCATCGCCCGGACCTCCTTTATCTCCGAGGCGATGTTCCTGATGGCCGCGTAGTCGAGCCCCTCCTTCTTGCCCCCGGACATGGACTCCCCGGTGAGCTTTAGGAGGATTCGCTTGAACCTCAGCCCGGCCATCAAACCTTCAGTTTTCGCCCAGCTGGTACCGGACGAACCGTCGGATGACCAGGTTCTCGCCCAGTTCGCTTATCTTCGCCTTTATAAGGTCCTCAATGGTGACGTCCTGGTCCTTCACGAACTTCTGCTTCAGAAGGCACCGCTCCTCGTAAAACTTGGCGAGCCTGCCCTCCACGATTTTCGGTATGACGGCCTCGGGCTTTCCCGATTCCTTCGCCTGCTCCGTCAAAATCGCCCTTTCCCTGTCGAGTTCCGCCGCGGGCACGTCCTCGGGGGAGACGTAACCCGGGTTCACGGCGGCTATGTGCATCGCCACGTCCTTCACGAGCCCCTGGAACACCTCGTTGCGCGCGACGAAGTCCGTCTCGCAGTTGACCTCCAACAGCACGCCTATTTTCCCCCCCGCGTGTATGTAGGAGGAGACGACGCCTTCCGAGGCCTCCCTGCCGGCCTTCTTTGCGGCCTTTGAAAGCCCCTTTTTGCGCAGATAGTCGATGGCGCCCTCGAGGTCGCCGTTGGATTCCCTAAGCGCCTCCTTGCAGTCCATTATCCCGGCTCCGGATTTGTCCCGCAAATCCCTCACCATTTCAGCGGTAACAGCCATTATTGGTCCTCCTGATCGTAAAGTTCGGACAACACCTCGGCGTCCGGCTCCGCTATCGTGGTCGCCGCCGGGGCCTCCGGCTCCGCCTCGGCCTTCTCCGCCTCGGCCTTTTTCTGCGCGACCTCGGCCTCTTTGTCCTTCTTTTTGGCGGCGAAAAGCGCCGCCCCTTCGAGTATCGCGTCCGCAACGGTGGAGGTCACCAGTCGGATTGACCTTATGGCGTCGTCGTTGGCGGGGATGAGGTAGTCAATCCCCTCCGGGTCGCAGTTCGTGTCCACCATAGCGATGACCTTGATGCCGAGCTTCCTCGCCTCCTTGAGCGCGATGGCCTCCTTTTTCGGGTCTATGATGAAGACCGCGCCCGGGAGCCTGTTCATCGTCTTTATTCCGCTTAGGTTCTTCGAGAGCTTCTTCGTCTCCCGCTCGAGGTTCTGCACCTCCTTCTTGGGAAGCACCTCGAACAGCCCCCCCTCCTTCATCCGCTCAAGCTCGTTGAGCCTGTCCACGCTTTTCCGCACCGTCTCGAAGTTCGTGAGCATCCCGCCGAGCCAGCGGTTCGTGACGTGGAACATCCCGCACCGTTTGGCCTCCTCCTCCACGAGGGTCTGCGCCTGTTTTTTCGTGCCGATAAACAGCACGGTCTTCCCCTCGGACGCGATTGAGACGACGTGGGCGACGGCCTTGCGGAAAAGGTTGAGGGACTTTTGCAGGTCTATGATGTAAATCCCGTTCCTGGCGCCGAATATGTACGGCTTCATTTTGGGGTTCCACCGTTTGGTCTGGTGGCCGAAATGCGAGCCGGCGGCCAGCATCTGCCTCATTGATACGGTAACGCTCATCTAAAAAAACCTCCTACTCAAGGGTTGTTCATTCGTCCCGCGCCGGTGGCTGACGGATTTTATCCGCACCCTTCGACCCCCGCGGTTTGTGCGGGACGTGTTATTTCCGACCGCGTCGGCGGTCGGTTCGTGGACGCAAAATCGCGCCCAAGTAAGCCGTTGATTGTAGCAATGAAACGCGGGAATGTAAACAGCTCATTTTTCGGTAATTTTACCCCTCCGGTCCGTCGAGGCGCGCCCGGCCCATTCCGCCCCCCCCCGATATAGTATAATTATTTTATGTCTTCTGGTAAACTTGCATCCGCCCCGTTTCGCCGAGCCTTTTTTGTCGCCGCGATGTTCTTGTCTGCGGCGGTCGCGACCACCGTCGTCGCGGAGGCGCATGACGTCTCCATGCCGGACCCCCGGCTGACGCCAGGAGCGACCGAGCCGGGCGTAACCAAGGAAGAGATATGCGCCCCGGGCCGTTCGGCCAAGGCCAGAAAGGTGACCGCAAGGCAAAAAAGGGAGGTTTACGCGAGGTACGGCCTCGACCCCCGAAAACCCCCCTGCCCATGCGAGGTGGATCATTTTATTCCCCTTGAGCTGGGCGGAAGCAACGAGACCTCCAACCTTTGGCCGGAGCCTTACGGCGTCGAAATGGGCGCGAGAAAAAAGGACGTCGTAGAAACGCGGCTTCACAGGGAGGTCTGCGGGGGCGTCATTTCGCTTTCCCGCGCGCAGGAGATAATTAGAAAAAACTGGCCGTCCTGCCACGCCGCGATAAAATCCGGCGACGACTGCAAATAATCCCGCAACAGAGGGGAGGCCGCGGTTTTCCGGGTGACGCCTCATTTTGCAAATAATCGAAAAAGACGGGCGCGGGATTGCTTCGCCACGCTCGCAATGACGAATACTTGTCATCGCGAGACCTCTGAAAGAGGTCGCGGCGATCCCCATCCGTTTCAAACCGAGGCACCACCGCCTTCCACCGCGCGTTGACGGGAGTCGTTTATACGGGCGTCAAAAGTCCGGCCCGGGGAGCGATATTTTTCCGAGCACCGCATGTTTTCTTGCGCCGGTGACCCTGGGAAGGTTGCCGGGCAGACATTGGATCGTCCTGTGGGCCAGTATCGCCATCATGACCGCCTCGACGGATTTTTCGCCGAAGCCGAGCGCGCCGGACGTCGTGGTTTCCCCGGCCGCGCCGAGCCGGTTTTTCAGCTCGAGCATTACGGCGCGGTTGTAGGCGCCGCCGCCGCACGCTATCCAACGCACCCGCCCCTTCACCCTAAAAAAGCGTAGGGCCTGACCGACGCTCGTCTGCGCGGTTGCGGCGCAAAGGGTTCTCATGAAATCGGCCGGCGCGACGTCGGAAAATCTTTCAACAAGCTCGTTGAAATAATCGTTGCCGAAAATCTCCCTGCCCGCGGATTTCGGGGGGTTCTTCCTGAAAAAAGGGTGCGAAAGACAACGCCTGAGGAGCTTCCCGTCCACGCGTCCGCTCAACGCGAACGCGCCGTTTTTGTCGTACGTTTTATTTAGGAACCTTTCGGCGCAAAGGTCCAAAAGCATGTTGGCCGGGCCGGCGTCAAACCCCGACACCTCCTCCAGCCCGCCCCCGGCCGAAAGCCACGTCAGGTTGCCTATGCCGCCGAGGTTGTGGACTATCCTGTTTTCCCTTTTTGACGAGAACATGACGTGATGCGCAAGGGGGGCCAGCGGAGCCCCGCACCCCCCCGCCGCGACGTCCGCCGTCCTGAAATCCGAGACCACCACGACGCCCGCGGCGCGCGAGATTTCGGCGCCGTCCCCCACCTGCAGGGTGGAGGACGGGCCGCCCCTTTTTTGGGACGGCAGATGCCTTATAGTCTGCCCGTGCGACCCGATGAAGTCTATCTTCCGAAGGGGAATTTTGTTTTTCCGCGCCAGGCCGACGGCGGCGGCGCCGAAGATTTTCCCGAGCCTTGCGTTGAGCGTGCAGACGAGGTCCGCGCTTCCCCCGGATTCCGAGGCCGCCAGGACCTCCCTCCTCACCGACGGCGGATACCGGTGAAATCCGGCCGCAAGGAGCCGGAGGCGGTTTTTGCCGACCTCGACCAGAGCCGAGTCCACGCCGTCGGCGGACGTGCCGGACATCAAGCCCACCGCCAGAAAGTTCCCCGCCGCGCGCGGCCGGCTCCGCCCGGACGGGTTAGGGGGCGTCAGGAATCGCTTTAAGGAACTCCTCATTCCCCTTGGCCTTCTCGAATTTTTCGAGGAACATCCGGTATTTCTCGCCGCGCCTGTCGTCCAGCATCGCGCGCCTCAGCATGGAGGCCTTCCTCAAAATGCCGGGCGGAAGCAGTTTTTCCTCCTTGCGCGTGCCGGACCTTTGGAAGTCAACCGCCGGGAATACCCTGAGGTCGGCCAACTGCCTGTCCAGGACTATTTCGGCGTTGCCCGTCCCCTTGAACTCCTGGAAGATGAGCTCGTCCATCCTGCTTCCGGTGTCGACGAGGATGGATGCGATGATGGTGAGGCTTCCGCCCCCCTCGATGTTCCGCGCCGAGCCGTAGAACTTCCTCGGAAACTCGAGCGCGCCGCTGGCGAGGCCGCCGGACATCGTCTTCCCCTTGCTGTCAAAGTCGCGGTTGAAGGCGCGCCCCATGCGCGTGAGCGAGTCTATCATCAGCACCACGTTGCGCCCCGCCTCGACGAGCGACTTGACGCGCTCGAAGAGGAGGTGGGACACCCTTATGTGCTCCCTCACGGGCTGGTCAAAGTCGGTGGCGATGACCTCGCCGCCTATGGTGCGCTTGAAATTCGTGCTTTCCTCGGGGCGCTCGTCTATCAAAAATATTATGAGGTGCGCGTCGGGGTGGTTCTCCTTCACGCCCCGGGATATTTCCTCGATGATGGTGGTCTTGCCCGACTTGGGCGGGGCCACTATCAGCATTCGCTGGCCC
The DNA here is from genome assembly GCA_016194375.1 of Nitrospinota bacterium. Taxonomy (GTDB): domain Bacteria; phylum Nitrospinota_A; class UBA7883; order JACRGQ01; family JACRGQ01; genus JACQEX01. Next base: position 21,232 of record JACQBU010000064.1, read on the forward strand.
CTGCCGATCGGCGTGAACAGGTCGATTATCCTGGTGGAAACGGGTTTCTGGCCGACCTCCAGGCGGTACTGCTCGGTCGGGTCGATCGCGGTCAACTTGTGAAACGGCGTCCGGTGCGCCTGCGACTGCGCCGGCATGCCGTCGATTGAGTCGATTTTGTCCAGCGAAATGTTGGGCTGGTTCGGAAGCGCCTTTCCCGTGCCGGTTATCTCCATGCCGGTCTTCAGCCGCATGGTGTGTATCAATTTTTGCGAAACGTACGGGTCGGTCGGCGCAATCCTGTAGCTGTTTGCGGGCGACCTTAGGAACCCGTACCCCTTTTGGACAATTTCAAGAATCCCTGACGATGCGTTTTCCACTTTTCCTTCGTTCTTCCCTAAAAAATGTTTCCGACCTTATCCCGTGTTATTCGTTGAACAAGCGGAACGACCGGGGGCGCGACGCGCCGACGGCTGGTCTGTCTCGGATTCACGGCCCGTGGCGTCTGCTAGCCCAGCCTTTCAATCCGCTCCGTCGGGCTGAGCACCTCGGTAAGTTTAATCCCAAATTTTTCGTTGTTCACGACGACGACTTCCCCGCGCGCGACGAGCTTGTTGTTCACCAGCACGTCAAGCGGCTCGCCCACCAGCTTGGTGAGCTCGATGACCGACCCCTGGCCGAGTTGCAAAAGGTCGTTGATGAGCATCCTGGCCCTTCCCAGCTCGACGGAGAGCCCGAGCGGGATGTCCAGTATCATTTCCAGCTTCTTGTCGCCCGCCTCCTTTACGGCCTGGGCCGGGGCCTTCGCCTCCGACGTCGGCCCGGCCGCCTGCGCCGCCGCGCCCGCCGCGTTGTCCCTCAGCATCTTCCGCTGTTTCTCGAGCTCGTCCTCCGCGGCGGCCCAAAGGTCCTCCTCGTTCCCCACGCCGTCAGCCACCATCACGTTCCCGCATGATAAACGACCTCATTTCCTCCTTGGAATAACGTGCGATATCCTAACCGCCTTGTTTCCACCGACCACGCCCGGGAAACCCTTGAACTTCGCCACGCCTCCGACGTACACCGTCAGCTCGTCCGAAACGTCCGTGTCGAGCGAAAGCACGTCGCCGGCCCTCATGTGTAAAAACTCGCGCGATGGCATCTCGACGTCCCCGAGCTTTACCTTCACCCCGACCTCGGCCATCGCCAGCCGCTCGCGCAACCTGCGAATCCAAGCCAGGTCGACCTCGAGCTGGTCGCTCTGGAAACCCGCCTTCAGCTTCCCTATTATCGGCTCAATCGTCGAATATGGCAAGCAGACGGTCAGCGTGCCGGAGAACTGGTCCATCTCCACCTC
>JACQBU010000065.1 GCA_016194375.1 Nitrospinota bacterium
GCCATCGGTTGGGGATTACGGGAAACCTTTGCTCGTAGAACGGTTATGGAAGAAATAATGGAAGTAAGGTATGGAAAAATATGGCTTGACCAAAGGCGCGCTTTCAGAGATGACAATTTTGTCGGATTTATCTAAAAGCCTGGATGCCCTGCCCGCCAAGCCCGGGCGCCAAGACGCGGCTTGAGGAAGAATGGTAGGTGCGGCTTCAGCCGCACCGGTGCGACTAAAGTCGCACCTACCGCTCCGATGGAGCGAACTGGACGAGAAGCCAAGGCGGACATGACCATTGGGACGCCCGTTTTCACGGCATGGCACAGATTCTTAAACGGGGATTGACGGGCCGGACTACAGCCTGACCCTGGATATTCGCAGGTAGTTGCCGCCGGTCACCTGTAGCTCGTGGAGCGTCTCAAGATGAAACTCCGGGTCGAGCTTGTCTTCCGGGACGGGCAACTGCGTGCCGTAGTCTATCTTTTGAAATACGTAGATTTCGGTGAAGAGACGCCGCCTAAGCTCGTTCAACAACCCGTCCTTGTTGCCGTTGGCGAAGTTAAAGTCGCCGGCCCCGAGGCCCATGGAGGCGTATGTGCCCGGCCTGTCATATACGATAAAAATGTTTTTGTTGTGGACGTTCCTTAGGAACGCCATCTGCCCCTTTATTTCGCGGTACAGCTCCAGAGTGTTTATGAACCGGTTCTCGACCGCGACGGGATGGTACGCCACAAAGAGCGCGACCGCAAAGGCCGCGAGCGTTTTTCCCGAAACGAGCCCCGGCCGGGCGGCCTTCAACAAAACCGGCGAAACGGCGCACACCACGGCGAAAACTATGAAGAACCGCGCCTGCGTGGGGTGGGAGTACTTGCCCATGAAATGGGTGAGATAAAGCCCGTTTAACGCGACGAAAGAGGCCGCGAAAATTGCGACAAAGTGTTTTTGCGGCCTAGACGATCGCAACTCGTCGTCGCGAACAAAAAGGTACGCGAGGTAGAGAATCGCGCCGAGGCAGAAGAAATTGAGGACGTTCGAGTACGGCAGGAAAAACTTAAAGTCAAACTGCGAGACTGCGAACTCCTTGAGGTGCTCGAAAAAATTTCCCGCGCTAAACGGGGCCACGCCCGGAGGGGACTCGTAGGTGTTCCCCGCCGTCAATATCCTCTGCCACAGGAACGGAAGAAAAATCAGCGGCGTGGCTGATAGCGGGGCCGCCGACTGTTTTATCGTGTTCCAGTCCACGTAGAGGAAGGCGACAAGCGCGCCCATCACGAGCGCGAATATCAAAAGCGACTCGTACCGGATGTTCGAGAACACGACGAGGGTCGTCCAGAGCATGGCGAACTTGGACGGGGTGGGGGCCAAGACGTAATGATAAAGCATGGTGAGCGAGAGGAAGAAAAAGAACGCCGAGCAGAGGTCGAACCCGCCGGAGACGGCGTAAACGCTTATCACCGGGTAGGACGCCGCGAAAATCACGGCGGCAACCGCCGAAACCTCGTCCGTGAAACGCCGCGCGACCGCGAAAATCAGGAAATAAAGCGAGGCGAGCGAGACGAAGTTCGCGACGAACGGGTTGTACCAATGGAACCCGATCGCCGACGTCACGACGCTGGTGAAAAACGGGAACATCAGGGGCCGGGTTGGGACGGGCTGGTCGAGAGGGTTGAAGTTGCCGTAGTAATATTTGCCGAGGGTGACGTTGTACGCCTTGTGGCCGAACGACATCGAGTGGGACACGGAAAGCAGGTTGGTCTCGTCCGAGAGCGTCTTGAAGGAGAATTCGACTGACGCGAATATCACCGCCGCGGCCAGGATGGAAAAAACGAGGCCGCGCGCGTTTTCCACGAAAAACGTCTTCACCGACGCCTCGGATTCCACCAAGGCCGCTATGACGTAGTAAGCCCACAGCAGAACCGAGAAGAGGATGATGTAAAAGGAGTAATTCCCGAAAAAGCCTGACATCAAATCGCGGTGTAGCACGGTGGGCGCGACCAACGCCGCGAAGCCTACGAGAAAAATCCCGGCGAGGACGTAGCGCCCCTTTTCGGTTAAGAACTTTGACATCGCACATTTATCCCACACATTTGGTCAAAAAAAAAGGGCGAAGCGTTTGCTTCGCCCTTTTTAACGGTAATTAAAATCCTATGGGTGCCAAGTGGAGGTAATAATATCTGTTGACACGCCCCCAAGCTGGTGGAGGTGCCCGTGGACGTGAAGGTGAAGGTGGTGGTTCCGGAACAAGTTGCCGCGGTAACATATGTGCCGTATGTATTTATGTTGCCGGTGAGGGAGTAATTTGATAGCGAGCCACTGATATTAAAAGAGTAGGTCTCGCAGGTTGCGTAGGCGCCGGTGCCCACTTGGCAAGTTCCCGAGTATTGACCGGTGCCGCCGCCGGAGCTCGTGCCGGTGGAAGTTACCACAACGCTGTCTGTAACACCGATTGTTACGGTATCCGCTATAGTGACGGTGTCCGTAGCCGTCCCCGTGCTTGTGCTGGTCGTGGCGCCGGTGGTTGTGGAAGTGCTCAGGCTGGTAGAGGTGCCCGCGTTCGCGCCAGTGGTGGTGGACGTTAGGGTGGTTGTGGTTGTTCTGGTGCTTGTGCTGGTCGTGGTGGTCGTCGCGGTCGCGGAGCTTGACGCGGTGCTCGTGGCGATGCTGGATGCCACGGCTGAGGCGGTCGCGGCGGCCGCGCCGTTTACGGAGGTGTCAACAGTACCAACTACGGAGGTTCCGGTCGCCGTCGAGGTGAACGAGGCCGTAATGGTGCCTCCTATCGTCTCGGCGATGGTGAACACCCCGGTGCTTGTCGTAACGCCCGTGTAGAATGCGCCGGTGACTAGAGAGGCGTTGAACGTGTAGTGGCCTGCTGTTCCGAGGTTGGGATCCTCAACCTCGGCGCCAATTACCTTGACGACGGCGGTGGTGTAAGGGTTGACGTCAACGCTGTTGTTGTCTCCGTTTAGGTTGGGTAGATATACATTCAACCATGCGTTTCCCGTAACCACGGTGATGATATAGGGGCCGCCGTTGGGAACATTCGGGACGTTGTATGTGTCGCCGGCAAAAGGCGTTCCGGGCGAGTTGAGAAGATTGCCGTTATGGTCGTAAACGTAAACCGTTCCGCCGACGACGGTCGTCGAAACGGCCCTCTTCGGGGCCAACGCGATTTTTGTGACGGACACGGTGCCCCTGATTGTGGAAGTGCTCGGGCCGGACGAGCCGCCCCCCCCGCATGCCGCAAGGGCGAGCGACGCGCCCGCGACGACGGCAAACGTTAATCCGCGAAATAGTTTTCTTGTCATTGATAACCTCCTTATAAATCCCGAAAGATTAAGGTGGACCCCATTCTTTGGACAGAAAACAGATCGTCCTAAGGTGGAATCCATGTTAATAAAACTTTGCTCCTAAAATAGTATCACAAACCCTTTTGACTGAAACGTTCTTTTTTCGACCTCACCAAATACCCTGGGAT
>JACQBU010000072.1 GCA_016194375.1 Nitrospinota bacterium
AGCAATCCCGCATCCTTCGTTTTCGATTATTTTCAAACCGAGGCGCTACCGGCTTTCACGGGTTTTGCCGCGTCGAACGGTCAGTACGCTATGTCGAAATCCGAAAATTCCCCGACGAACGGCTCCCATTCCGTATGGACCGACCTGACGTTCGCCAACGACGGCCCGTTTTCGCACCATTTAATCAGCCGTTCAATCCCGCCCTTTGCCCCCTCTGCCGTTATCTCCACGTCGCCGCCGGGGGTGTTTTTCACCCATCCCGTAAGGCCGAGCGCGGAGGCCGTGTCGACCGTGTAAGCGCGGTAAGAGACCCCCTGCACCCGCCCCTTGACGATGATGCGCGCCCTGGCCATTTCCTTCATTCGCAAGCTTCCTCGATCTCCCTTATCACCGTCCTCGCCGCCTCAAGCGGGTCGGGCGCGTTCAATATCGGCCTGCCGACGACGACGTAGTCCGCCCCGTCCTTGACCGCCCGATACGGCGTGGCGGTCCGCTTCTGGTCGTTTTTTTCCGACCAGCTCGGGCGGACTCCGGGCGTCACGATGATGAATTTTTCCCCGAATTCCTCCCTCAATTTTTTAACCTCCAGCGGGGAGGCCACGACCCCGTCCGCCCCGGCGGCCAACGCCATCCGGCAAAGGTCGGAAACCATTTTTCCGGCCCCGTTCCTCATTCCCGTCCTCTTAAGCTCCTCGTCCGTGAACGAGGTCAGTATTGTAACCGCCAAAAGTTTCGGCGGGTTTTTGAGTTTTTTAAGCGCGGCCGCGCATTGCCTGACCGCCGTGGGGCCGGCAAGGGCGTGTATGTTCACGAGGGCGGGTTTCAACGCCGCCGCCGACCTCACGGCGCCGACCATCGTGTTTGGTATGTCGAAGAATTTCAGGTCCAGAAAAACCCTGGCTCCGAGGGGGAGTTTGACCGCCTCCGGCCCCCACGCCGTGAAAAGCTCCAGCCCCACCTTGAAATGCCCGACCGCCGGCGAGAGCCTGCGCACCCACCTTTTCGCCTCGGCGGGGGACGCCACGTCGAGCGCGACGATGAGGCGGTCCCCGGGCTTAATCCGACCCAAGGCGGACCCCCTCCAAATGACGCTTGTTCGCGGACTTCTCACCGGAACCGACCCGTATGTTCATATCGCTTGGTATTCTACACCAACCGGCGCGTGCGCCGGAGTCGCCAAACCGGGCGGCCGGTTTTTTTCAATATTTTTTGCGATTCGGCCTTTCCAAAATGTCCCGAATCATCGGGAATTTCCGCGCGAGGAAGTACGGCATTGTAAGCGCCCTAATCAGGTTCAAGAACCGGATGTAAAACAGGCGAATCGGGGCGTACTGCCTCATGAAAGAAAGTGGGACGTCTATGGAAAGCGGCCGCACGTTCGCGGACCGCCCCTCGCCGCCCGCGTCCTCCGGCTTGCGGAAAAGCCCGACCGCGTCCCCCATCATGAATATTTCCGCCTCGTCCCAATTTGCGTCGGCAAAGACGCACTCCAGCCCGCCCCATTTTGCCAGCGCGCGCATGCCGTCGGGGTAAAACCTCCAACAATCCACGGGGAATTTGTGCTCGGGGCCGGAACAAGGCGCGATGATTACGGCGACCCCCCCGCTTTTCAGAACCCGCGCAACCTCGCGGATGGTGAGCCAGGGGAACTCGATGTGTTCGAACGCCTGCCCGCTTATGACGACGTCGAACGACCCGGATTGGACGGGAAACTTGTACGGATCGTCGCACACGACGTCGACGTTGTCCCCCTCGGACAAGTCCAGCCCGACGTATTCATGTTTGAACTCTTCGGCGATTTTCTTGTACGAGAGGTCGGTCGGGCCGACGTTCTTCGACCCGACGTCGAGCACCCTGAGCGTTCGTTTCCCGCCGGTCTCCGAAAAATGCGACCCGACCTTCCGCAACAGGTAGTGCATGGTGTTAAAGCTTGAAATGTGCATGACGCCCGCTCGATCTCCTCCAATGTCCGACGTATTATCCCACATTAATTCGCGGTCCGACGGGGGAAACAAAAACGACGGCGCAATTCGGAATAGGGGCGGCGGTTCCGGCCCGAACCGGCCTAAGGTTAAATGGGATTGACAATTGGTTGCGGCGAATGTAACTTAAATTCCGACATGTGACACACTTGGCAACCGGGAGGTTCGTATGAGAAAAGCGTTGTTTGTTCTTTCCATTCTGGCCGTTTTTTCCGTCGCCGCAAACGCGGCGGACACGAAGGAAGGCGGGCCGGTGTCCGCGGACAGGTATAAACGCTACATGCACGAGATTTTCAAAAATTACAGGAACGTGACCATCAGCATAGAGATGCGCGACTACGAGCTGACGAACATCCACCTGAAACATCTCCTCGCCAACATGGAGCAAATCCCGGGCCTGTTCAAGGACTTGGAGGCCGACGGGATAAAAATCGACCCCGAGGCCTTTCAAAAAAGGCTGGAAACCCTGCGCAAGAGCGTAGCCGCCCTTCGGGAGGCCCTTAAGACAAAAAACCACGACAAAATAAAAAAAGCGCCGGTGGACGTTTTCAACTCGTGCCTTGGATGCCACAAGGAGGCGCGTTTGAAATGGATGTTCCGCATGCCGATGACTTCCTCCAACGTCTTTGTGGAGTATATGCACGAGATTTCGGACAACATGAGGCAGGTGGGTAATTTTTTGTTTGAGGGGGACGCCGTCGAGGCCGGAGATTATCTGAGGATTGCCGACCAATACCTGTTTTTATTGAAGAACATGGACCGCTTCGAGGGCCCCTCGGGAGTCGTGCTGGATAAAAAACGCCTGTTGAATGAAATCAAGGACGCCGAGGGAATCGGCCTGTTGTTGCTGGAAGACATTAAGGAGAAGAATTCCGCCGACATCGAGCCGATGAAAAAGCACCTGAACACGGTCTGCGTGTCGTGCCACAAGCCGTTAATGATTCCGTAGGCGAAGCCGCCCGCCCGCCTTCGCTAGCTAGGTAGGGGAGGCAACATTCGTCTCTCCGCTTTCGCTTCCCGTCCTCGCCGCATCAGCAATCGTCTTTGCTTCGAAGCTCTCGTCCTGGCCGTACCTTGGCGGCTAGGGCTTGGCGGCTAGGGCAATCTTGCCTCCCAGCACGGCAGGATTGCCGTGCCTACCCCAATCCTTGGTGGCGCAGACACTTTTGTCTGCGTTGCCGCGTAAGCGGCAAGCCTTTTGTCTTGCGTCCTTCGGGCGCAACGCTTACCCGTGCTACGCCGTAAAATGAATATTTGCCATGCGGCTCCGCAGGACACTTTCGCTTCGCTCCAGCGCAGGAGTGTCCGTGCCACCCAAATCGGTCGCGCCGCCCGTTCGCCTTCGACTCCCTGCACCTTCAAAATCGAATTAACAAAACTTCCCCCGTAAGGGGATGTTTTGTTAATTGGTGGAGGCGAGGGGAGTCGAACCCCTGTCCGAAAACCGTAGGCCGTCGGGACTACATGCTTATCCTTTGAACTTAACGTCGCGGACGGCGCGCCCAAAGGCCGGCTCGACCCGTCCGCCATCGACGTTTCATCTCGTCCCGACCCCCGTCGCCCTGGCCGGAACCATCCCGCATTGTATTCCATCCGACGAAACGCCGCAGGAGAGCCTCCCGCCGGACGTTAGCGTGCGATTAAGCCGCTAAAGCGTAATCAAAATTGGCGATTGTAATCGCTTAACGTTTTTACGAGGACGTAACCCTCGGCATGCCCCGAATGCGGCTTCCGCATTCCCGTCGAAACCGGTACGCCCCCAGTTTCAAAATCATTATACGATAAATTAGGAGTCCCCCGTTATAATTTCGCCCCAAAAACAAACAACCGTTTGTAATACAATGCTTTTGAGCCGCCCCGGAACCCACCCCGCGTCCGTAACGGCCGGGGCCTCGGTTCAAAAATTAATTGGTTCCAAGGTTTTTGGTTCTTAGGTGGCGCAAGATTTTCTGCCTATGGCCGCCCGCTCCGCGCCCAAACGCGCGCAACGTCGGCGAAAGTTTTGTGCGCAAGGAAGCAAACAAAAAAACACTTCCAACGCGTCTTGCCGTGCAATTTCTTGTTTTTAAAGGGGCGGCGTTTGGCCCGAGTATTGCTCTATATCGGAACAACATTTATTTTAGGTGATGGCGTATCCAGTTGGAATAAGTTATGACAAGGAGAAAAGGAATGATAAAAAAAATAGATATTATTATGACAATAAGTTCGTCATTGTTTGCCGTAATGATTGGAACTGCGTTAACGTTTACCGCATGTGGCGTAGGGGGTTCCCCGGCGTCGGGTCCCACCGCCACGATCTCAGGCACGGCCAACGGCTCCACAACTGCCGCAAAGCCCGGCGTGAGGGCGGTTTCGTCATCCGGAATCGGCGGCGCGACCGTTACGGCCGTGGACTCCACGACCGGAAACGTCTGCACACTCTCAACATGCACCACCACGACTAGTAGCGAACCAAACACTCTCGGCCAGTACACGCTCACCGTTCCGGGGAACAACACCTACGTCATAACCGTCAGCTCGATGAGGGCGATTGTAACGGTCGGGACGGGGAGCGGTACTCAAGTTACGGTCAATCCGGTAAGCGAGGCCGCAGTTGAAATCCTTGAAACCAAAAATCTAAACGTCCCGGCCGGCACGCTTGGCAAAACGGGGCACAGGTTCGACTCGACGATAAACGGAGTGGACGTAAACGGAGACGTACAGACCAGAGACCAGTCGGGCGAACCCACCGCCGTGGCTCAGGCGGTCTTGACGGCGCTTGAATCCTGCCTTCCTCCCCAAGGGGCGGCCGGGGTTGAGAACGCCCTCAGCCACATTCAATCCCATCACCATGGTAACGGCCATGGCGGGGGGCATGACTCCGGCACGGGAACAAGTTCCGGAACAGACACGGGCACGGGAACAAGTTCCGGAACAGACACGGGCACAGTCACAACCACCTCCTCCGGCACCGATACCAGTACTAGCTCCGGCACGGGCACTGGAACGGGCTCGGGTGGCGGTTTGGACTCCGGCAACGACCACTTCTGCCACCGCGGGGGGAGCGGCACGGGCACTAGCTCCAACACAAGCACCACGTCCGGCACCGGCACGGACACAGGCACTAGCACCACCTCCGGCACCGGCACGGACACCGGCACTAGCACCACCTCCGGCACCGGCACGGACACCGGCACTAGCACCACTTCCAATACTGGTACAAGCACCACCTCAGGTACCGGCACGGGCACCAGCGTCGCCAAACCATAACTCAAAATCCAAAAGGGGCGGGGCGTTTGCCTCGCCCCTTTTTTCTTCGGAACGCCGCGCCTCCCGGATTCCGGTAATGCCTTAGTTTACCGGAAACGGGTATTTTTATGCATCTGGCACAGAATGGTAGCACTGGCTTTAGTTGCGCCCTGGCGTAGGCGTTGATACGGGCCGGGTTCACGATGCTGACGACAACGCCTTTTCTCCCTCGCAAGGCGACCGCCGCCCGCTCGCCATAAACGCCGGTTGACTCAAGGCAGACGCGGACTCCATCCCGTCCCGTTGCCTCCAGCGCGCGCCAAAGCCGGGCGTGGCCGGAGGCGTTGTTCGACACTCCGAACCCCTTCCCAATCGCCTCCCCGGCCGCGTCGCACAGCCCGACAACCAGTTCTTTTTTTCCAACGTCAATTCCCACGAACACCATGCAACCTCCTTTTCTTGGATTCATGGAACACCGGCCCCGGGTTGGCCTCCAACGCTCTCCCCTTGTCAATTCAGGCTCGTCGGCCTAAGATACGGTTCAGAGTCTGTTGGAAGACCGGGGGAACTTATCTAAAGCTCATGCTCTTGGCATTGGCCCGTAACCAGTTTTCCCCGGTTTCCACTTCCAATGATTCTACCGAATTAAAGATACAAGCCCGTGGCGCGTCCGAGGGACGCGGGGGGGGATTCTTGTTTCCTTTCGGAAACAACCACGGGCTGAAGCCCGCGCTACCGAACATGCCGCTACCATTTCAAACTGACCCGCCGCCAAAATAAGCCGGCGGTTGATTTTTACATCGGCATCGGATAAAATGGTCGTCTTGGAGAGCCAATTAATTAGACAATTTTTCCGTATCTATCCTTCGGGGTTTATAAGGAGGTTATTTATGACAAAAAAACTATTTCGCGGATTAACAATTGTCGTTCTCGCGGGTGCTTCGGTTGCCCTTGCGGCATGCGGCAGTAGCTCCTCCGGCACGCCTATGGCCAATGTAAGCGGCATAGTTGACGCCACCACGACGGCCAAACCGGAAATTCGTTCCGCCCCATCGGTAGTCGGAGCCACGGTTAACGTGATCAACCCGAACGGCACGGTGGTGGCAACCACCATGACCGACGCTAACGGCCACTTCAACTTGTCGCTCCAGCAAAACGTCACTTATGTCATTCAAGTCACTTTGGATGGCAATCTTGTTTTGAAAGCGATTGCCGTGCTGGGAGACAAGGACATTACCACGGCGGACGTGAACCCGCTCTCAACCGCGATTGTGCTTGTCTTAGGCCAAAGATTGGGCCTGGCCACAATTGGCGACACGGGCGTATCTTTCTCCGCGGTAATCTCGCGTACAAATGTGAGCGAGGCCGTCTTCGACCTCAATACTCACTGTAGCGCGGTCGCCCAATTGGTACGTGACGACCTCCTTGCCGGCATAAACCCGAACGCGGACCTGTCGCACGGAAACGCGGCCGTAATCGCCGCCGGCGCGTTTTGCTTGCATTGTATAAGCACTAGCACCGGCACGAACACCGGCACGGGCACGGGCACGGGCACTGGCACAGGCACGGGAACTAGCACAGGGACCGGCACGGGCACGGGCACCGGCACCGGCGTGTTGCCTGGGTGGGTGACGGCCACCCATTTCAACACAGGCACGGGTACGGGCACGGGCACCAACACCGGCACGGGCACGGGCACCAACACCGGCACGGGCACGGGTACGGGCAGTAACACCAACACAAGCACCGGCACGACCACGGGCAGTAAAGTCTCAACATGGTAATTTAAAATTTGATTGGGGCGGGGCAAACGCCTCGCCCCTTTTTTCTTCGGAACGCCGTCACTCCCCCCTTGCCAAACCTTCGTAAAACTAACGGTTTGCGCCATTAGCGGTTGATTTTTTCTTCCGGCCTCGGATAAAATGGCCGTCTTGAGAAGCCAACTATTGACCTCTGCATAAATAATGCAACAATCATGGCAAAAAAGGGGGGAGCGTGGATTGGTGGAAACACCAGCGAAGGGCGGCTTGTGACTTCCGCATATCAGCCAGAACC
>JACQBU010000086.1 GCA_016194375.1 Nitrospinota bacterium
AAAGGGCCCCAGGGCGGCCAGCGGCTTGTAGGTGAGCAGTTTTTCGCGGACCTCCTTTTTGTACCTTTCGAGGTCCTGGGGCGACTTCGCCTCGAACCGCAGGACGAGCACCGGCTGGGTGTTGGACGCCCTTACGAGCCCCCAGCCCCCGCCGAAGTTTATCCTCACGCCGTCGATGTCCACGACCTCGTACTTGGCCCGGTAATATTCGACCAATTCCTTCACGATGCCGAACTTGAGGTCGTCCGGGCAGTCCACCCGTATCTCCGGCGTGGAGTGCATCGGCGGCACGTCCGCCAGAAAGGCACTCACGGGAACCGCCGCCGCGTCCACTATCTTCAGCATCCGGGCGGTCGCGAAGATGGCGTCGTCGTACCCGAAATAATCCTCCGCCAGAAATATGTGCCCGCTCATCTCGCCGGCCAGCTCCGCCTTCTCCTGGCGCATCCTGTCCTTGATTATCGAATGGCCGGTGGCCGACATTATCGGCACGCCGCCGAACCGCCTGACGTAGTCCGGCAGGTTGCTGGTGCATTTCACGTCGAAGATGACCTTCGCCCCCCTCCTCCTGCCAAGGAGGTCCTTCGCGAAAATCATCAGCTCCTGGTCGCCGTAAAGAAGATTCCCCTTTTCGTCCACGACGCCTATCCTGTCCGCGTCGCCGTCGTACCCTATCCCCAGCTCCGCCTTTTTCGCTAGGACCTCGGCGCGCAGGGCCGCCGTGTTTTTCAACACCGTGGGGTCGGGATGGTGGTTGGGAAACGTCCCGTCCGGCTCGCTGAAAAGCTCGAACACCTCGCACCCCATCTCCCTAAAAAGACGGGGCGCGACCAGCCCGCCGCACTCGCACTCTACAAGCGGATTCTGCCGGTCGTCCGATGGGTCGGCGGGCAGCGATACGTGTCGGCAACCAAGGCCGGTTTCGCGATGATGGGCCGCCCGGTAGGGCCGCCCCGTTATCATCACGGCGGCGTCCACGCCGAGTTGGAACTGGGCGAAATAAAGCAACGGCGTCGGCACCGCGCCTATGTCCACCACGTTGCAACCGGTGGAGCGGATTCCTGCGCTCAAGGTCTCGAAAAGCGGGTCGCTCGAAAGGCGCACGTCCCTGCCCACCGCGACGCTTTTCCCCTTGGCGCGCACGACGCGGGAGCCGAAGGCCTTCCCGAGCGCGTCCACCACGAACGGAGTGAAGTCCTTTTCAACCTCGCCGCGGATGTCGTATTCCCTAAAAATGTTCGGATTAAACTGCCCGGTCATTCACCACCTCCACGCTGTCATTCATATACTCTACAACAACGGCCCTCAGCTCCTCAAAAGAACGGGCTGAAACCACCTCCTGCCGGAAACTTCTCGCCTTTTCGAACCCCTTGGAATAGTGGACGAGATGCCCGCGCATGGGCCCCAGTCCGCCGGGGCCGGCGAACTCCTCCACAAGGTCGATGTGCCGCAGGACCATGACGCTCTCCTCCTTCGGGAGATAATCCTTGTTTTCCCGAATCGCCCTAAATATCGAGGGACGCCCTACCGCGCCCCGGCCGACCATCAGGCCGTCGCAACCGGTTCGATCCATCCATTCCCGCGCCTTCTCGACCGAGGTTATGCCGCCGTTTCCGATTACCTCGACGTCGACCCGTTTTTTCAACAGCGCGACGAAGTCGTAATCCACCGGCCCGGTGAAGCCGTCCGCGACCGTGCGCGCATGAACGGTCACGCGCCTGACGCCGCAGTCGGCGGCGAGCAGGGCGACGTCGAAACCGGTTTTGTCGGCGTGGTTTTTACCGGTCCTAATTTTTACGCTGACGGGGGTTTTTACCGCCCCGACGACGTCCTTCATTATTTTTTCCGCGGTCTCCTTGTTGGTCAACAGCGCCGACCCGGCGCCGTTTCTGACCACTTTTCTCACGGGGCACCCCATGTTGAGGTCTATGAAAAGCGGGTCGAAGGTTTCGACGATTTTGGCGGCCTCGGCCATCACGGCGGGGTCGGAGCCGAAAATCTGGATGGACGCGGGTCGCTCGTCGTCGTGCAAACCCAGCATTTTCAGGGTCTTGCGGTTGTTTCTGACGATGGCGTTGGCGCTGACGAGCTCCGTCACCACCTCGTCCGCGCCGAACTCCCGCGCCAGCCGCCTGAAGGGATAATCGGTGTACCCGGCCATGGGGGCCAGTATCAATTTTGGACAATCATTTTGCATCCTTTTAATTTTACATCATTGACGGACGTTTATCACCCGCCGGAAAATCGGGCGGCGTCTCAGTTTGAAATTTATGGGGGCCGCCACGACCGCAAAGGGCGGTCTCGCGATGGCAACTAATTGTCATTGGAAGCGAAGCGAAGCAACATCCGTCTTTGCCCGCGCTTCTCGTCCTAGCCGCACCCATGGTGCGAATAAATTCGCACCTACCATTGAAAAACTAGGGTTGCCCCTCCGGGGCAATGTACACACAAGATTGTGTGTACCTACCAAAAAATTTAAACACAAGATTATGCGTTCCTGTCTTAAAACACCAAAATCGCCAAAAAGGCAAAAAAGGCCAAAAACGCCAAAAACGCCAAAAACGCAAAAGCCCCGCGCCCGAATCCGTTTTATAAAATAGCAATGATTAACATGGAGAACGACAAAAAGATTGAAACGGAACGCGGGATTACGAACGAAGAGAACCATCCGACGCCGCCTGGCCCGCCGCCGTCCGAACCCGCCGAGGGGAGAAGCCAGCAACTCGAACGAATTAAGGCGTTGCGCCAGGCCTTGTTGCCGGACGCCATGAAAGGGGACGTGCGGGCCGTCGGAGCGATTTTAAAGTGCGACGAGCGCGAGGCGGACCTCCTTGGAATTTACGACGAAAAACGGGAAAACAGGGTTGTTTTCAGCTGGCTCGGGGAAGACGACGAGCGCGACGACGCCCGCGTTCCGGTCTGGCACACGCCCGGGGAATGCGCCGTCATGTTGGGCGTTTCTCCAAAAACCGTACGCAGGGCGGTCGAGCAGGGGCGCCTTCCGGCGGCCAGGACGCCGGGCGGCCATTGCCGAGTGCGGCAAGAGGATTTGGAACGATACCGTGACTCCACGGCCAAGAAAAGCCCGGAAAAAACGGGTGAATCACGGGCTACAGCCCGTGCTACCAGCCTGGATCCCCTAGCCGCCAAGCCCTGGCCGCCAAGATGCGGCCAGGACGAGAGCTTCGAAGCAAAGACGAATGCTGATGCGGCCAGGACGAGGGTGGTGGGCGGAGACGGCCGCGGCCCGCTTTCGCGGGGATGACATCGGAGTGGCGGGGCTGACAGCGGGGGATGCCGGGACCACGGCGGGGGATGCCGGGACGAGAAGCGAAGGGAAAGACGAATGTCGCCCCCACCATGCCGATGCAATCGAATGGTAGGCACACACAATCCTGTGTGTGCTTCGGCGCGAAGCGACGAACAAGGGTTGCCCTGGCCGCCAAGATACGGCGAGGACGAGAGCTTCGAAGCAAAGCCGGGGGTTGCCCCTTCGGGGCAAGTACACACAAGATTGCCCTGGCCGCCAAGTTGCGGCCAGGACGCGAGCCTCGAAGAAAGGACGACTGTTATGTGTACCCACCAAAAATCCGGGGACAAAACGGACAAAACGGACAAACGGGACAAAACGGACAAAACGGACAAAACGGACAAACGGGACGCGGAAAATGGGCGGCCGACGGCGATATGGCGGAAAAAACCGGGCCGATGGTTTATAATTTGCCGGTCGTCATTGGTTTATCGGGCGCCACGGGAGGAGCATTGAAAAAACACCAGAAAATTCTGCACGCCGTACTGCTGATATCGGCGGTTTTTTTACTCACGGCGTCGCTGTACTTGGAGGGCCTTTTCGTAAAACCAGAGGGGATATTCCACGACGCCGCCACGAGGCTTGAAAGGCTCGGAAAGCCGGTCTCAAGCAAGGTCGCCGTCGTGCTCATCGACGAGGCCTCCCTGCGGGCGCTCAATCCAATCGCCGGCCGCTGGCCGTGGCCGCGCGCGATTTACTCGGATCTGCTGGAGTTCCTGGCCATGGGAAAACCTCGCGCGGTGGTTTTCGACGTGCTTTTCACCGAACGCACCAACGCGACGGCGAAGATGGACGCCAACGACGCCCAGCTTGCGGCGGCCACGGAAAAATTTGGGAGCGTCTATCACGCCATGCACGTGCTCCGCGACGAGGAGGACGAAACAAACCGCCAAATCCTCAACCAGCCCATGCCGCCGGACTTCGTCGATAGATTTGCCGTGAAAATCAACGGCGCCTTCGCGACCGGCGGGGCCCCGAGCAACAGCTTTTACATTCCCTTCAAGGAGCTGTACCGGGCGGCGAAGGGGGTAGCGGTGGTCGAGTTCTCCCCGGACGCCGACGGAATA
Source organism: Nitrospinota bacterium (assembly GCA_016194375.1). GTDB lineage: Bacteria > Nitrospinota_A > UBA7883 > JACRGQ01 > JACRGQ01 > JACQEX01. The sequence continues at coordinate 4,378 of JACQBU010000086.1, forward strand.
TACCGAAGCACCAGGCCGCTCAGGGAATATCAGGGAAAATTTTTTCCCGTCCCCGGCCTGGCGCCGTTCATGACGGGCGGCGCGGTCGAGGCCTCGCCGCACGCCATGAAAATGGGCGGAAAGACCATCCCGCTCGACGACGACGGGAAATACACGATAAACGTGTACGGCAAGTTCAGCGAATACTCAATCAGCGGCCTGTTCGCCTCCCTGCAGATGATTCGCGCCGGGGAGGTGGAAAAACTGATGGTGTCCCCCTCCGAATTCAAGGACAAGGTCGTTTACGTCGGCGGAAGCGCGGTCGGGGTCGAGGACCTGAAGTCCACCTCGATTTCGTCGAGGACTCCGGGCGTGTTTTTGCACGCCTCCCTCGCCAGCAATTTCATCGAGGACGACTTCCTATTCCCGCCGAATCGAAAGCACACGCTGGTCGCGACGTTTGCGGCCGCGCTTTTATGTTTGTCGGGCATATTCGGCCTGAGGCAATTTTGGCAGAAGGTGGCGGTTCCGCTGGTCGTGATGACGCTTTGGGCGGCCTATTGCGTCCACGGCCTCTTCGTCAACGCCGTTTACGAGTTCGTCCCCCCGCTGTCCTCCGCGCTCTTTGCCGGCATCGCCGGATTCGGGTACGTGGCGCTGACGGAGGGGAGGGAAAAGGGGAAGGTCAGGAGGATGTTCTCGCAGTACGTCTCCCCCGAGGTGCTCAAGGTGATGACGGAAAACCCCGAGCAGTTCGCCTCCATCGGGGCCGGAAGCAAGGCGGAGATATCGGTGCTTTTTTCCGACATAAGGAACTTCACCACCTTTTCCGAAAGAAGCACCCCGGAGCAGGTGGTGGACATGTTGAACGCGCACTTCTCCCACATGACGGAGCCGATAATCCGCCGCCACGGGACGGTGGACAAGTTCATAGGGGACGCGATAATGGCGTTTTGGGGGGCCCCCGTGAAGCTGGAAAACCACGCGGAGTCCGCGGTCATGGCGGCGCTCGAGATGAAGCGACAGATGGCCCTTGTGAACGAGGAGATAAAAAAGAAGGGGATTGATTTCACCGTCAAGATAGGCATCGGCGTGAACAGCGGCGACGCGATCATAGGGAACATCGGCTCCGAAAAAAAGCTGAACTACACGGTCATCGGCGACACCGTGAACCTCGCCTCCCGGCTGGAGACGATAACAAAAACCTACGACGTCCTGATAATCATTTCCGAAACCACCCGCGCCAAGCTCAGGGACGACGTCCCGTGCAGGGTGCTGGACACCGTGAGGGTGAAGGGGAAGGAAATCCCGGTTAGAATATTCGAGCCGATGGACTGCCACGACGAGGAATCCCGGCGCAAATCCGCCGAGGTGGCCGCGCTCACGAACGCGGCCTTCGCAAAGTACGAAATAGGTGATTACAAAGAGGCGCTGGAGTTGTACAATAGATTAGAAGAATGTCCGTTAAGGGAGCTTTATGTTAAAAGGTGCGAAAACGCTTTGGCCACCGGGAAGCAACCCGGAGTGAGGTTGGAGCGGCGCAAAAGAACCCTCATTCAGCCGGAGGAGACGCCATGAGAAAAACCGTTTTGTGCCTCGTCGTTGCGGCCCTTTTTCCGTTCGCGGCCGCGTCGGCCGAGTCGGTTTACGTCCAGAGCGCCAAGGCTAGGGTAATGAAGGAGCCAAATTTTACGTCCGCCGAATCCGGAATCGCCAAAAGGGGGGACAAGCTTCTGGTGGTCGAAAAAGGGAACGGCTGGACAAAAGTCTCGTCCGAGAAGAACTCCGGCTGGGTGAACGTCCTTTGCATTTCCGATTCGCCCCCCCTTGATAACTCCGGCATAATGAAGGGGGCGAAAGACATCAGCTCCATGTCCAGAAGGAGGGCCTCCGCCGTCACGTCCGCCGCGGCCTCGCGCGGGCTCACGGAAGCGGAGAGAAAGCGGCTTTCCGAGGGAGGCGCCCTGGATTACAAGTCGCTTATGTGGGCCGAAAACGTCGCCTACTCCGTCACGGAAAAGGAAATAGACGAATTCATCCCGCCGGGTGCCCGGTGA
>JACQBU010000079.1 GCA_016194375.1 Nitrospinota bacterium
CGAAGAGATGACTCCGGAAAACGGCCATCGGTTGGGGATTACGGGAAACCTTTGCTCGTAGAACGGTTATGGAAGAAATAATGGAAGTAAGGTATGGAAAAATATGGCTTGACCAAAGGCGCGCTTTCAGAGATGACAATCTTGTCGGATTGAGCCAACAGCTTGGACGTTGGGTCAAGCCCGGCATGACAACACGAGAACGTACAATGTCTCGTCCCGAGTGGGGTTAATCATCGGTCGGCGGCCTCGCTAGAAAAAGGGGGCCCCGCGACGGGGGACGACTTGCGGCTGTTCACCCGGTAAACAAAGGCGAGTATCTCGGCCACGGCCTTGTACAACGCCGGGGGTATCTCGTTGTCCAGGTCCAGCCCCGAGAGCACCTCCACCAAGTCCGCGTCCTCCCTTATCGGAATCCCGCGCCCCTTCGCGATTGCGATTATCCTCTCCGCCAGCTCCCCTTTTCCCTTCGCCGCCACCTTCGGGACGCCGTCCTTGTTCCGGTCGTATTTAAGCGCCACGGCCTTGGTCCGTTTTTCATCCCCCACGCTACACCCTCAGGCTCAAAAGGTTCTTGATAAGAGGCGGAGCCTCCGCGTCGGGGGCGCGGGCGATGAAGTCGCCGTCGGCCTTCCGCACCCCGATGGTCGCCGCATACCCGGCTTTGGCAAGGGACGTCAAAAGCCCTTCAAGGCCTTCCCGAAGCCTTTTCACCGCGAGGTCGGTCCCGGCGTATATGGTTCCGTCCAGCCTGTTCTTGCGGCCCACCGCCTCCGCGCGAACGTCCCCCAAGTCGCTCATGCTCACCACGAGGGTGAGGCGCGTCCCGGGGTCGGAGTCCTCGCAGGCGTTCCCGACATTGTTCCTTCCTATGTACAACGCGCCGGAGTCCAGTTTTTGCCCGTTCCAATACGGTATCTGCCAGCCTTTGACGTCCCCGGCGTTAACCGCGCCAATCACCTGCCTTAGCTCGATGTTCGATATCGCGTTTTTGACGGTTTTCAGTTGTTCGACGTGTGGGCCGTACGTCTTTTCCGTCATCTTCTCCAGGTTGCCGCGCACCGTCATCAGCGAACGCTTGAGGTTTTGTTCCGGCGCCCCCTTTGATATCGCGGACTCGTGGGAAAGCCCCAGCAGTTGCGCCGGGTTTTTTGAGGAACAACCGTCCGGGTTTTTCACGCTTTTGATTAGCTCGTCCATCACGACGGCAAGCGCCGACCCCCGCTCGGCCTCGGGCGGAAGTTTTGGGAGGAGTTCCGAGACGCCCGTTATCACGTCGGCTATCGGGGCATCCGCCGGAAGCGCGGCGCGCAGAAGGGCGGCGGTCTTTTCCCGCACGCGCGCGTCGTCCGCCGGCAGGGAGTGGACGAATCGCGGCCGAACGCCCTCCACCTCGACCGTCCGGGGCGCACCGTCAGTAAGCGGCCTCGGAGTGGCCGCCACGAACTCCGTTCCGCGCGGGCGTGTGACGGCCGCGTCCGGCCCCGGGGATTTCGTGGCGGTGGCGCTTATCACCTCCCCTTTGGAGAAGCCCGACGGCAGGTCGGCGGTTGCGGCGGCGGACGGGGATGGCGGGTTGCTTCCGGCAGGCGCGGCCTCCGGCGGCGCAGAGGCGGTCGCGTCGGCCGAAGCCGGCATTTTTTTAACGGACTCCGACACACTTATTTTCACGTCAGGCGGCGCCAATATCCTAACGGCGGAATCAGGCGGGGCGGGGTTTTGAACTTGTACGCCGGCTTGCGCCTCGGTCGTCACCGTTTGTTGAGCGGGCGCGCCGGGCCGTGCGTTTTGGCCTGCGGGCGCGGCGTCGGTCGTCGCTCGGTCGTCCAAGAGCGCCTTGATGAGTATCGAAGTCAGCTCGTTTACGTTAATCATCAGACGGCCAAGTAAGCCGGAACGCGTGCCAACCAGTCATCTGCATTCCTCAAAAGGCGCGGTTAAATCTTTATGTCCAGCCGACGGCCTTCCTTTTCGGCGGAGGCGACCGGCGTCGTCGTTTCCTCCATAATCTCTTCGGTCCCCCCGGCCTTCTCCCCGGCTTCCCCCTTTTTTTCGTGTTGTTGCCTCGGGTGGCGCAGATCATCCCTTATCCTGACCTCCACCGCGGCCGGCTCGAGGCCCTGGACCTCGCTTTTCTTGTTTTCGTTTTCCTTATCTATCACGTCCTTGAACTGCGCCGCCGTCACGGCGCCGTGTTGCTGTGCCGCCTGCTGAACGCGCTCGACCGCGTTTGAGCTGTTTAGGACAACCTGCAAACCGAACGTTTGCATTTCAACGTCTCCTTATACTAATTTGTCAAAAAAACAAATATTCCGTCGCGTCGCGGATGTCAAGGCCCGCTCGAGCGATTGACGTTACGACGCTCCACCCAACTCTTATCGGCACATTTCGGCTTTTACTTTAACCCAGATGCGCATGGAATGAATTCCTATGGCGTTGGCGCCATAACAGGCGCGTTGCCGACATGGCAAAAAACTGATTTGAAATCATGTTAAAAATCGCGGTCAGGATAGCGGCATGTTTTCAACGGGTTGCAATTGCATTCTTCTTGAGGAGCCCGGCGCCGGATTGTCGGAGGCGCTGATAATTCGGCATGGATATTGCCCTATGTCTTCTTAGTCAATATCTTAATATTTGAGAATATGATCGACATACATGTTAACCGCCGTTTCGGGGGATGAATGAAGTTCGGGATATTGATACTTGAGGGTCCTTACCAGCACCAAGCGGGCGACAGCGCTTATAATTTTGCCGAGGCCGCCGTGGCGAAGGGGCACGCGATAAGCGGCCTCTTCTTCTACTGCGACGGAGTGCAAAACGCCACGACCTACATGACCCCTCCGCAGGACGACCGCCACATATCAAAACGCTGGGCCGAGTTCATCGCCAAGCACGGCGTTGACGCCGTGGTGTGCATTGCGGCCTCGAAAAAGCGGGGGATAACCGACGCCAACCTCATCAAGGGGGCGCGAATCGCCGGGCTGGGCCAGCTCACGGAGCTCGGCATAGAGTCGGATCGGCTGATTGCATTTGGAGACTGATATGGCCGGGGAAGATTTGAACGAAGAGGAGCGGTCCGAGGAAGACAAGAAAAAATTCCTCTTTCTCATGAGGAAAGCTCCGTACGGCTCCATCTACCCGCAGGGGGGGCTGGAGGTGATACTGATAATGGCGGCGTATGACCAGACAATCAGCGTGCTTTTCGCCGACGACGGCGTCTTCTGCCTGAAGAAGGGGCAGGAGACCGCGGGCATCCACGTCAAGGATTTCTCCTCGGCGTTCAAGGTGCTGGAGTCTTATGGCGTGGAGCACCTCTACGTGGACAAGACGTCGCTCGAGGAGCGCGGCATGAAGCCGGAAGACCTCCTCACCGGCGTCGAGGTGGTCTCGTCGGACGAGATGTCGGGGTTCCTCTCGGGGCAGGACGTCATACTGCCGTTTTGACGAAATTGGAGAATTTGAAATGCTCTTTACGGTAAACAAGTCGCCGCTGACTTCGGACAACCTGAAAACCTGCCTGAGGTTCGCCAAAAAGGGAAACTCCGTCCTGCTGTACGAGGACGGCGTGTACGGCGCCATCCCGGGCACGAAGGTCGAGTCCGTCGTCAAGGAGGCGCTGAAGAGCATCGAGGTCTTCGCGTTGAAGGAGGACCTAAAGGCGCGCGGGTTCGGCGAGGTCATAGACGGGGTTAAGCTGGTGGACTACGCCGGCTTCGTGGGGCTGGTGGAAGAGCACAACGTCTGCCCCTGGCTGTGAGGAGAACGAAAATGAACGAACGTGATTTCCCCCGGCTGGTCGTTTCGGCCACGCACAAAAGCGCCGGGAAAACCACGGTCGCCGCGGGACTTTTGGCCGCACTGTCCTCGCGAGGCCTGAAGGCCCAGCCCTTCAAGAAGGGGCCGGATTTCATCGACCCCATGTGGCTTTCCGCCGCGTCCGGCCTGCAATGTCGCAACCTCGACAACTTCATGTTCGGCTGGGACAAGTTGGAGGCGCTTTTCAGGCGGGTCGCGTTGTCGGCGGACGTCAGCATAATCGAGGGGAACAAGGGGTTGCACGACAGCGCGGACGTCGAAGGGGAGGGGAGCGTCGCGAACCTGGCCCGGCGGCTGAAGGCCCCGGTGGTGATGGTGCTCGACGCGAGCGGCACCACCCGCGGAATCGCGCCCCTTCTGCTCGGCTATAAGGCGTTCGAGCCGGACGTGAACATAGCCGGGGTGATTTTGAACAAGGTGGGGAGCGCCCGCCACGAATCAAAACTCAGGGCCGTCATCGAAAAATACTGCGGCGTGGAAATTCTCGGAAGCATACGCAGGACGGACGAGATGGAGATACTGGAGAGGCACTTGGGACTCGTTCCGATTAAGGAGGACGAGTCGCTTTCGTCCATGCTGGACTCGCTCAGGCGGCACGTGTCGTACGCGCTGGACCTGGACAGGGTGCTCGCGATAGCCTCCTCCGCCCCGCCCATGGAGGCGGAGCCGCCGTCGCCGCCGACAAAAGCGGCGCCGCGCCGCGTCCGGCTGGGGGTGGTGATGGACAGGGCGTTCACCTTCTATTACCCCGAGAACCTCGAGGCGCTCGAGGCGGCCGGAGCAGAGCTCGTAAAGGTTGACGCGATAACAACGAAGAGGCTTCCCGACGGACTTGACGCCCTTTACATCGGCGGCGGGTTCCCGGAGATGTTCATGGCGCAACTGGAGGCGAACGAGGGGCTTAAGGATGGGATAAGGCTGGCCGTCGAGGACGGCATGCCCGTTCACGGCGAATGCGGCGGGCTGATTTATCTGTCCAAAAGCGTGTCGCACAAGGGACGCCGGGCCGCGATGATAGGCGCGCTCGACTGCGACGTGGTAATAAGGGAAAAACCCAAGGGGCACGGATACATGGTGGTCGAACCCACCGGCAAATCCCCCTGGATGAATAATGCGGCCCAAATAAGGGCCCACGAATTCCACTATGGCGAGGTGGTAAACTTAAGGCACGCGGAATTTGCGTTCCGGGTCGCCCGGGGTACGGGAATCAACGGCAGGGACGACGGGATAGTCTATAAAAACGTCACGGCATCCTTCGCGCACCTGCACCATCTGGCGTGCCCCTATTGGGCCGCCGATTTCGTTGCGTTCGCCGAGAGGACGGCCTTCGGCAAATCTGCGGGAAGGAAGGGACCGCCGGTGTTGGCCGCGATAAAATAGCTTTTTTTTGGAGGTTTTGCATGGGCACTATTGATATGGCCGGGAAAAAACTCGAGGTTGACGAGGACGGGTATCTGACAAATCTCGACGATTGGAGTCGTGAGGTCGCCGGGGAGATGGCGAAAGGGGAGGGGGTGGAGATGACGGAAGCCCATTGGGAGGTGGTCGATTTTCTGCGCCAATACTACGACGAATACAAGATAGCCCCCATGATCCGCATCCTGACGAAGGAGATCGGAAAAAAGCTGGGCAAGGAAAAGGGGAACACCAAGTACCTTTACGAGCTTTATCCCGGCGGGCCGGCGAAACAGGCGTGCAAGATAGCCGGCCTTCCCAAACCGACCGGTTGCGTGTGACCGGCCCGTTGCCCGGGTAGCCCCGATGTCGGCGTTGTCGCTTTTTTATGCCGGAATCAGCTATGCCGGAGCCGTCGTTTTTTTCGGCGGGCTGGCCTACAAGCTGATCGGGTACGCGCTAACGCCGTCGCCGCTAAAGATACCGCTTACGCCACAGCCCGCCTCGGCCGCCGGTGTCGCCTGGAAGGCCGTCGGTTCCATCCTCTCCTTCAGGGCCCTTTGGAACGGGGATCGCTGGACGTGGGTCGGCGGGTACGGACTGCACCTCGTTTTGGTCTTCGTTTTCATTCGGCACCTGAGGTTGTTCCTAAGCCCGGTGCCCTGGCCCCTCGCGGACGTCCAGCCGTTCGCCCTGTTGATCGGGGCCCTTTTGCCGTTGCCGCTCGTCTATCTCATGGCAAGGCGGGCGGCGGTGGACCGATACAGGCAGATTTCGTCGGGCGCGGATTATTTTGCGCTCGCGCTCCTGCTCCTAATAGGGCTTTCGGGCCTCTCGTTAAAATTTCTTTTCCACGCCGACGTGGTCGGCATCAAGGAGTTCTTGCTGGGACTTATGTTGTTAAGCCCGGTCGAGGTTCCGGAGCACCCCGCGTTTCTCGTCCATTTCTCGCTGGTGCTCGTCCTGGGGTTTTATTTTCCGTTCAGCAAGCTCATCCACGCAGGAGGGGTTCTTCTAAGCCCGACGACCATGCAGGCGGACGACGCGCCGGATGTTCGGCACGTCAACCCTTGGGGAGGACAATAAGCCGTGGCGAAGGAGAAATTCGAGATTCCGTCCCTTGAGGACGCGCTTGACACGCCCCCCGTCAGGAAGGGCGCGTCGGGACACCTGAAGATACACCCAGCCCCCCCCCAGATGATGGAAAAGCTCGGCTTTCCGCCGGCGCTGGTCGAGGGCTGGCAAAAAAAGGCCGTGGATAAACTGGGGGAGCTGAAGGAGAAGTACAAGTCCCTCAAGATGTTCATGGAGGTCTGCGTCAAGTGCGGCTCCTGCGCGGACAAGTGCCACTATTTCCTCGGCACGGGGGACCCGAACAACATGCCGGTCGGACGGCAGGAGCTGATGCGGAAGGTCTACAGGAAGAATTTCACGGCCGGCGGCGCGCTTTTCGGCGGGTTTGCCAGGGCGGGCGACATGGACGAGGCCGCGCTGAAGGACTGGACAACCTATTTCTACCAGTGTTCCCAATGCCGGCGTTGCTCGGTGTTTTGCCCGTTTGGCATAGACACGGCTGAGATAACCATGGCGGCGAGGGAGATAATGGACTCCGTCGGCGCCGGCCACAAGTATTCGCTCGAGGTCATCGCGAAGGTGCACGACGTCGGCAACAACCTCGGCATTCCGAAGCCCGCGCTTTCCTCCACGCTGGAGTTCCTGGAGGAGGACGTCAAGGAGGCCACCGGCGCGGACGTCAAGTTCCCGGTGGACGCCGAAGGGGCGGAGGTGCTGATGATAACGCCGTCGGCCGACTTCTTCAGCTCGCCGCACGTGGACTCGCTGGTGGGGTATGCAAAGGTGTTCCACGCGGCGGGGATAAGCTGGACGTTCAGCTCGTACGCGTCGGAGTTCGCCAACTTCGGCATGTTCATAGGCAACTACGCGCAGATGAAAAAAATCGCGGAAAGGATTGCGACCGTCGCGCGCGACCTCGGGGTTAAAAGGATAATCGTCGGGGAGTGCGGCCACGCGTGGCGCGTCGCGTACGGCTTTTGGGACACGCTCGTCGGCCCGTTCGACACTCTCGAAGTGAAGCGCCCCGTCCACGTCTGCGAGTTCACCAACGACCTTATAAAACGCGGGGCGCTGAAGTTCGACAAGACCGCCAACGACGGGTTCACCGTGACGTACCACGACTCCTGCAACGTGGCGCGGGCAAGCAGAATGGGGGAAAGCCCCGAGGGGCAGTTCGACATCCCGCGAGAGGTCCTTAAGGCCGCGTGCAACAAGTACGTGGAGATGCCGGATTCCGTCAACCGTGAGAAGACGTTTTGTTGCGGGGGGGGCGGCGGCCTGCTGACGGACGAGCTGATGGAGCTTAGGGTCAAGGGCGCCGCGCCCAAAACGGCGGCGCTAAAGCGGATGATGGACGAAAAGGGCGTCAACATGATGGCGATGATATGCGCCATTTGCAAGGCGCAGTTCACCAAGGTGTTGCCGTACTACGACATACCGATGGAGGTCGTGGGGGGCGTCCACCAGCTCGTGAGCAACGCGATAATTCTAGGGGACAAATGAGCCGGGATAGTTTGGCGGCGGCGGCTCTCGTGGCGGCGCTTTTGGCGGCCGCGGCCGCGCCGACGTTGTACACGGCGGCGGCGAACGGCCTTTTTAAGAAACCGCCGAGGCCGGAGCTGGTCCTCCCCAAGGGGGGGGACGGCAAATGCGTGGAGCCGACCGACTACATGCGGGCGAACCACATGAAGTTGCTCGTCAACGCAAGGGACAGGATTGTCCGCGGCGGCGAAAAATTGGACAAGTACCACATAGAGGGATGCAAAAACTGTCACGCCAGGCGCGCCGAGTTTTGCGACAGGTGCCACGCCTACGCGGGCGTGAAGCCGGAGTGTTTCGGGTGCCATTATCTTCCGTAAGCGGGGTGAACGATGACTGACATGGACAGGAGGGGGTTGCTGAAGGCGGGAATCGCCGTCCTTGCCGGCGCCGCGCTGGCGCCCGGCGTCACGCTCATACGGGCGTTCGCGGACGGCGGCGAGGGGACGTCATCGTCCCCGTCGGCCTCGAAAATCCGTTGGGGGATGGTGATTGACGCGAACAAATGCACGGAGAAATGCCAGGAATGCACGAACGCGTGCAGGACGGAGAATAACGTGCCGTTTTTCGGGGACGAGCGGTGGGACGGGCATTGGATAAGAAAAGCAACCCTCACCCCCGAGATCGAGGGGGCAAGAAGCCGTTCGCTTCCGCTATTGTGCAACCATTGCGAAAATCCCCCGTGCCAGCACGTCTGTCCGGTGGCCGCGACATTCACGCGCCACGACGGCATTGTAATGATTGACAAACACAGGTGCATCGGTTGCAGGTATTGCATGGCGGCCTGCCCTTACAAGGCAAGGACGTACGTCTTCAAGCAACCCGACGCATGGTCGAACCCCGACGTCCCCAAACGGGACAAGGGGGTCGTTGAAAAATGCACCTTTTGCGCGCACAGGCTTGACCAGGGGCGTTTGCCGGCGTGCGTGGAGGCGTGCAACAAATCGGGCGAAAAGGCGATGATTTTTGGAGACCTCAACGACCCCAAAAGCGAAATATACAAATACATAAGGGAGCTCTCCCCAAAGGGAATCAGGGAGGACATGGGCCTTAAACCGAAGGTTTACTATAGCGGAATATGAAAAATAAGATTCGATTTTCGACGATCAAGGGAAACTCGAGGGAATACGTACTCTTGGTTTTGTCGCTTGGCTTCGTCTCGTTTTGCGGGTTTGTGGCGGCGTGGCTTAGGTATACACACGGACATTACATAACCAACATGACCAACGCCGTTCCGTGGGGGTTTCCAAAGATCGTGGCAATATACATGATAGGACTGAGCGCCGGCTCGCTCGTCCTTTCCTCCTTGTCGGGGGTGTTCGGAATAACGGAATTCAAGATATTCGCCCGTTCCGCGGCGCTATTGGCGGCGCTATTGCTGATTGGGGCGCTCATGTCCATAATACTGGACTGGGGAAGGCCGGACCGGATACTCGTGCCGTTCGTACACATCAATCCACGCTCCATGTTCTCGCTGGACGCCATGTTTTATACCGCGTACATACTGACCTGTTTCGTCTATCTTTGGGCCATGTTCAAGGAAAAAACGGAATTGGTGAAACGGCTGGGGGTCCTCGCGATTTTCATCGCGATATTGGTGCACAGCGGGACGGGGGCGATTTTCGGGTTCGTGGGGGCGCGCGAACTGTACCATTCCCCCCTATTGCCGCCGCTTTTCATAGCCTCCGCGCTTTCCTCCGGCTCCGCGATGATGGTGGTCGTAATGTATCTGACCTTCCGATGGTCGCGCAGGCCGCTTGACGACGCGCTGTTGATAAGGCTGGGTTCTTATATGGCGGCGTTCCTTTTGGTGGCCGGTTTCTTCATCTTCGTTGAAAACGTCACCCGGGCGTATTTTCCCGCCAACTACGAGGTCCAAAGGTTCTTGCTGACGTCGGGAAACAAGTACTCGCAGATATTTTGGGTCGGAATGGTCGGAATAGGGGTTGTGCTTCCCCTCGGGATACTTTTCAACCCGGCGACGCGGCAAAACGTGGGGTGGATTCTGTTCGCCAGCGCGCTCGTGCTGGCGGGGGTTCTTGCCGAACGGTACATAATCGTCATTCCGGCGCAGGTTTTCCCGATAGACCTTTTTCCGGGGATGAAGGTGTCGAGTCCCTTTATGGACGGGGTCGTCGCAAAATATTCGATAAGCGTGGTCGAGGCGTTTTACGGGCTGGGCATTTTCACGTTTGTCTTTTTTCTATACGCGCTTGCGTTGAAATTCTTCGAACTCCTTCCGGAGGGTGCGGAGAAGTAGGCGGGCTGGACAATATTTTGGGAAATGGAGTTTGATGAGTAAAGGACGGCTTCTTTTCTTTCTGTTTTTCTTACATGTTGCGCCCGCATGGGCCGCGGAGGGGCTTTCCCCTTACCTTAGGGTTGGGGTTTTGAGCGCACCGGCCGAAGAGGCGGCCCAAAAAACGGCGGACGCGCTCAAGGCTGGCGGTTTTGTGGTGATAGGCCAATATCACCCTGAGAAAAAGCCCAACCTCGTTGTCGTGGCCTATACGCGAAAGGACCTTCAGGATGTCGTGGTTAAAATCGGCGACAGGGGGGTATTGGCGGCGGTTCTCAAGGCCGGAATTAAGGAGGACGGAGGGAAATCCGTAGTTTCCATAGTCAACCCGGAGTATCTTTTCCGGGGCTACCTTATGAAGGGGTTCGAGGCGAACCGCGAGGAGTTGCTAAAAGTTGCTTCCGACGTAAGGCAGGCGTTGAAGCCGGTTGGTGACGAGTTCGCCCCGTTTGGTGGTATACTTTCGGAAAAGAAGCTTCTACATTACCACTACATGCTGGGGATGGAATATTTCGACGACCCTGTGGTCTTAAAAAAGTTCTCGTCGTTTGAGGAGGGTGTGCAAACGATTACTAAGAACCTGTCGGCTGGCAAGGGAAACACGGCGTCCGCGTACACGTTGATTGACGAAGCCTCCAGGACGGCCGTTTTTGGCGTCGCGCTTGGCGACCCGAAGACTGGCGAGCAGTTTTTCCTCCCCGTAATCGGCGAAGACCACGTGGCGGCGATGCCTTACGAAATGGTCCTTTCCGGCAACTCTGCGACGATGCTTCACGGCAGGTTCCGGATAGCGCTCCACTGGCCGTCCCTTACGATGGGAACGTTCACCAAGATAATATCGACGCCCGGCGACATTGAGAAAACGATGAGGTCGCTGACTGAATAGGACGGTAAAAGGCGAATTGCGCTTTTGAGGGTTTATAAACGCCAACAATATTTTTGGGAGGTTCGACCTATGGAAGAGAATCGATATTTTAAACCCCCGGCGGCAACCGGGACGTGGAACCGGAGATGGCGTTTGTTCTCCCTCGCCTTCGTGGCGGTCGTGTTGGCGCTTGCCTACCGTCAATCCCCCGGCAGGGCGGAGGCGGCCGAGAAGGGCAAGGGGCCCGACTACCTTATTTCCATCAACTACGAGCTGGGGATGCACTGCACCGGCTTCGACTTCTCCTATTGTTGCGTGCTTCCCCCGTACAACAGCATACAATCGCAGGTCGTGCGCCACGCCAGGCTCGACACGGGGAAGGACCGGTTGCCGAAGCTCCTGGGCGCGGACCCCAAGGAACCTGAGGTTCTGGTGGACGGCGACAGGCGGTTCAAGCTTCACTACGAGCACGTTGACAACAACTATTCCGAAGGGAACAAGATGGCCTACTGGAACGTGCCGTACGACATAAACGGCAACGGCAATCCCTACGAGGCGGGTGAGAACGTGGCGAACGCCTATTTTCGTCATCTATACGTCTACGCCGATTTGCAGGGATCCAACCCTTCGGGCGCAAGCGCGGACAAGGACAAGCTTTTCGTCGGGATTCAGGTCCCGGTGAAGCCCGACTCCGGGCCGAGTGGCAAGCCGGTTTCCAACGGCTTCCTGGAATATTCCGGCAAGACCGGGACCATTGTCTTCACGAAGAGCCCGGTGCTCGACAACGTGCCGATAGTGCTGACAAATCCCGGCATTTGGGACGCGCTGGGGCTTCCGCTCACCCCGTTCTCGGACAAGGACGCGGCGAAGGGGATGCTTAAGCTGGAGGAGAAGGACGTCCAGCCGTACCAACTTGCGCGCGTAACGCTGGTCGACGCCAAGACCGGCAAGGCGGTCATTGACTCCACGGGCAAGCCGGTTTCGTACACCGGCACCAACCCCATTGACGTGCCGAACTGCCAAAACTGCCATTCGAACAAGAACGCCAACGGAGCCAAATACGGCAAGTACAACGGGGAGTACACCTATTGGAAGTCGGTCGGGGCCTCCGACTGGTTCGCGCAACTTAAGGCGACCGCCGTCTCCATCTTGGAGATACACGACGACAAGCACGGGACGGAGTTCCTGAAAAATTACAACGCCGGCGCGACCGGCAACCGCCTGGGCAGACAACCGGTTCTTTGTCAGGACTGCCACGCGGACAACGTCATAGGCCATCTTTCGTCCAAGACCATAGGCGAGGCTGTGCCCGGCGCGAAGGCGGAAGTGAGGAACAACCTAATCCCGCCGCTGACCGAGGCGATACATTCCGCGCACCAAAAGTCGCGGCCCCTCCCGGACTCGCAAGGTCGCACGGGCGCGTGCCAGGGATGCCATCCGGCACACAGGTTTGACAGGAGCATGGCGGGATACCCGATAACGACAAACGGGGAAAACGCCTACGCCAAGGCCGACAACCGCGACGCGGCCGGTGGGTGTTTCGTCGGACGCGACGCACATTCCAACGCCGGCATGAGGAAGGAGCTCGGCCGCTCCAAGCCGCACCTTAACGCCGTCGGAGAGTACCTCGAGAAAAACGTCGTTTACGAAAAGGGCAAGTACAAGGGGTTGTGGTGCACGAACTGCCACAACCAGCTCACCCGGGAGCTGTATCAGCGCGACAACCTGCTCAACGCCTTCAATCCGACCTCCGAGGAGACGATCCGCAACAGGTCGCTGGAACAGATTGCCGAGGCGATCGGCGTCTCGAAGGACGAGCTCATATCAAAGTACATAGACCCGAAGGTGCCCATGGAAGGGGTGGACCACGACAGCGGCGTCATGCTGACTTGGGCGAAAAAACGGACCGTGCCGAACATCGCGGTCATAGAGATCAAGGACGGAGGGCCTGTCGTGACCAAGGACGCGGACGGCGACGTGAACGTCCACATCCTCTCGGCGAATCCGGGCGAGGCGGGAAAATTCCCGAACGGGCTCGCGGTTCCCTACGAGGCGGCCAGCCACGGACGCGACTACTGGCTCTCCGCCGGCGCGCCGCATTGCGCGGACTGCCACGCGCCGCCGTTCGTGGAAGGGCAGGGGGGCGTTGCGTTCCCCATCAACCAGCCGGGCAAATACTCCCTTATGAGGTATTCGAAGGGACATTCCGGGCTGGCCTGCCAGGTCTGCCACGAGTCAATCCACGGTCTTTATCCGGTCAATCCGAAGGTGGATATGACCACCTACAAACAGGCCGCAAGCATGAACCCGGACGGAAGCCACGGGCCGGTGAAATGCGCCGCGTGCCACGTTACGAATACCGCCGGAATCCCCAAGGTCGCGGAGGGACGGGTGTATAAGGGGAAAAAGATCGGCAATGACTTCAACCTGGCCGTGGAGTACATGCATTTATTGGCTCCCGACCTCGGGGGCGCAATACCAGAGGCGCGCGCCAGGTAGCCAGTTTTTGACCGCCTTATTAATCCCGCCCCGCCCCGTCCGGGGCGGGCGGGGCGGAGGCGAGTTGGAGGCCGGAGGTCCTAAAGACCCCCGGCCTTTTTTTATAAATTGAATTTTGGCGCCACGAACTCCCCCGGTCGCTCCGCCGCATTAGCGGCAAGCCTTTTCCTTGGTGGCACGGACAAGAGTATCCGTGCCACCATATAGACTATTTAAACGAATCATTTGGTTTGACGCCGCTTGCCCGGCAGGGATAAAGTTCGTACATGATAAAAGCACTTGGATGGATGCGCACATTAATTGACAAAATAAAGAACATTTGCATTTACCTAAATATTTTCGCAAAAAACTTCCCGGACAGGGACGGTAGATTTATTATCCTTCTCCTTGTGGCTTTTTTAGACCTGACTGTAGTTATTCGTTATCATGACGAGGTTTCAGAATTTATACCTGGGTGGTGTAGGATTGATTCGAAGGAAAAGGTTTACCTCAGCCTTACCCTTTTGTCCGCGCCATTCGCATTTTTTATATGGCATTGGAGGGACGCAAATAATCTGGCAAAAATCGAAACCGACAGATACGATCTTTTCCTGAAAGACTTCTACCAAATCGAGCAATGGGCCACGGCGGCCGGTGGCACAACCAACGAAACTTTGAAGCTGGCGGCTATCCACCAATTACTCCCATTTGCCAATGGTGGTTACGGTTTGTTATTTGTAAGGCCCGCCCAGGAGATTTTCCTTTCTCTTTTGGCAAATAGTAAAGGAAGGGGCACGGATGATATTAAGGCAATCCATGAAATTGTAAAGAATAATTGGAAAGTATTCGACAAGGTGCGGAAGAACAT
Source organism: Nitrospinota bacterium (assembly GCA_016194375.1). GTDB lineage: Bacteria > Nitrospinota_A > UBA7883 > JACRGQ01 > JACRGQ01 > JACQEX01. The sequence goes on from JACQBU010000079.1 coordinate 14,332, forward strand.
TGACCCGGCCGCCAATAGTTTTTTAAAGGGCATCATCCTTATTGCCAACGCAGACTTTTCCAATGCAGATTTCTCGTCCGCTGATTTTTCGTTTGCCAATCTTTCTGCCGCCGACTTCTCTAATGCGAATCTTCGTGGCGCGAAATATTCTAATGCAACCAAATTCCCGGATGGATTTGATCCCGTAAAAGCCGGGATGGAAAAAACATAACAACCTCGTTACCCAACGTATGTGGTTCAAACAATTGGTGGCACGGACACTCTTGTCCGTGGCGCGTCGGGAGGACGCGCGTATCCCATATCTTATTGAGCCTGTATCCTTCGGGAGCAACGCGGACTGGCGTGTCCGCGTTGCCGCCGGGTTACTTGCTCAGCGGCGGGACTTTGCGCTTGGGCGTCACGGCGTAGTTGATGAGGTAGTTGAAAACCCTTATAAGCCTGCCGTTGTTCCTCTTCTGGTCTATCCAGTGCCCTATTAGCCCCATTGTGCGGGCCAGCACGAAAAAGCCGTTGAGCGACTCCGGCGGGAAGCCGAGGTCGAGCAGTATGCACCCCATGCACCCGTCCACGTTGAGGATGAGGTTGTCCTTCTTGGTGGTGGTGACCGCCTCCACCTTGAGCGCGTACTCAAGGTGCGGGAGGGACATCTTCTGCTCGCGCACGAACCTGATTAGCTCCTGGACCCGCTTGTCCGGGTTCTTGAGGCTCTTCACTCGGTGTCCGATGCCCGGAACGGGGCCGACCTCCTTTTTCATGTGCGCCAGGAACCCGGCTATGTCGTTCGGGAAGTTGCGCAGGCCGTAGTCGAAGTATATCGCCGCGTCGGTCACGGCGCCGCCGAAGCGCGGGCCTATCATTATCATTCCGGCCGCGACCGCCTGCGGCATTCCTATCCCGGCGCACGCGGCCAGTATGGTGCCGAACGCGCCGCTTACCGCCGGCCCGTGGTCGGCGGAGAGCATCAAGACCCTCTTTATCGTCTCCGCCTCCTGCTTTGTGATCAGCTTTTTGTTCCACAGCAGACCGATGACGTGAGGGATGCCGTACCCCTCGTTGATCAGCTCGCTGGCCGGATATCCGCAGTAAAGCGGCTCGTCGCCGCGGTCGTCGGCGATGGTTGACTTGAAGAGCGGCTCGACCATTATTTCGCCCGCCTTGAGGGACTCCTCGACCTTCTTCGGGAGTTGCGGGAGCTCCGAGGGATGCACGTCCTCCACCTTGGCCGCCTGTCCGACGGCTTGGAGGTCCTCGTAAACCTTTTTTATGGCCGGACCCAGCGCGCCGAAAGTTTCCGGCACCACCGCCCCCGCCTTTCTAAGGATGTTCACCTTGCTTCGGGCGCTTCCCTCGCCGTGCGCCCCCTCCTTGGCTCCGGCGTGGCCGAACTTCATCCCCTTCGGCAGGGCCTCCTGGCAGAAGCCTGCCACAATGCCGATGAGTTTTATCCTTCGGGGCTTCGCCCCGTACCACTCCGCGGCCGCCTCTTCGAGGTTTCCCCCCATCTCGCCGACCAACACGACCGCCTTGGTGTCCCGATCCTTTTCAAACATCTCGAGGTAGGTCGTGAAATCGGACACCGGATACGCATCGCCGCCTATTCCGACCGCCGTGGTTATGCCGTCGGCAAATTGGGAGATAATCCACATGATTTCGTTGGAAAGTCCGCCCGACTTGGTTAGGACGCCGAACGAGCCGGGGCGGTAGAGCTTGCTCAGGATGAGGTTGTTGTACTCGCCGCCGATCACTCCGAGCCTGCAGTGGCCGGCCGACATTATGCCGATGGCGGAGGGGCCGTTGAGGTATTTGCCGGTCTCCCTCGCCTTTTTAATTAGCAGTTTCGCGTCCTTCTCCGGCACCCCCTCGGTTATCATCGAGATTGATTTTATGTTCGGGTTGTCCATGCACTCGAGCGCGGCCTGCGCGGCGCGGTTCGGGCCGATGTATATGAGGGCGGTGTTGGCCTCGGGGTGGTTTTTCGTGGCCTCCTCCAGCGTCTTGTAAATCGGCACCGGGATAATCTGGCTTCCCACCGGGATGTCCGCCGTTTTTCCGGCGTCCGGGGGATACACGAAGGCGTCGACGTAAAACGGTTTTTGCACGAGATGGCAGAACTCCCCCATCCGCTTGGCGGCATTCACGCCCGCAACTCCGCCAAGTATGATAACCCGCGTCTTCTCGTCGGCTATTATGCTCATCTGCGCTCCCCCGCCTGTTTGTTCAACGCCATGTTGACTATGTCGGTCAACGGCGTGTAACGGTCAAACACCTCTATGTCGAAACCCTCGTTCTTCAGCTCGCGCATGGCGGCAAGCCCGACCGCCTCGTTCGGGCCGCCCCTGCGGACCCAAATCTTGACTCCGTTCAATTTTCCGGCGTCCTTCGCCTTGCGAAACCCGGCGATTATGCCCTGAAACGTGACCTTGACGTCGGTGAAGTTGGCTATCGCGCCGCCGACGATTATGTGCTTTATCCCCGGAAGGGCGCAAACCCTCTCGGTCAGCGCCTCGACGGCCCAGCCCGGGGGGTCGCCAGAATATTCCGCGTAGTTTGCTATAGTGCCGCCAAGGTTCACGACGGCGTCGGAGTAGAACACGGAAGCCCCGCCGCCTGCCGGAAGGAGGGCGACCTTGCCGCCCGGTATCTCGATGAACTTGACGGAGCCCTTGACCCTGCTGTCAATCTCCATTATCTCCTTTTCGGCCGGAGTGTAGGCCCTGCCGAAGTCGGCGGCGAAGTTGAAGTTCCAGTCCTGGTGCCTGAACCGCGCGTCGCCGTCCAGCATCGTCACGGCGTCCAGCGCGACCAATTCGCCGGTTTTTTTATCAGCCACAAGCGGGTTTATCTCTATGTACTGCCCGTCCTCGCTGTCGTAGCACGCGAAAAGCGACTGCGCGAAGGCGGTCATTTTCTTTATCATCGGGCCGGTGAATCCGGCGCGTTTTGCGCAGTCCTCAAGCTGGGCGTCGGTCGCCTTTTCGCCAACCGTCACGCTGGTGCGGACGATTTTGTCCCAGTTGGACTCGACCTCTATGCCCCCGAACTTCGCCATTAGAATCTCGGCCCCTTCGCGGACGGACTTTACCGCCAGGTAGTATTCCTCCGCGTGCTCTATCATTTCCGCTATTATGACCTGGGTCATCTTCATCCCCTCGACGGAACGGCCGAGTATTTCCTCGGAGGCCTTTTTCACGCCGGCAAGGTCCAGCCCCACCTTGACCAGCCCGAGCTTGAACCTGCCGCCTAGCGCCTCGTGCGCCTTAGCGACCATCTTGCATTCCTTCATCCACGGGTTTGCGGATGCAAGCGTGTCAATCTGCTCCACGTTGGAAATCACCAGGTGGTGCGGCGTGCGCATACCCCACTTTTGGAACAAACCCATCGCCGGACCTTCAAGCAATTTGGCCACGATTTTCCTCCGTCATTATGTCAGTCAACCAATCCAAACCCGCGCCCAATTTGCGGGAATTATAAGGCGGGGTCGTTCCACCCCCTCCCCAAAGAGCAGATATTTTCACATTGTCTAAGCCACGTGTCAACAGTCGTCTTTGCCTCGAAGCCCTCGTCCCTGCCGCGTCTTGGCGGCCGGGTCAACAGTCGTCTTTGCCTCGAGGCCCCCGGACCATGTTCCGGACCGGGGGAAAGTTTGACACCTTATAAACGTTACCGTACTATCTCGCCTTATGGTCGAAAAACTTCCGGGGAATCCCGAGCATAAGCACGGCTTGCGGCGGCGAGGCCGCGCAAATCCGAGTGGGGCATGGAAATAATCGCGCCGGACTCCGACCTATATTGTCGTCCGACGCGGACGCTTTGGGGTGACCGGTGGTAAAAAGGCTCGAAGCCGGGGAAAAGGTCTCGTTCACCCAACATCTTGAAGAATTGCGAAAACGCCTGATCATCGTCATGCTGACGCTCGCCATCGCGTTCATAGGGTGTTACTACATATCGGACAAATTACTGGCGCCGTTCGCCAAACTGCTAGGGTCCAAAATGGTGTTTCTTGCGCCATTGGACGCGATTATGGCTTATATGAGCATCGCTTTTTACGCGGCCATGGCAGTTACGGTGCCCATGACGGCGTACCAGATTTACGCGTTTGTCTCGCCGGGCCTCGAGGAGAAGGAAAAGCGCGGCGCTGTCCCGATAGTGCTGGCCGCAAGCGTTCTTTTCGCCACCGGGGTGACGTTTTGCTGGTTCACGGTGCTCCCCCTGACGGTGAAGTTCCTCATAGGGTACGGGGGGGATCTCATGACTCCGATGATATCGGTCAAGGCGTACATGAGCTTCTGCCTTTCAATGTTGTTTGTGTTCGGCGTGGTGTTTGAACTGCCCCTGGCCGTGGTTATCGTGCATGCCGTCGGGCTCGTGTCGTACGAATCGCTCAAGAAATTCCGCCGATACTGGGTCGTGGTGGCCTTCATCCTCGGCGCCGTCGTTTCTCCCAGCCCGGACGTCGTGAGCCAGTCGCTCGCGGCGGTCCCGTTGGTGGTGCTCTATGAGCTAAGCATAGTTTACATATACTTTTTCGCCCGGAAAAAGGAGACGGAGCCCGAAAGGGACGACGCCCGGTAAATCCGCGCCGACCAAAAGCCGCCATGCCGCCGACGTTTGCGGCTGATTCAAATGCCGTGAAAAGGTGGGGAGTCGTAGGCCCGCGGAACGACGCGTGCTAGGGGCCGCAAGAGGAATTTAGGACTGCGGCCGAGGTTGAATTTCTCAGTTGATTATGACGCGCTTGAAGAAGTCGAAATTCTCAAGCACCCGTCCCGCGCCCCTCACGATGGCAGTGAGCGGGTCGCGCGAGCGGTACACCGGCAGGCCCATGTCGTGTTGAATACGCTTGTTCAGGCCGCGGATGAGCGCGCCGCCGCCGGCAAGCACGACGCCCCTGCTCGTTATGTCCGCCGCCATCTCCGCCGAAACGCCGCTCATGGCCCTGTGGACCGCGTCCACTATGGCCTTGACCGGCTCGGCCATCGCCTCGCGTATCATCACGTCGTCCACCTTCAGCCTGCGGGGCAGGCCGCCGGAGAGGTCGCGCCCCGCGGCCTCCGTCTCCAGCCTCGTGTCGGAAGGGTGCGCCGACCCGACGAGGATCTTTATCCTTTCCGCCTCGAACACGCCGACCTCCAGCTCGTTTTTCCTTCGAAGGTATTTCACTATGGAGTCGTCCAGCTCGTCGCCGGCGACGCGGATGGACTCGCTGTACGCCGTGGCGAACATGGAGATTATCGCCACCTCCGTGGTGCCGCCCCCTATGTCCACTATGAGGTTGGCGCGGGACTCGTGTATCGGCATGTTGGTGCCGATGGCCGCGGCCATCGGCTCCTCGATCAGGTGCACCCTTCCCATCCCGGTCTCCATGGCGGACTCTATGACCGCCTTCTTTTCGACCTGCGTGATGCCGGAAGGGACGCCGATTATTATCGTGGGCTTGAGGAGGAAGCCGGACAGCTTCGCCTTTGATATGAGGGTGGAAATCATTATCTTTGCGGCGTCGAAGTCCGCGATCACTCCGTCCTTCAACGGCCTTATTGTGATGATGTCCTGCGGAGTCTTGCCGTACATCACCTTGGCCTGCGCGCCGACGCTTACGACCTTCCTCGTCCCGTTGCTTATCGCCACGACCGACGGCTCGTTGACCACTATCCCCTTGCCGCGCGCGTAAATGAGGGTGTTGGCGGTGCCGAGGTCCATCGCGAGGTCCGTGGAGAAAAACGACCTCAGTCTCGTGATTAGTCCCGCGTTACCCGTGCCGTTAGCCATTCTTCCTCGTTTCATCATGGTAAACCACGAGGGGCTCGCCGTTTTTGCGCGCCGCTTTTAGCGCGGAGAACGCCCTCTTAATAAGCTCGCCGCCGTCCAGTCCGCCGGCCCCGGAGGGCGCGACCCCGGCGGTCGCCTCGAACAAAACCTGTTTCGAGTCTATGAAGAAGTTCTTGGCCCTGACCAGCTCGAGCAGTTTACGGGCCGCCTCGACCAAATCCTTCTCTTCCTGCCCCGGTAAATATATCAGAAAAACGTCGCCGAAGTACCTAGCGACGTGCCCAAGGTCGCCTATGACCCTTTTCAAGAAGGCGGCGATCTCCACGAGCGTGTTGTCGGCGGTCTCTATGGAGAACTCGTTCGTTATCCTGCTGAAGTCGTTTATGTCCAGCGCCAGCATCCCGGCGGGGCCGCCGCCAAGCTCCCGGATCTTTTCCTTCAGGTAAATATAGTTGCCAAGCCCCGTTAGCGGGTCTGTTTTGCGCGAGGCCAGCGTCTGGCCGTACGCATACGCCCCGGCGACGTAGGAGGCGGCGATGGAGCCTAGTATCGAAAGTATGCGCACGTCGGCCTGGTTGAACGCCTTTTCCCTGCGGTTCAAGACGCCAAGCGCCCCGACGACCTCTTTTCGGACCACCATCGGCACCCCCAGGAACGAGCGGTGTCCCTCCGACTCCGCGCCGCCCACCTCGGCCCCCCCCTTGCGAAGGTCCTGGTGGTTCAGGGGCCGTTTGTTCCTAATCACCCATCCCATGAGCGACTGGTCGAGTTGCAGGGGCGTCCTGCGCAGTTCCTCGTCCCCCGCCGGGGCCGGGATGATGTTGAACACCCCCTCCTGCGACGACTTTAGGGCGAAAAGGAAGCCGGAGTTCTCGACCAGCCTGCCGACGTTCTGGTGCAAAACCTCGACGATGTGCGATAGGCGTTCCGTCGAGGCCATTTCGTCCACGACGCCGGCGAGGGTCTCGATGCTGGAGGCCTCGTGCTCCAGTTCCTCCACGCGCTCCTGGTCGGCGGCGACGAACGCGAACATTCGCGCGAAGTCCGTCATCAGCTTCTGGTGCTTTTGGGTGAACGAGTACTGTCGCTTGCTGTCAATCGCCAGCACGCCCGTCAGCCTAGCCCCGTCCATGACCGGCACGGCCATGAACGACTTTATCTCCTCCTGAATCGAGTAAAGCTTCAGCGTCGTGGCGTCGTGGGAAAATTCGCTGACCGTCAGCGGTTTGCGCTCCTTCGCCACCCATCCTATCATCCCCTGGCCGGACCTTATCCTGACGCCCGGGACCACGTTCCCCCCGAGGGAGAAGAAGGAGTACAGCCGCAGTTCGTCCCCCTCTGGCAGTTGCCTGAAGTACGCGACGGTGAACGCGTCCATGGCGTTGCACACGAGGTGGACGAGCGCCTCGAACTGCCTGCTTACGCGCGTGGGGGAGATTGAGGCCGACTGCGTCGATTCCGTCTCCATGGCAGAGGTCAGCCGCGCCGCCTGGCCCGTCCGGGTTTGCCTGCCTTTTTGTGAAGGCGGTAGTCAATCGAGTCCACCAGCGCCTGCCAGCTCGCGTCTATCACGTTTTCGGAAACTCCCACCGTCCCCCACTCGTCGCCCGATTCGTCGCCGGACTCGATGAGCACCCGCGTCTTGGCGCTGGTGCCCGCGCTTTCGTCCAGGATGCGGACCTTGAAGTCGAGCAGTTTGACGCCCTTGAGCTCCGGGTAATAGGCGGAGAGGGCCTGTCGGAACGCGGTGTCCAAAGCGTTGACCGGTCCGTTCCCCTCCGACGCGGCGTAATGCTCCTGGCCGTCGGGAGTTTTAATTACCACGGTCGCCTCGCTGTACTGCGCCTCCCTGCCGGAGGAGACGGACACTATCACGCGCGCCCGTTTCACCTCGAAATACTTTTTCCAATGCCCCCGCGCCTTCTTCATCAGCATTTCCAACGACGCGTCCGCACCCTCGAACTGATATCCGTTGTGTTCCAGCGTCTTTACGTGGTCCACTATCTCGCGCGCATGGGGGTCGTCCGACTTCATGTCTATCCCGAACTCGCGGGCCTTCGCCAGGATGTTGGCCTTTCCCGACAGGTCGGAGACGAGGATGCGCCGCGTGTTCCCCACTTTTTCCGGGGCTATGTGCTCGTACGTGTAAGGGTTTTTTAGCACGGCGTCGACGTGCATCCCCCCCTTGTGGGCGAACGCCGACTGGCCGACGAAAGGCTGGTGAATCCGCGGCTTCATGTTGGTTATTTCGTAGACGAACAGCGACGTCTCCCTAATGCGCCTTAGGCCGGCGTCGGAAAGGAGCCTGAACCCCATTTTAATCTGAAGATTCGGGACGATGGTGCACAGGTCGGCGTTGCCGCACCTTTCGCCGATGCCGTTCATGGTGCCGTGCACCTGCCTTGCGCCGGCCTGAACCGCCATTATCGTGTTCGCCACGACCATGTCGCCGTCGTTGTGGCAGTGGATGCCCACGTCGCAGTTGAACTTCCACCTCACCTCGGCGGTGATGGCGTGAACCTCGTTGGGAAGCGAGCCGCCGTTGGTGTCGCAAAGCACTATCCAGTCGGCCCCGCCGGCAAGCGCGGCCTCGACGCACTCCATCGCGTAGCGCGGGTCGCTCTTGTGCCCGTCGAAAAAATGCTCGGCGTCGAAGACCACCTCCCGCCCCCTGCTTTTCAGGTGTTTCACGGAGTCCCTGATGAGCTGCAGGTTCCTCTGCCTGCTAACGCGAAGCACGTGGCTGACGTGGATGTCCCACGTTTTTCCGAAAATCGTCACGACCGGGGCGCGGCACTCCAGCAACATCCTAAGGTTCGCGTCGGTGGCCGGGGTCTTGGACGGATGGTGGGTGCTCCCGAACGCGGCTATCTTGGAGTGCTTGAGCTTTAGTTTTCGCGCCTCCTTGAAATATTGAAGGTCCTTTGGATTGGAGCCGGGCCATCCCCCCTCGATGTAATGGACGCCCATTTCGTCCAGCTTCTCGGTTATCCTCAGCTTGTCCTTGAGCGAGAAGGAGACCCCTTCCGCCTGCGAGCCGTCCCGCAGGGTCGTGTCGTAAAGAAACAGCCTTTTGGAGGACTGCTCCTCCTCCGGGTCGTGCGATAAATTCGTCATATTCGTTGATACTCCGGAACCACGCGGGGGTTTAATGCGGCTTTTCCGACCGCGGCCCCTCGCCGCCGAGGTTGAAGCCGGCGTGCAATATCCTCACCGCCCTGTCCACGTCCCCACGCTTGATGACGCAGGACACCTTTATCTCGGAGGTGGATATCATCTCTATGTTTATGTTCGCGTCCGCGAGAAGCGAGAAGAACTTCGCCGCGACGCCGGTGTGAGACCTCATCCCGACGCCGACGATGGAGACCTTGCCTATCTCCTCGTCTATGAGCACCTTCTTCGCGCCCACCTCCTTGGCGGCCTCGTTTAGGAGACTCATGGCCTTGCCGGCCTCGGCGCGCGGCACCGTGAGGGAGATGTCCGTCATGTCCGTGGTGCCGACGTTTTGGATTATCATGTCCACGTTTATCTCCTCGCGCGCTATTATCCCGAAAATTTTTGCGGCTATGCCCGGCTTGTCGGGAACGCCGACGATCGTCACTTTTGCCTGGTTCTTGTCGAAAACAACGGACGACACCAATACTTTTTCCATCGAAGGCTCCTCTTCTACGACCCATGTGCCCGCCCCTTCCTTGAAGGAGGATTTAACGACCACGGGCATCTTGTATTTCGCGGCGAACTCCACCGACCGGGTCTGCAACACCTTGGCCCCGAGGCTGGCCATCTCCAGCATCTCCTCGTAACTCACCCTGTCAAGCCTGCGGGCCTGGGGGACGATGTTCGGGTCGGTCGTGTAAACCCCGTCCACGTCGGTGTATATCTCGCACTTGTCGGCCCTGAGCGCCACCGCCAGCGCCACGGCCGTCGTGTCGCTCCCGCCGCGGCCGAGCGTCGTGACGTTGGAGCCCTCGTCAATCCCCTGGAAGCCGGCCACAACAACGATGCAGTCTTCGTTGAGGTATTTCGAGACGTTTTCCACGGCAATCCTCGTGATGCGCGCCTTCGTGTGCATGCTGTCCGTGAAAATTCCGCTCTGCCTGCCGGTGAGGCTTATCGCCTTGTGCCCAAGCTTCTGAAGGGCCATCGCCAGCAACGGGATGGTTACGCGCTCCCCGGTGGAGATGAGCATGTCGAGCTCCCGTTCGCTCGGCTCGTCGGTTATCTGGTAGGCCATCTTTATGAGCGCGTCGGTCTGGCCGGACATGGCGGAGAGCACGACGACCAGCTTGTTCCCCGCCTGCTTCGCCAGGGAGACCTTGTAGGCCACGTTTTTTATCCGCTCGGTGTCGCCGACGGACGTGCCGCCGTATTTTTGCACAATCAATCCCATACGGGGCAATTCTATCCCGCTTTTTACTCCGAATAAAGCGGTAAACCCGACGAAGCTACAATCTTCCGGGCCGCCTCCGTCTCCATTGCGGTGTAGCCTCCCCCGACGAACTTAATTTGAAGCGTCTCGGATACCGCGCCAACGAGTTCCGACGACAATTTTTCCAGACCAAGCCCCGGCAAGAAACTCAGCAGTCCCGCCGAACGGTCCGTCCCCGGCTTTTTAACGATTCGGTTCAGGAACTCTGGCTGGCCTTCCATGAGAATCGAGCCGTGTTGCAAAAAGGCCGTTCTTGACTTGCGCCGCGCCCCGCCGACGAATTTTTTGCCGTTGATTGTAGGCTCGTCCTCCCCGGCGCAGGAGAAACAGGCTCCGTGGACGCTTTCCCGACGGTCGCCGCAAACGACCGGCGGGTCCGCGGCCAAACCTATTTTTTCCAACAGACGGACGAAAACTATCCTCCATTGATCCGGGGTCGGCATTCCCCACGCCGTCCTGCACGCGAAGGCGTACGTCAGCTCCTTGTCGTGATAGACGGCGGCCCCACCGCCGGGCCTTTTGACCACTTCAATCCCCATCCTTTCGCACAGCGCAAGGTCAAGCTCGTCCGGTTTCTGGCGCCTTCCGACGGAGACGGCGCGAGGGGCCCAGCCGTAAAGCCTCAACGTGGCGGGAAACGGGGCCGACTGGACGGATTGGAAAAGCGCGGAATCGAGCGCCATGTTGGTCAGGGCCGGCCGGGGAGGGTCTATTATGAGCCTCGCCTTCATAACCATCTTAATTACCTATTTGGGGAAGAAGGTTTCCTCGAACGACCCGCCGTGCACGGACGCGATTTTCTGCACGGTGGACTCCACGGCCTTTGCGCCGTTCACCCTTACGACGAACGCGCCGACGACCACCGTCCCGATCCTCGTGGCCGGGACGCCGCGGTCGGCAAGGAGTTCAAGAACCTCCTTCGCCTTCGATTCGGCGACCGAGATGACGGCGCGGGACTGCGATTCGCTGAACAGCGCGACGTCGGCCCGAAGCGGGCTTTTCACGTCCACGTCGCAACCCAGCCGCCTTCCGACCGCGCACTCCGCAAGCGCAATCAACAGCCCCCCCTCGGAGCAGTCGTGCGCGCTTTTGACGAGCCGTTTTTCCGCGAGCTCCCGCAACGCGCCTATCAGCCGTTTTTCCTTGGCGAGGTCGAGCGCGGGGGCGGGGCCGACGTCCTTCCCGTGAATCGTCTTTAGGTATTCGCCGCCGCCGATTTCGTCGTACGTCTCGCCCAGCAGAAGGACTGCGTCCCCCTCGTTTTGAAAGAAGGAGGGCACTGCCTTCGACGCGTCGTCAAGAATCCCGACGACGCCGATCATCGGCGTCGGGTAGATTGCGGTGTCGTCCGTCTGGTTGTAAAGGCTCACGTTGCCGCTCACAATCGGCGCGTCCAGGGCGGTGCTCGCCTCGGCGATTCCGTCGACGCATTCCGAGAGTTGCCACATTATCTCCGCGTTCATCGGAGAGCCGAAGTTGAGGCAGTCGGTGGCCGCGAGCGGCCTCGCCCCGACGCACGCGATGTTGCGGACGCATTCGGCCAGAGCGATCATCCCGCCGACCCGCGGGTTGAGGTGGCAATACCTTTCGTTGCACCCGGTCGAAACGGCCAGCGCGGTGGTCGTTCCCTTCACGCGCAGGACGGACGCGTCGTGGCCGGGGCCGAAGATGGTGTTCGTCCCTATCATCGTGTCGTACTGTTCCGTTATCCACGTTTTTCCGTTCAAGTTCGGGGAGCCCAACAGCGCAAAGAACGGTTCGTTCAAGTCCTCGGGCAACCGCACGGAGGAGGAGTCGAGTTTAGGGGCCGTCTCAAGGTATGCCGGTTTTTTCATCGGGCGGTTATATTTGGGGGCGCCGTCCACGCAGGCGTCCACAGGCATGTCCGCCGCCAACTCGCCGTGGAAATAAAGTTTGACCCGTCCGTGGTCAGTGACCTCGCCTATGGTGGCCGCCTCCAGGTCCCACTTATCCAACACTTCCAAAATCTCCCGCTCGTTCTCCGGCCTGGCCACCAAAAGCATCCGCTCCTGCGATTCGGATAGCATTATTTCGTACGGCGTCATCCCCTCCTCGCGGACGGGAACCTTGTCCAGCCACATGTTTATTCCGGCGCCGCCCCGCCCGGCCATCTCGAATGAGGACGAGGTCAGCCCCGCCGCGCCCATGTCCTGTATCCCCTCGACCAGTTTTTTCTCGAATATCTCGAGGCACGCCTCGAGCAAAAGCTTTTCAGTGAAGGGGTCGCCCACCTGCACGGTGGGCCTTTTTGACTCGGACTCCTCGCCGAAAGCGTCGGAGGCCATGACGGCCCCGTGGATGCCGTCGCGCCCCGTCTTGGAGCCGATGTACATCACCTTGTTCCCCGCGCCGCTAGCCTTGCCGTAGAAAATGGCGTCTTTTTTCGCGAGCCCCACGGTCATGACGTTCACGAGTATGTTTCCGTTGAAACACTCGTGGAACCTCGTCGAGCCGCCGCCGTTGGGGACGCCGAAGCAGTTGCCGTACATCGAGATGCCGTGGACGACGCCGCCGACGAGGTAGCGCGTCTTGGGGTGGTCCGGGTGGCCGAACCTCAGGCAGTCGTAGGCGGCGATTGGGCGGGCCCCCATCGTGAAGACGTCGCGCAGAATTCCCCCGACGCCGGTGGCGGCCCCCTGCACCGGCACGATGTAGGAGGGGTGGTTGTGAGACTCCATCTTGAAGGCCGCCACGAGGCCGTTGCCGATGTCCACCACCCCCGCGTTTTCACCCGGCCCCTGCACCACCTGAG
>JACQBU010000080.1 GCA_016194375.1 Nitrospinota bacterium
GTCAAGTCGTCCAGCATCAACACCAACGAGCCGAAAAGGGACGACCACCTGAGGTCGCCCGACTTTTTGGACGCGGCATCATATCCCGACATAACGTTCAAGCTCGTCAAGGCCGAGTCCACCGGCGGAGCCCAAATGAGGGCGGAAGGCGAGTTGACGATCCACGGCGTGACAAGGCGGGTAGCGCTCTCGGGGGAGTTCACCGGAGCCGTCAGGGACCCGTGGGGGGTCAACAGGGTCGGATTCACCGCCGCCGGCGTGATCAAGCGCGCCGACTTCGGGCTCAAGTGGAACAAGGTGCTGGACCAGGGCGGCCTGGTCGTCGGGGAAGAAGTGAGGATTCTGCTGGAGGTGGAGGGCGTCCAGCCAAAACCGGCCCCCGAAAAAAAATCCTAGCGCGCGTCGCGGAATGAACCGACGTTTTTTTTGGCGCCGAAAACAAAAGTAATTATAAAGGAGGAAAAATGCCCGAACCCAAAGTCGCCCAAAAAGGTCTGTATGTTAAGGAGGTGGCGGTCGGAACGTATTACTGGTGCGCCTGCGACCACTCAAATTCCCAGCCGTCTTGCGACGGGGCCCACAAGGCCGCCGGATTCGGGGGAATGCCGAACATCCCCATGCGCGTGGAGGTGCGGGAGGCCGGCCCGAAGCCGTGGTGCGGATGCAAGCACACGAAGACGCCTCCTTACTGCGACGGAACGCACGCCACGCTGTGACCACCTCGCGTTTGTCAGGCCCGCCTCTCGTATAAAATAGGCGGGCTTTTTTCCTTCCCCCCGATTGAACGTCGCCGCATATTCACGTCCGTTAAGACTCCTCCCCCGCCCCATAATTTTTCAGTTGACACGGGATTGGAATATGTGCAAATATGTGTCGAAATGTGTAAAGAAGTGGGGTGAAGTGTAATCCATGTTTTTCGGGAGTTATCCTGCCGCGCTTGACGAGAAGGGAAGGGTGCACGTTCCCTCCATATTCGCCAAGGACGTCGGCGAAAGCGAGACGGTGATGATGGCCGACTGGGGTAGGTGCATCTCGGCGTTTCCGCCCGCGGCGTTCGAGGAGATGGGGAACAGGCTCCTCGAGCTTAGCAGGGACAAGCGACACCGCGAGAGGGTGCACCGCATCGTCTCCTCCTTTTATCCGAGCGTGATAAGGAACGGAAAACTCCTAATACCCCAGGAGTTGCGGGAGAAGAAGAAAATGGGAAAAAGGCTCGCCATCGTCGGGATGCTGAAGCACATGGAAATTTGGGACAGGGGCGAATGGGAGGAGAAGGAGCGCGGGGGAAAGACCGGGGTTAGGGGCGACCTTGACGCGCTTGACATCCTCTAGCCGAATGCGTTTCTGGCCCCGCCCGGTCGGCGAAACCGGCTGATGGGCGGGGGCGGGGGCGGGGACGGGGACGGGGAAGAGCGCGAGTTCCGGCACGAGCCGGTTTTGCTTGCCGAGGTTTTGCGGGACTTGGGGCCCAAACCCGGCGGACTGTACCTTGACTGCACGATCGGAGGGGCCGGTCATGCGGAGGCGATATTAGGGGCGGCGGACGGTTCCCGTCTGATTGGGATAGACAGGGACGCGCGAGCCGTCGAACTTGGGGGCGAAAGACTTGGACGTTTTGGGGACCGGGTTGAACTCCACCACGGCCGTTTTGAGGACATGAAGACGGTCTTGGCGGGCAGAAGGCCCGACGGGATACTGATGGACCTCGGGGTGTCGTCGCGCATGTTTGACGACCCCTCGCGCGGGTTTTCCTTCCGGTTCGACGGCCCGCTGGACATGCGGATGGACGTCTCGCAAAAACTCACCGCCTCCGAAATCGTGAACAAATGGGACGAGGCGGAGCTGGCCCGGATTTTTCGGGAGTACGGAGAGGAACGGTTCTCCAAAAGAATCGCGCGCCTCGTCGTCAGGGGGCGCGAGATAACCTCCACGCTTCAACTCGCCGACCTCGTCGCCTCCGCCTATCCGAAGGGAAGGCAGAGGATACACCCCGCCACCCGCGTGTTCATGGCGCTTCGCATCGCCGTAAACGGGGAGCTGGACCGCCTCGGCGACGCGTTGCGCGACGCCGTGGACTGCCTCGCCGAAGGGGGGAGGCTTGCGGTCATAACGTTCCATTCGCTCGAGGACAGGATAGTAAAACGCGCGTTCGCGGCGCTTGCCGTCGGTTGCGTATGCCCCCCGAGAATTCCCGTCTGCGTGTGCGGCCACAAGGCGCTCGTTCGGCTGGTCCGCAGAAAACCGGTCGCGCCCTCCGATGACGAAACAGCCGCCAACCCGCGCTCCAGGAGCGCGCTGTTGCGCGTCGTGGAAAAGGAGGCCGCGTGAACGACCCTCGGCGGCAGGAGAGGACGTTCGACGCCGACAGGGCCTTCGCGCGGGAGAAGGCCAGGATGGACAGGGAGGAGATATTGCTGTACTCCCTCAGCGTGGCCTTTTTCCTCGTCGCGCTCATCATCTACACCTTTCCCGCTGTCAAGACCGTTCACCTGGTCTACAAGGAGCGGGGCGTGAAGAACGCGGAGCGCGCCCTTTTGGCGGAGCAGACGAGGCTGAAACTGAGGTACGAGACGATGACCTCCCCCGAGGAAATGGAAAAGCGCGCCTTGCGCGACGGGTTTGCGGCGCTTCCAAGGGACCGGATGATCTACGTGGACAAGAGGTGAGCCTAAAGATGCACGACGAAATGATAACCGCGCGATCCGTCAGGCTTAAAAAAATAAGGCTCGCGGTCTTCATGCTCCTCATGTTCGCCGGGTTCGGGGCGGTCCTGGCAAGGCTTTTCGACGTGCAAATGCTCCATTACAAAAGGTACGTGGACTATTCGAAAAACCAGTACTACCAGAAGGTCGTGTTTTCCCCTACGCGCGGAAGGATTCTCGACAGGAACATGGAGACGCTCGCGATGACGGTCCCCATGAAGTCCGTCTTCGCGACGCCGACTAACATGGAGAACAAGGCCGGCGCGGCCGCGATAATCGCAAGGGAGCTCGGGATGGACTACCGCTCCGTGCGCGCCCGCCTCGAGAAGAAGGCGCATTTCGCCTGGATAAGGCGGAAGGTCGGGGACGCGGAGTACGAATCCCTCAGGTCGCGCGGCCTTCGCGGCGTGATGTTCGTGGACGAGGACAGGAGGTTTTACCCGCTCGGGGGCGTCGCGTCCCGCGTGCTCGGGTTCTGCGGGCTGGACAACTCCGGCCTTGCGGGGCTCGAGTACCTCTACGACAAGTCGCTGGCGGGGGAGCAGGTCACGTTGATAGCCCAAAAGGACGCCGCGGGCAGGATATTCCAATACCCCGAAAAACCCCCCGACAGCAACTTCGACCTTGTCTCGACGATCGACGTCCGCACCCAGTACGACGCCGAAAAGGCGGTGAGAAGGGTGTATGACCGCTACAGGCCCAAGTCCGCCCTCGTGGTCGTCATGGAAGTGCGCACGGGCGACCTGCTCGCCGTGGCAGAACTGCCCGGGATGGACTCCAACGACTACGCTTCCTACCCGACGTCGAGCCAGAGGCCGCTCACCGTGACCCAGGCGTACGAGCCGGGCTCCACGTTCAAAATATTCGTCTCGGCCGCCGCCATAGATTCGGGGGCGGCCTCGCCGGACGAGAAGTTCGACTGCGAGAACGGCCGCTTCGAGATGTACGGCAAGACGTTCAAGGAGGCCAAGAACAACAAGTACCAAATCATGCCGCTTTGGGACGTGTTCGCCAAATCGTCGAACATAGGAATGATAAAGGTGGGCCAAAAACTGGGGGAGAAAAGGCTGTACGAATCCCTTCGAAAGTTCGGGTTCGGCGAGAGGACCGGCGTGGACCTTCCGGGGGAGATAACGGGGACGCTTCGGCCATACCAAAGCTGGTCGGGGAGCTCCCTGCCGTCGGTCTCGTTCGGCCAGGAGGTGAACACGACCCCCATCCAGCTCGTCGCCGCCTTGTCGGCGATAGGCAACGGCGGGACGTCCGTGAGGCCGCACCTGATGAAAAGGATACTCAAGGACGGCAGGGTGGTCGGGGAGCATTCCGCCCCGGAGCCGAAAAGGGTGGTGTCCAGGTCGGCGGCGGAGCAGGTGATAAGGATGATGCGCTACGCCGTCACGAACGGCACGGGGAAGATGGCCGCGATTCCCGGATACGACATAGCGGGAAAGACCGGAACGGCACAGAAGTTCGACAACGAGCGCCGCGTCTACATGTCCGACAGGGCCATCTCCTCGTTTGCGGCGTTGTTCCCGGCAAACGCGCCGGAATACGCGCTGTTGGTGGTGGTTGACGAGCCGATGGGCGCCGGGTGGGGCGGCGAGGTGGCCGCGCCGGTCGCGCGCGACGTCATCGAGGCCATGACGCGGCGCAACGGCGTTCCCGCCGAGGGCCAGCTCAAGTACGTGGTTGACTGGAAGAACTTCCGCGCGGCGGCGGCGTATGAATAGGAACAACGCGGCCCGCGACGTCGCGGGCGGGGGCGCGGGGCGAGTTGTGAGAGGGCTCGAACTTTTCGGCGAATCGGCGGGCGCCGCGCGCGCGACGTCGTCGTCACCTCTGTGGAGTACGACAGCAGAAAGGTCGGGCCGGGTTCCTGCTTCGTGGCGTTAAAGGGGTTTTCAACCGACGGACGGCTTTTCGTCGGGGACGCGGTGAGCCGCGGCGCGGCCGTCATAGTGGTCGAGGGGGACTCGCGCGTGGACGCAGGCGGCAGGCCGGTCGTCCGGGTGGCGGACGTCCGGCGCGAGCTCGCAGTGATTTCCGCGCGGTTTTACGGCCATCCGTCGAAGAAGCTCGGCGTGGTGGGGATAACAGGCACGAACGGCAAGACCACGACGTCGTACATGGTGCAGGCGGTGCTCGCCGCCGCCGGACACTCGGTCTCGCGGTTCGGCACGATTGACTACGAGTTTCCGGACGGCTCGGCGCCGGCGCCGAACACGACTCCGGAGTCCGCCGACCTTCAACGGATGTTTGCGCGGGCGGCGGGGTGGCCGAACCCGCGGTGCGTGATCGAGGTCAGCTCCCACGGGCTGGAGATGGACAGGCTGGCGGAAACGGCCTTCAAGGGGGCGGTGTTCACCAACCTCACAAGGGACCACCTTGATTTCCACCGGACGATGGAGAAATACGAAAACGCCAAGCGCCGCCTTTTCACGGAATTCGACCTCGGCTATTCCGTCATCAACGTGGACGACGAGGCGGGCAGGCGATGGGCCGCGTCGGGCGTGAGGGGAAAACTCGTCACGTTTGGCGCCGACGCCTCGGCCGTAATCAGGATTCTGGAGTCCTCCGCGGGCATCGAGGGGGGGTTCATAAGGCTGGCGACCCCGGCCGGGGAGGTCGCGTTTAAAATCCCGATGCCCGGCAAGCACAACGTCCAAAACGCCACGGCGGCCTTTGGCGCGGGGTTCGCCGAGGGGATTCCGGCCGAGACCGTCGTCAAGGCTCTTTCCGGCCTGAGGGCGGTTCCGGGCAGGTTCGAGAAGGTGGACGAGGGGCAGGATTTCGCCGTCATCGTGGACTACGCGCACACGGACGACGCGCTTGAAAAGGCGCTCAGGACCGCCCGGGAACTCACGAAGAAAAGGCTAATCTGCCTCTTCGGGTGCGGCGGCGACAGGGACGAGGGGAAGAGGCCCAAGATGGGCCGGGTCGCCTCGGAGCTGGCCGATCTCGTGATAGTCACCTCCGACAACCCGCGCACCGAGGACCCGAAAAAAATAATCGAGGGAATACTGGCGGGCGTCCCGCGGGGGAACACGGGCCGGGTGAGGGTCGTGGAGTCTCGCGAAGAGGCCGTCAAGGAGGCGGTCGGCGCGGCGCAAAGCGGCGACCTCGTCCTCCTGGCAGGCAAGGGGCACGAGGACTACCAGATAATCGGGCGGACGAAGTTTCCGTTCGACGACAGGAAAGTGGCGGCGGCCGCGATAAGGGGGCGCAAGGCGTGACATACCATCTTTTGTACCCATGGCACGAGACGTACCACTTTCTCAACGTCTTCAAGTACATCACGTTCCGCACGACCTACGCGACCATCACCGCCCTGCTTCTCTCCTTCATTTTCGGGCCGCCGCTCATAGAGTACCTGGCGAAAAAAAATTTCGGCGAAAGGATAAGGACGGACGTGCCGGAGCACCACAGGCCGAAGGCGGGGACCCCCACGATGGGCGGGCTCCTCATACTCGCCTCGCTCGTCATTCCGGGGCTAATGTGGGCCGACGTCGCCAGTTACTCCGTGATGGCCGCGCTCCTGACGGCCGTGCTGTTCGGCGCCATCGGGTTGCTCGACGACGCGACGAAGTTAAAGGACGGCCACGGCATGAGGGCGCGGTTGAAGATAATCCTGCAGATTTTGGCGTGCGTTCCCGTCTTGTATCTCGTCTCGAACGAGGAGGGGTTGCGCGGAACGCTCACGCACGTTTACATTCCGTTCTTCAAGCTGGTCAAGCCGGACCTGGGGCCGTTTTATTTTGTCTTCGCGGGGCTGGTCATCATAGGCGCGTCCAACGCGGTGAACCTCACCGACGGGCTGGACGGCCTCGCCATAGGGCCGGTCATAGTGGCCTTCGGGACCTACGCGTTCATCAGCTATGTGGCCGGCCACGCGCATTTCTCCAGCTACCTTCAGATACCGTTCATAAAGGGCGTCGGCGAGGTCACCGTGATTTGCGGGGCGGTGGTCGGGGCCTCGCTCGGGTTTTTGTGGTACAACGCCTATCCCGCCCAGCTGTTCATGGGGAACACCGGCTCGGTGCCGCTTGGCGCCCTTCTGGGGACGGTTGCCATCCTGACGAAGCACGAGGTCATCCTCCTACTCATCGGCGGGATATTCGTCGTCGAGGCGCTTTCGGTGATCATCCAGGTGGGGTATTTCAAGCTGACGCGCAAAAGGGTCTTCCTCATGGCGCCCATCCACCACCACTTCGAGAAGCTCGGCTGGGCCGAGACGAAGGTGACCACGCGGTTTTGGATAGTTTCCGTCCTGCTGGCGCTGTTGAGCCTGAGCACGCTCAAGTTGCGGTGAAAAAATGGAGCTGAAGGGAAAACGGGTCTTGGTGGTCGGGATGGGCAGGACGGGCGTGCCGACCGCCAACAGGTTGCACGCGATGGGCGCCGTCGTGTCGGTCACGGACAAGGGAGCCGTCGGGCGCGACGAGGCCTCGAAACTTTCGGAGGGGATTGATTTGGAGACGGGGTCGCACGACAGGGCGCTCGCGGGGAAATTCGACGTCGTGGTGACGTCCCCCGGGGTGCCGTGGGACGGCCCGATTTTGCAAAGGCACCGGGAACGGGGCGCGGAGGTCATAAGCGAGATAGAGCTTGCGTTCAGGCTCGCCCCCCGCGCGTGGATCGCCATCACCGGCACGAACGGAAAAAGCACCACGACCGCGCTCGTCGGGGCGATGATGCGGGAGTCCGGCGTCGGGGCGGTGGTCTGCGGGAACATCGGGAACGCGGCGCTGGGCGAGGACGCTATATTCGACCCGCGGATGAAGGTCGTGGCCGAGATAAGCTCCTTCCAACTCGAGGGGGTCGCGACGTTCAGGCCGCGCGTCTCCGCGATACTCAACATCACCCCCGACCATATGGACCGACACAAGACGATGGGGGAATACATACGCCTCAAACGCAGGATATTCGAGCTCCAGCGCGGGGACGACGTCTGCGTCTTGAACATGGACGACCCCGAAACCGCAAGGCTCGCCCCCGAGGTGCCGTGTCGCCTTTTTCCGTTCTCCGCGAACGGGCGGCTCGAGGAGGGGGTGTTCGTGAACGACGGGAGAATCGTCATATCCAGCCGCGGGGATACTTGGACCGCCGGGGCGACCCGCGATCTGAGGTTGCCGGGCCGGGCCAACCTGGAAAACGCGCTGGCCGCCTGCGCAATCGCCTTTTCCGCGGGCGCGGACGTAGGCGCCATCTCGCGCGCGCTGTCCTCCTTCGAGGCGCTCGAACACAGGCTGGAGCCGGTCGCGGAGGTCCGCGGCGTGCGGTTCATCAACGACTCCAAGGGTACAAACGTCGGCTCCACGCTCAAGGCGCTCGACGGAATGACGGGGCGCGTGGCTGTCATCCTCGGCGGGCGGGACAAGGACCAGGATTTCACGCCGCTGGCCGACTTGGTTC
Organism: Nitrospinota bacterium; assembly: GCA_016194375.1. GTDB lineage: Bacteria > Nitrospinota_A > UBA7883 > JACRGQ01 > JACRGQ01 > JACQEX01. The sequence goes on from JACQBU010000080.1 coordinate 8,115, forward strand.
GGCGAATGGGGGCGGGCGTGGTGCTAATAGGCGAGGCGGCGGAAAAGATAGCCGTCTGCCTGAAGGGGTACGAACCGGTCGTGAGAGCGGACGGGATGGACGACGCCGTAAGGAAGGCGGCGCAAACGGCGGGCGCGGGCGGAACGGTGCTTCTTTCCCCGGCCTGCGCGAGCTTCGACATGTTCAGGGACTACCGCGACCGGGGGGACAAGTTTCGGGCGGCGGTGAGGAAATTGGCGGGGGAGCCCGCGCTTACCGGCGGGAGGGGTTGAATGCCGAGAAAACTTGAGCCGGACTTCAGGATATTGTTCTGCGTCGTCGCGCTCGTCCTCGTCGGCCTGGTGATGGTTTATTCGGCCAGCGGGACGGTGGCTGGCGCGAAGTACGGCGACACCGCCTATTTCCTAAAGCGGCAGTTGCTGTGGGCGGGGCTGGGCTTCGCGGGGTTGTTCGCCGCCATGAGGTTCGACTACCGGCGGTTGCAGGGGCTCGCGCCCTACCTTTACATCTCCTCGGTCGTGCTGTTGTTTTTGGTGCTGATTCCCGGCGTTGGCAGGGAGGTCTCCGGCGCGCGTAGGTGGCTCCACGTCGGCGGGCTGACCTTCCAGCCGTCGGAGTTCGCCAAGCTCGCGCTGATAATCGCCTTCTCGCACTTCCTCGTAAAAAAGGAGAACTCCGGGCGGCTTAAGGATTTCGTCACGGGATACGTGCCGGTCGCCGTCGCGCTCGGGGTTTGTTTCGTGCTCATCCTGCTCCAGCCGGACATGGGAACCTCGGTCATCGCGGCGCTCGTGGTGTTCTTCCTTTTCTTCATTTCCGGCATCCGCTTCAGCTTCATCTTGGGGACGTTCCTGGTGATGTTGCCGTTCTTTTACGTCGCGGTCGTGAACGTGGCGTACAGGCGCAGGAGGATTCTCTCGTTTCTCGACCCGTGGGCGGACCCGTCCGACACCGGGTTCCAGATAATCCAGTCCTTCATCGCGTTCGGGAACGGACACGCCTTCGGAACGGGGCTCGGGACGGGGAGGCAGAAAAACTTCTTCCTTCCCGACGCCCACACCGACTTCATCTTTTCCATCATAGGCGAGGAGTTCGGATTCGCCGGGTGCGCCCTGATAGTCCTGCTGTTCGCGGTGCTCGTCTACCTGGGCTTCAGGGCCGCGATGAGGGCCCCGGAGCCGTTCGGGATGTACCTGGCCGCCGGCATAACGGCGTGCGTGGGCCTTCAGGCGGTTGTGAATTTTTGCGTGGCCACCGGGCTTTTGCCGACGAAGGGACTGCCCTTGCCGTTCATTTCGCTTGGCGGCTCGGCGCTGGTCATGTGGCTCGTAAGCGCGGGGATTTTGTTGAATGTTTCGCAATATAGGACCTGAGGCGGGGGTTGAAAAAGTTTGTGGTTACCGCCGGCGGCACGGGCGGGCATATTTTCCCCGCGCTTGCGGTGGCGGAGGAGATGAGGCGACTGGGCCATCTGGTGCTGTTTGCGGGCAGTTCGGGCGGGCCGGAGTCCTCCAGGGCGGCCGCCATGGGGTTCGATTTTTTCGGGGTGGACGTGAAGGGGCTTGACAGGAGAAGCGCGTTGAGGAGCGCCAGGTCCCTTTTTCTGCTCCCAAGGGCCGTCCTGCGGGCGCGAAAGGCCGTCTCCGAGTTCAAGGCGGACGCCGTGATAGGGTGCGGCGGCTACGCCTCCGCCCCCTCCTGCATCGCCGCCGTCTTGGGGGGAGTCCCGCTTTTCCTTTTGGAACAAAACGTCGACCCGGGGCTCGTCACGCGTCGGCTGGCACGGCGCGCCGAAAAGGTTTACGCGTCGTTCGCGGGCACGAAGGAGCGTCTCGGGTCGGGGAACGTCGTCGTGGCGGGCAACCCGGTGAGAAAAGAGTTCTCGCCGCCGCCGCCGAGGGACTTTAACGCGCCGGTAAGAACGCTACTCGTCATCGGCGGAAGCCAGGGGGCGCGTTCGATAAACCGGGCGATGACGGCGGCGTTGCCGTCGTTGTCCGGCATGAGCATAAGGATATGCCACCAGACGGGGCCGAAGGACGTCGGGGAGGTCAGGGCGGCCTACTCCGCGTGGACGCCGCCGCCGGGGACTCCGTCGGCCTCGGTGGAGCCGTTCTTCGAGGACATGGCGGAAAAGATGCGCGGGGCGCACCTCGCCGTGGGCAGGGCCGGCGCCTCGTCGTGCGCGGAACTGCTGATTTCGGGGCTTCCCTCGATACTCGTCCCGTTTCCCGGCGCGGGCGGCCACCAAAGGCACAACGCGCTCGCGCTGGAAAACTTCGGGGCCGCGACGGTGATGGAGGACGCCGGGCTAGACGGCGGGCTTTTGGCGGGGAAGATAGTCGAACTCCTCCGCCGGCCGGACGTCCTGGGGACGATGTCCTCGAACGCGGAGAGCCACGCCAGGCCGGACGCGGCGCGGTTCATATGCTCCGACGTGATTTCAACCATGGGGGCGGACTGATGCAGGACGGACCAAAAAGAAAAATACATTTCGTCGGAATCGGCGGCTCGGGCATGAGCGGCATTGCGGAGATACTGCTCAACCTCGGGCACGAGGTGAGCGGCTCCGACCTGGCGCGCTCCGAGGCCGTGGCGCGGCTCGAGTCGCTCGGCGCGAAGATTTTCACGGGCCACGCCGCGGACAACATCGGGGAGGCGGAGGTCGTCGTCGTCTCCTCGGCCGTGAGCCGGGAGAACCCGGAGGTGGTGGCGGCGAGGGCGCGGAAGGCGCCGGTCATCCCCCGCGCCGAGATGCTGGGGGAGCTTTTGAGGATGAGGGACGGCATAGCCGTCGCCGGCGCGCACGGCAAGACGACGACCTCGACGCTGATAGCGACCATCTTCGGCGAGGCGGGGCTCGACCCGACCGTCATCATCGGCGGCCGCGTGAAGCGGTTCGGCTCCGGCGCGAAGCTGGGGAAGGGTCGGTACATAGTGGCGGAGGCCGACGAGAGCGACGGCTCGTTCCTGACCCTCAACCCGACTGTGGCGGTCGTGACCAACATAGACGCGGAGCATCTGGACTACTACGGCACGAAGGAAAAGATAGAGGAGGCGTTCTTCACGTTTTGCAACAAGGTGCCGTTCTTCGGCGCGACGATAGCGTGCGGGGACGACCCGGTGCTTAGGTCCTTCATCCCCAGGATGAACAAAAGGTTCATCACCTACGGGTTCTCAAAGGCGTGCGACCTGATGGCGCACGACTACGCGGTGATGGACGGGGTCGGCTCCTCCTTCACCGTCTCCGACAAGGACGGGGAGCTGGGCAGGACGGAACTCCACATCCCCGGAAGGCACAACGCGCTAAACGCGCTCGCGGCGATACAGACGGCGCTGTTTTTGGGGATAGACTTCGCCACGGCCTCCGCCGCGCTTAAAAAATTCTCCGGCATCGGGCGGCGCTCCGAGCACAAGGGGGAAAAGGGCGGGGTGACGGTGATGGACGACTACGGCCACCACCCGACGGAGATACGCGCCACCATATCGGCTATACGCGACGGCAACAAGGGGCGGCGGCTGGTGACGCTCTTCCAGCCGCACAGGTACACCCGCACGAGGGACTGCCTGAGGGAGTTTCACATGGCGTTTCGGGACACGGACGTGCTCCTGTTGGGGCCGATATATCCGGCCGGGGAAAAGCCGATCGAGGGGGTAAGCTCCGGGCTCATTTACGACGGCATAACGGTCCCCGAGCGGCGCAACGTGGTTTTGCTCGCGAAAATGGACGACGCGCAGAAGTGGCTGAGGGCAAACCTCGCGAAGGGGGACATATTGCTGACCATGGGCGCGGGGGACGTCTACAAACAGGGGGAGAAGTTCCTCGAAGATGAACGCGAAGACTAAAAGGGACGAACCGATGGCGAATCACACGACGTTCAAGATAGGCGGCGTGGCCGCCCTGTTCCTCGTGCCGACGACGGAGGCGGAGCTTTCCGAGGCGCTCAGGCGCCACCCGTCCGCGCTGATTCTGGGCGGAGGCTCCAACCTGCTGGTTTCGGACGCAGGAGTCGGGGCGGTGATTTCCATGGAGGGGTTCGATTCGATTTCGTCCGTCGCCGCGCCCGACGGCGCGGCGGAGGTGACAGTCGGCGCCGGCCGCGGTTTCACGGCGCTGTCAAGGTACGCCCTGAAGAGGTCGCTGACCGGCCTCGAGTTCGCGTTCGGCATACCCGGCTCCGTTGGCGGCGCCGTGGTGATGAACGCGGGGGCGTTCGGCGGCGAGGTGAAGGACGGCCTCGCGGGGGCGCGGCTGTTGGCCGACGGGCGTTTTGAGGACGTGGGCCCGGAAAGGCTCGGCCTTTCGTATCGGTCGAGCGCGTTGCCCAAGGGCGCGGTGGTCGTCTCCGCCACGTTCAGGCTCAGGCCGGGCAGTCGGGATGAAATCCAAAAACGGATGACCGGGTCCCTTTCCCAAAGAAAGGAAAAACAGCCGCTGGAACTGCCGTCGGCCGGCTCGGTTTTCAAAAACCCGCCCGGCATGTTCGCCGGAAAAATCTTGGAGGAGCTCGGCCTGAAGGGCTTGAGGGTGGGGGACGCGCAGATAAGCCAAAAACACGCGAACTTCATAGTGAATTTGGGCGGCGCCACGGCGGCGCAGGTCCTCGCGCTCGTCGAGAAGGCGGAGGCGGCGGCGCTGGGCGCCGGGATAAGGTTGGAGCGGGAAATTAAACTTGCCGGGAGTTTCAACTGATGTTTGCAAAAAGCGCGGAAATTAGGCTCAACCGCCCGGCCCCGCGCCCCACGGCGGCCGTCAGGGCGAGGGGAAAGAGGCGGCTCAAGGCGGCCCTGTTCCTGCTCTCCGCCGTCTTGGCTTCCACGGCCCTCGTATGGGCGTACGGCGCCGTCCGCAGGGCCGCCGCGCGGAACAGTTTTTTTGTGGTGAAGACGATAACGCTGACCGGCGCGAAAAGGCTGGACGAGCGGCGGTTGCGCGGCCTCCTCTCGGCAGGGCTCGCCGGAAACATATTCACCAGGGACATCGATAGGCTCACGCTTTTGTTGGAAAAATTGCCGGCCGTGGAGTCCGCCTCCGTGCGCCTAAAACTTCCCGACCTGGCGGAGGTCGCCATAGTGGAGCGCAGGCCGGTCGCCTCGGTGACGGTCGGCGGAAGGGCGTTTCTAATGGACGCAAGCAGGCGCCTCATAGGGGAGGCGCCGCAAGGCTGGTCCGGCGGGCCCGCGATAATCGGATGCAAATGCGCCGGGGCGACGGGCGACTGGTTGCCCGAGGGCAGGCTGGACGACGCGTTGAAAATCGCGAGGCTTTTCTCGCTGGACACATACTGGCACGAGAAGGCGGCCTCGCTGGACCTTTCAGACCCGGCGAGGACCGGCGTCGTCACGACGTCCGGCGTTTTTCTAAGGTTCGGGCCGGACAAGGGCGCGTGGAGGGAGAAGTTTTACGAGTACGTGAGCGCCCGAAGGATATCCGAGGTCGCGGGCGTTCGGTTTGCCGGTTACGACCTGTCGTTCGAGGGCCAGGTGGTCGGGGTGGGCGCGGAAGGCAGTTTTACAAAAAACCAAACCAATAAGAACAAGGGGTGATTTCGATGGCGAAGAAGGAAAAGGAAGTAATTGTCGGGCTGGACTTGGGGACGACCAAGATATGTTGCGTTATCGCCGAGGTAAGGGACGGAGGGGGGCTGGACATCATCGGCATCGGCACCCATCCGTCCAAGGGGCTCAACAAGGGGGTCGTGATCAACATCGAAAGCACCGTTGAGTCCATCAAGTGCGCGGTCGAGGAGGCGGAGCTCATGGCCGGCGTCGAGATAGAGTCGGCGTACGTAGGCATTGCGGGCGGCCACATCAAGGGCTTCAACAGCCACGGGATAATCGCCGTGAAAAGCAGGGAGGTCACGGAGCAGGACAAGGAGCGCGTGATAGAGGCGGCGAAGGCCGTGGCCATACCGCTCGACAGGGAGGTCATACACGTCATCCCCCAGCAGTTCATATTGGACGGGCAGTCGGGCATCAGGGAGCCGCGAGGGATGTCCGGCGTGCGGCTCGAGGCGCGCATACACGTCATCACCGGCGCGGTCACCTCGGCGCAGAACATCGTGCGCTCCGTGAACCGGGCCGGCCTGGACGTGGACGACATAATCGTCGAACAGCTGGCGTCCGCCGAGGCGGTGCTGGACACGGACGAGCGCGACCTGGGCGTGGCGCTGGTCGACATAGGGGGCGGCACGGCCGACCTGGCGCTGTTCGCCGAGGATTCCGTCAGGTACACGTCCGTCATAGCGGTCGGCGGCAACCACATCACCAGCGACCTTGCGATAGGCCTGCGCACGCCGCAGGTCGAGGCTGAAAAGATAAAAAGGAAGCACGGGTGCGCCATGAGCTCGATGGTGAGGAGGGACGAACAGGTGGAGATACCGAGCATGGGGGGCCGCGAACCGCGCCTGATAAGCCGAAACGTGCTTTGCGAAATCATAGAGCCGCGGGTGGAGGAGATGTTCCAGATGATACACCGCGACCTCGAGACCAGCGGGTACCTGGGGGTGATCCCGTCAGGACTCGTGATAACCGGCGGCGCCTCCATCATGGAGGGGATGCCGGAGGCGGCGGAGAGGGTGTTCGGCCTTCCCGTAAGGCTCGGCAACCCCAAGGGGGTGGGCGGGCTCGTGGACGTCGTCAATTCGCCGCAATACGCCACGGCCGTCGGGCTGTTGCTGTTCGGGGACAGGACGAGGAAGACCGGCGAGCGAAAGCCGATCAAGGGAAGAAACATGTTCAACAACATAACGGACAAAATGAAGGGGTGGATGGAGGATTTTTTCTGAGGTCGGGCTTATGCGCGCCGCGGGGACGCGCCGGGGACAAATAGGACAAGTTTTACTTAATAATTTTTTATAGGGGACACGCGCCATGGAAAAGGACAATGACACCGACTCGACTCAACCGGCCTTTGACTTTTCACGGGAACAATACTCGAACGCGAGGATAAAGGTCATCGGAGTAGGCGGCGGCGGATGCAACGCCGTCGCGGCGATGATGGACCAGTCCATCAACGGGGTGGAGTTCATCGTCTGCAACACGGACGCGCAGGTCCTCTCAAAATCCCCCGTCCCCGTAAAACTGCAGATCGGCAAGACGCTCACGCGCGGGCTCGGAGCCGGGGCGAACCCCGACATTGGGTTCAAGGCGGCGATGGAGGACTCGGAGGCGATAAAGGGGATGCTGGAGGGGGCCGACATGATATTCGTCACCGCCGGGATGGGCGGCGGAACCGGCACCGGGGCCGCGCCCGTCATCGCCCGCATAGCCAAGGACATGAACGTGCTCACCGTCGGCGTCGTCACGAGGCCCTTCATGTTCGAGGGGCAAAAACGCGGCAGACAGGCCGACAACGGGCTGATGGAGCTCGGCAAGTCCGTGGACACGCTGATAACCATCCCCAACCAGAGGCTTTTGGGGGTGGTGGACAAAAAGACCCCGCTCATGCAGGCCTTCAAGATGGCCGACATGGTGCTGTGCAACGCGGTGAGGGGGATATCCAACATAATCACCGTGCCGGGGCTGGTCAACGTGGACTTCGCCGACGTGGGAACGATTATGTCGGAAATGGGCCAGGCGCTCATGGGCACGGGCTCCGGCAGGGGGGAGAACAGGGCGCGCGAGGCGGCGCAAAAGGCGATACACTCCCCGCTCCTCGAGGACACCTCGATAGAGGGCGCCAAGGGGATACTCATAAACATAACCGGCGGCGAGAGCCTGACGCTGTTCGACGTGAACGACGCCGCGCTGGAGATACAAAAAGGCGCCCATCCCGACGCGCAGGTGATATTCGGAGCCGTCATAGACGAAACGCTGGACGACGAGATCCACGTGACGGTCATCGCGACCGGCTTCAACCACGGCGCGGCCGAAAACGAGGTTTCGGCAAGGCACCAGCCGCAACAGCCCGCCCATGAAGCGAAGCAGGCGCACGGCGCCGTCGCCCCCGCGGCGAAGGCGACGATATCCCAGATACCGTTCACGACCAAGATGGACGTCAAAAAGCAGTTCGGAACGCTGGACCTCAGCGACTTCGCGGACGAGCTGGACATACCCGCGTTCATCCGGCATCGTCAGGCCGACTGATAAGTAGGGGAGGGCGCCAATGAACAGACGTAACATGGTGATGGCCACCACCGTGGCCAACAAAAGCCTTCGCCAGGATATTTCGGCGTTGCGCGACAACCTGAGGCAACTGATACGCGTCTCCAAAAGAAACGTGGAGATACAGCAGAAAATGGACGAGTTGGGCGACGTCGTCCTGCAATGTCCCGACCTGGAGACGCTGGTGGCCAGGTCAACCGCGGCCATCAGGGACCACTTCGAGATGACGTCCGTAACCTATGTGTTGTCGAACGACTTTAGGGGGCTTCTGCCTGAGGTCGGGCCGGTGCACATAAAATCCCTCGTCGCCGACAGGCTCTTTCTCATGTCCCGGGAACGGCTCGCGGAGGTTTTTTCCATGAACCGCGGCCCCGTGTTGCGCGGCAGGCTGGAGCACGGGTCGGTTGATTTCTTTCCGGTAAGGGAGCTAAGGCGCGTCCATTCCGAGGCGTTGGTCCCGCTCTTTTACGCCGACGAGCACCAAGGGAGCATCAACCTGGGAAGCAACGACCCGGACAGGTACGCCGAAGGGGTCGCCACCGATTATTTGCGGCGGCTCGCGCATTTGACGTCGCTGGCGCTGGCCAACCTTCGGCTCAGGCACGAACTAAGGCGGGCCGCGGCGGACGGTGAGTAACCCCGCGACCTCCATAAGGCCGGCCGACGTCGCGAAGGCGGCGCGGAAAATCGGTACCCCGTTCTATTTTTACGACGCCGACGTGATCAGGGCCCGCTATCTCGCCCTGCGCGGCGCCTTGCCCGAAAGATGGCGGATATACTTCGCCGCCAAGGCCAACCCCAACCTGGCGATATTGGGGATATACCGGGGCTTGGGCGGGATGGTGGAGTGCGCCTCGGCGGGCGAGATGCTCGCGGCCGTGAAGGCCGGCTTCAAAGGCTCCGACATTGCGCTATCAGGCCCCGTGAAAGCGGCGCAGGAGCACGCCTTCCTAAAAAGAAAAAAAATCGCGGCGATACATTCCGAAACGGAGACGGAGCTGAGGGGGCTGGACGCCCTCGGTGTGCGGCAGAACGTCGCGCTTAGGTTGAACGTGGAGTTTCACCGCGGTCGCGTCACGGCGGGCAGAATCATGTCCGGCGGAATGGACAAGTTCGGCTTTTCCCCTGAGGAGGCCGCCGAGGTTCTACGCCGCCGCGACGGCTACAAAAACTTAAAATTCGTCGGGTTCCATTTCTACGCGGGAACGCAGATGCTTTCCGCCCGCTCGTGGCTTGACGCGGCGGAGAAGTACGCCCTCGCCGCCGCCGCCGTGTGCCGAAAAACCGGGTTCCTTCCGGAGTACCTGAATTTCGGGGGCGGGCTCGGGGTACCGTACCGCGCCGACGAAAGTGAGATCGACCTCGACGACCTCGGGCGGGGATGCGCGAGGCTTGAAAAAAAGCTCTCCGGCCTCGCGGAACTGCGCCGCGCCAAATTCTTCGTCGAGCCCGGGCGGTATCTGGCCGGGCCGGCCGGGGCGTACGTCATGAGGGTCGTCGCGCTCAAGAAAATGCGCGGGACGAATTTCGCCATAACGGACGGCGGCATACACCACGCGCTCCTGCCTTTCCGGGTGAGCAGGGAGTTCCCGGCGTTTCTCGTGGGGGGACGCGGCGGCAAAAAGCGGAGGTACGTGCTCGGCGGCCCGCTTTGCACCACGCTCGACCAGTCCGACCTGCCGATCGACCTCCCCCCTCTAAGGGAGGGAGACCTGATAGCGATCGGCAACTCCGGCGCCTACGGCTACGCGACCGGCATGCATTTTTTCCTGAGCCATCCGCTTCCCGCGGAGGTGTTGCAGGACGGCGGAAAACTAACGCTGATACGAAGGCCGTCGGAATCCGAGCATCTGTTTCGCCTGCAAACCCGAATGCCGCTTTAGTAAGTCGGGAACGCCGTTTCAGCCTTTATTCGACGAAGTGGTTCCTATCCGTCAAGCCCCTGAGTAATTCACTCGGGGCGGGGAGGGCCTACGACTTCGTGACTTTGAAGGCGCCGTGCTCTTCGAGGAGAATTTTCCGGTTTTTCCCCTGCCAGAAGGCGTAGAATTTCTCGCGCTCCTCCTGGGAGGCCTTCCCGGCGACGACGTACGGCATATAGGCCGCCCCTTCCCGCTCCTCCTGGGTGAGGGGAATGACGGATGGGTCGGCGACGACGGTCACGGTCTTTTTTGTGTCGTTCCTCGTAAAGGACGCCGCAATCCCGTTTGGGAACTCTTCGCCCATTTCCTCGTCGTAGGTAAATTTGTCGGCGCGCGAGTATTTTCCGGCCAGGCCGTGGAATCCCGTCTCGATGGCGGCGCCGGTGATGAACTGTATGACCTGCCCGATGGGGCCGTTCGCGCCCGTGGTGCGGTCGCCGCCGAACCTCACGGTCACGTTGCCCCGCACGGGCGTTTCGTCGCCGTACAACGCCTTCAACGCCACCTTGGTCATTTGGAACGCGGAAGAGACGGAAGCGCACGCGTGCCCCGCGACCTTCACGCAGTCGGCGTACGTGTAATAAATCGGCTCGTTGTCCGCGACCGCCCCCAGCACGGAGGAGAGCGGGTCAACCATCGTTATTGGCTCGACCTTCTCGAAGAAACTCTGCTTCCATTTGGTGTTCTTCACGAAACGGCCCCCTGCTTCGCCGACTCCCTTAGCTCCTTCATCAGCTTGTCGAGGTCTACTCCCCCCGCCTTCGCCGCCGCCCCGATCTCCTGAAATCCGCCGCAACACGAGTCCATGTTGTACTTGCCGAAGATCTTTACGGCCGCCGGGCTTATCTTAATCGCGTCGTTCATCGTCATTTTTTCATTTATTTCCATTGTTGTCTCCTATGAAATATTCCGCTATTCCGGCGGAAGCCTTGAATTCCTCCACGCCCATCTTTTCCATGATGACTCCGAGTCGGCGGTATTTTGTTCCGCCGCCGAAGAACTCGATTATTTTTTCTATGACCTTCACGACGTCCCTAGCGGTCGGGACTACCCCCAGCCTCCGCGCCAGCATCGGCTTCATTCCCGAGGCCCCCCCGGCGGCTATCTCGTATCCGCGGGGCACGGCGGTTATTCCTATGTCCTTGGTCGCCGGCTCGCTACAGGAGCGCTTGCAACCGGCGACGCCTATCACAAATTTAGTCGGAAGCGGGACTCCCCTGAATTTTTTGTCTATTTGCAAGGCCAAATCCAGGACCGGCTGCTCGAAATTCTGGCAAAACACCTCCGCGGAACAGGTCTTCACGGGGCGTACAACGTCCGCGTTGAAGCGGTTTTGCTCCCACTTCCCGTTTTCCCTCACCGAGTGGGGAAGCTCCGTGCCGCCGAAAACAAAGACTATCTCGCCGGTCAGCTTCACCTTTTTCGCGCCGGACGCCCTCATCTGCTCCACCATCGCAGAAAGCTCGTCTAGCGACGCGACCCCGCCGTGGATATAGGGTGCGAACGTTGCCGGACGCACCCGTTCCGATTTCTTTTTCATCGCAATTACAGTATCCATTCTTTTCAAGGTTAACTCCAAGCCCAATTTTTGCGTATGACATAAATCAACAGAAGAAAGAAGTCAGGATACGGAACACAGAATCGAGGGGTTTTCCTTTTTACTCCGGGCTTCTGACTTCCGACTTCTGACTTCTGACTTCCGAGTGCTACTGATATACTTCGAACCCATGAAAGTGTTGGTAATCGGGGGCGGGGGGAGGGAGCACGCCATCGTCTGGAAGCTGGCGCAAAGCCTCCGGATAAAAAAACTTTTTTGCGCCCCCGGCAACGCGGGAACCGCCCGGTTGGCCGAGAACGTCGCCATCGAGGCGGACGACATAAGCGCGCTTTTACAGTTCGCAAAAAAGGAAAAAATTGACTTCACCGTCGTCGGCCCGGAGGGGCCGCTAGTGAAGGGGATTGTCGATCTTTTCACGGAAAACGGGCTCTCGATATTCGGCCCCTCCAGGGCGGCTTCCCAACTGGAGGGGAGCAAAATTTTCATGAAGCGGATGCTCGTCAAGGCCGGCGTCCCCACCGCGGAGCACCACGTTTTCACGGACGTTTCGTCCGCCTTGGAGCATTTGGCAAAAGCGAAATTTCCGCTGGTGATAAAGGCGGACGGCCTCGCCGCAGGAAAAGGGGTTCTTGTGACGGCCGACAAGGCGGAGGCGCGGGAATTCATCTCACGCTCCATGTCGGGCAAATCTTTCGGCGAATCCGGGCAAAAAATAATCGTCGAGCAGTTTCTCGACGGAGAGGAGGCGTCGTACATCGTCGCCTCCGACGGGACGAACTACCTCCCGCTCGCATCCGCGCAGGACCACAAGCGGGCGTTCGACGGCGACGCCGGCCCGAACACGGGCGGCATGGGCGCATACTCCCCCGCGCCGGTCGTCACGTCCGAGCTTGACGCCAAGATAAGGA
>JACQBU010000013.1 GCA_016194375.1 Nitrospinota bacterium
CCTATGACGAACGGCCCCACGCAGGGCGCCGCCAGTATGCCGACCGTGAGCCCCATGAAAAAGGAGCCGAAAAATCCGGCGTAGGTTTTGACGCCGAATTCCATTATCGGGGCGGGGACTATTATTTCGAAGGCGCCGAACATGGAGGCCGAAAGCGCGAGCATGAGCGCGACCAGGACCAGCACCACGAGTGTGTTCTGCATCAGGCCGCCGAAAAGGGAGCCGGTGAGGGCCGCCACGACGCCGAGCGTCGAATACATGAGGCACACGCCCATGAGGTAGACGAGCGCGTGTTCCGTCCTTTTGCGGCGGGTGCGCGCCTTGGCGACGGCGCTGAAATACCCGACGGTGACGGGAATCATGGGGTAGACGCACGGGGTCAGGTTTAGGGCCAGTCCGCCCAAAAAAACGATAAGGAGCCCGGCGGGGCCGATCCCTCCCCTTAATTTGTTGAAGACGTCGCCGTCGCCTGCGCCTTCGCCGTGATCGTGCGGCGCGTTTTTGGCGAAAAGCGCCTCCTCTAGCGGCCTGCCGTTCGTTCCCACCGTCAGCGGGGACTCGACGTCCGCGCCGGCGGGCATGAGGCAGGTGGATTCGGTGCAGGCCTGATAGTCCAGGTGCGCCCTGATGTCCGCGGGTCCCTTGGCGTCCTCCGCGAGGCTCACGGAGGTGGATATGTATATTGTGCCGTCCCACACGCTCAGCTTCAGGTCCGTAAACTTGAACCCCCTTATCTTGGGGGGCGGGAAGACCACCCTTCCGAAAGTGACGGCCGGGTTTGTGGACGTAAACTTGACCGCGGTGGGAAACAGCGCCTTGTCGAGCGGCTTGTCTGAGTTTATGTGGAATTCCGGATTTATGGCGACCTCCAGAAGCACCGGGTAACTTTTTCCGGGGGCGAACTCGGTGGTCGGAAGGACCAGCCTCGTTTTTATCGGGGAGCCACCCGCCGGAGTCCGCCCCAGGGGGCTTGACGACAACGGGACGCTTGAGGTCGTTTGAGGCACGTCGGCCCGGGCCGGCCGCGCGGCGGGCGCCGCGGTCGCCGCTAATAGGGCCGCGGCAAGTAATACGACCCGCTTTTTCATCCGGTGGAGTATAGCATCTTCGTCCGGCCCCATAAAGCATCGGCGACCCGGCGGACGCTTGGTTTGAAAAAAATGTTAATAATCCCGTCATTCCGGGCTTGACCCGGAATCCAGATTTATTGAAATCAAGGGAACTGGATTCCCGCTTTCGCGGGAATGATATTAAATAGAACTCGGGAAAAATTAAATTGACCCGTTACGAGGCTCGCGATGCGTCCTAAGTTAGGACGCTAACGGCTGATTATCCTCTCCGGATTAATCCGTTTTTGGGACGGGTCGGCGTGTCCTATCCCGAAGAACCCGCCGTCCGGCGAATAGAGGCGGACGGGGCCCGCGTCGGGGCCGGTGTAGAAGATGAACCGCCCGTTTGAGAGGCTTTTTTTCTCCATCGCGGTGGCCGGGTATTTGGGCATGAACCCCAGCGGGAAGTCGAGCGGCAGGAGCCACTCGTCCCGGAAATCCCTGCGCTCCTCGAGCCTCGAGAGCGTCCACGAGCCGTCCGACTTGAAGACATGGGCCTCCTCCCGGACCAGCGCGCCCATGTGGGCCGCCGAATCCAGCGCGCGCCCGACGTCCTCGCACAGGGTCCTGATGTAGGTTCCGCGCGACACGACGGCCGTGAAAACCGCACCGTCCCCCGAGAACGACTCCAGCTCGAGCGAGTGTACGAAGACCTTTTTCGGCTCCCTCTCCACGACGCCCCCCTTGCGGGCTATTTCGTACAGCCGTCTGCCCCCGATCTTCTTGGCCGAGAACATCGGCGGCACCTGGCTTATCTCCCCCTTGAACCGCTCCATCGCCTCGGCGAGTTTGGCGGCGGTTAAGTGCGCCGCCGACTTCACGACGGTCGTCGTCCCGGTGGAGTCCTGCGTGTCGGTCTCGGAGCCGAACAGGATTTCGGCCCGGTATTTCTTCGGGGCCTTCTCAAAGTACGGGAAAAAGCGCGTGCCCCACCCCAGCGCGACCGGCAACACCCCCGCCGCCACAGGGTCGAGCGTGCCCAGAAACCCGGCCTTCTCGACGCCCAGGATTTTCTTTATGCGCTCCAGCGCCTTGTTCGAGGCGAGGCCCGATTCCTTGTAGAAATTTATAAACCCGTCCATAAAAGTCCGCCATTCTACCCCGCTTTTTCGGGGGAACAAAGCGGCTTATCGGCCGGCGGGGTCGTCGGTCGGCCCCTTTTTATCCTTAATGGAGTGCAGGAGGCGGTTTATCCTGTCGGAGTACTCCGCCGTGTGGTCCCATTTGAAGGCTATTTCCGGCACGAATTTTATCTTCATGCGCTGTCCCAGAAGCCTGCGTATGAACGGCGCGGCGGAGGTTATCCCCTTGATGGTGTTTTTTTTCTGCTCCTCCGTCCCCATGGGGGAGACGTAAATGTCGGCGTGGCGCAGGTTGTGGGCGACGTCGGCGTCCATGACCGTCACGAACCCGATGCGCGGGTCCTTCAGCTCGTTCCTGATGATGTCGGAGATCTCCTCTATCATCATTTCGCGGACCCTCTCGGACCTCTTAAACGAAAGCATGGCCGCCCGCCCGTTCTATCGAAACCTGCGCGTCCGCTATTTCTGCCGCGCTAATGCCGCCAATGAACCGCACCGCCTTGTCCATCAGCCCCTGGAGGTAGGCCCGGTCGCCGCCAATCGCGGCCAGGCCCAAGACGGCCGTCTGGAGCCTGTCCTGCGCCGCGACCTCGGAGACGGAGACGTTGAACTCGTTTCTCACCCTCGACTTCACGCGGTTTAGCACCGAGCGTTTTCCCTTGAGCGTGGAGTTGCCGTGCAGGGCGAGGGTCACGAGGCAGGTCGCCACAAAAATACCGCCTTCCTTCGACATCGTCGTTCCCCCTTCTCGTTGACTACCAAAGTTATTTTATCACCCGTCGCGGGGAGGGTCACGCGCGGTTTCTCTTGTAAATTTCCGCCAGCCCGAGCAGGGTGAGGTCGGGCTCCACGGTTTGGACGGTGGCGGAGACGCCCTTCAGCCATTCGCTCTGGCCGCCGGTCGCCACCACCTTCGCCTCGCCCCCCATCTCGCGCCGCATGCCCGCCACTATGGAGTCTATCATCCCGGCGAACCCGTAAACCGCGCCCGACTGCATGCTGGCCACGGTGTTTTTGCCTATGACGGCGGCCGGCTTTTCGAGCCGCACCTGCGGGAGTTGCGCCGCCTTTTTAAACAGCGACGTCATCGACGCCTCGATTCCGGGCGCGATGACCCCGCCCGCGTACTCCCCTTTGGCGGAGACCGCGTCGAACGTCACGGCGGTCCCGAGGTCCACCACTATCAGCGGTCCCCCGTAGATATTGAACCCCCCCACCGCGTTGGCGATGCGGTCCGCCCCCACCTCGCGCGGGTTGTCGTAAAGAATCGGTATGCACCACTTGAGGTCCGGCCCGACCACGAGCGGGGCGGCGCCGAAGGTGTCCTCGCAAATCCGTTGATAAACCGAGGCGGCGGCCGGGACCACGTTGCATATGACCGCGTCCCCGATCGTTTTTTTGTCGAAGCCCCGCTCCTTGAGCAGGCTCGTGATTTTCAGGGACAGTTCGTCGGCAGTCTCAAGGACGTTGGTGAAAAATCGGAATCTGCCGACGATTTTCTCGCCGACAAACAGGCCGACGACCGTGTTTGTGTTCCCTACGTCAATTGCCAATAACATCGTCTCTCCATCAATGGCGGCGGGTTTGCGCCGCGACCCGGCGCCCGCGCCGCCGTTTCAAATTCGTCAGCCGTCCGACAAGCCGCCGGTGAGGACGCGCGCCAGCCCCCTGTCCGTTTCAACCAAAAGCGCGCCGTCCGCGTCCAATCCGACCGCGACCCCTTCAACGGCGGGGGTCGCGTCGCGGACGACGACGCGGCCCCCCACGGTGCAGTTTAGTTTAAGCCATCTTTCCCTTATAAGGGAAAAATTCCCCCCCTTGAGCTCGAAGAGCCACGGTTCGAGGGAGTTTAATATACCCGCCGCCGCGGTCTCGAGGTCCAAATCGATTCCCAGCAGCGCGAGGCTGGTCGCCGACTCGGCCAGCCCCGCCGGGAAGGACGCCCGCCCGACGTTGACCCCAATTCCGACGACGAGGGAACCCCGCTTTGACTGGGCGAGTATGCCGCCGATTTTTTTGCCACCCGTCCGGGAGGAGATCACGTCGTTCGGGTATTTTAGGAAAAAATCGAGGCCGGTCGCCGTCGAGAGCCCCTCCGCGACGCCGATACCCGCCGCGAGCGCGACGGGCCCGGAAAGCCGGCCCCCCGCGTCGAGAACCGCCGTCATGCAAAGCCCGCCGTCCGAGAACCAGTCGTTGCCGCGCCTTCCCTTCCCGGCGGTCTGTTTTTCCGCGATTATCACCAGTCCGTCCGGCGCTTTCCCCCCGTCCAGCCTCCTCATCGCCTCGGCGTTTGTGGAGTCGATTTCGTCGAGGATCGTCATGACGCGGCCAAGGAGGCGGGTTTTCAGGAGGCGCGATATTTTATTCGGGTCAATCACCGCCGGCCCCCCGCCTGACTAGAAGCCGCGCCAAGGCGACGACGGCCAGCGCCTCCCCAAGCCCAAAAATTCCCCATTTGAAAGGGGGCGGCAGTTTGCCCGCCCTCAGGACCTCCGAGTCCGACATAAAGGCGTAAAGGATCATCAGCACGCCAAGGGTTGTCAGCGCCGCGTCATGCCATTTCGGAACCGGAGGCTCCCCGGCCTCCTCACGGCGGATGATTATCACGGAGGCGGCGCAAAGGGAGGCGGCCACGATTAACGGGGCCAAAACCGGCCCCCACCACGGGACGGGAACGAGGAAAAGAAGGTCGGGGGTGAAGAACGAACCCGGCCAGCCGGTGAAAATCCAAAGCCAGACGTAGTAGAGGACGTCCCAAGTTCCGAACAGGAACATGAAATAGGCGAACTTTTGCCGAACGCCTTTTCCGGAGGCGGCGGCGACTGCGCCGAGTATGAAAAGCGTGGCCGCCTCCCTCAACATTTCGACCCTGGCCACGTCGGGGGGCATGGGCCTTAGGGGAAGGGAGAACCCCTCCGGATAGTAGAGCCGACGAAGATAGATGACCACGGCGCACTCCACGAAGGCGAACGAAACCGCGAAAACGGACAGCGGAATTAATTTCCTCACGTCGGGATTTTATACGGTTTGGGCCTTCTCCGCCCAAATTTCGGCTTTATGGGGGATAATGGGTAAAATGGTCGGATTAATTTTCAACGAGGCGTCGGAATGCCCCTGACGGTCGCGCGCGCCATCCCGGCGACGCTCCTCGAGGCCGTCCGCCGCGTTGTTTCGTCCGCCGCGCGGTTTCTCCGGCAGGAGCACATCTTCATCATCCTCGTGGCGTGCGCCGTGGGGTACGCCGTGGGGGTCGTCATTTTCTGTTTTAAGTGGATGATTTCCTCGGCCCACTCCCTTTTCTACGGCCAGTTGATGGCGCACGCGAAACGCGGGCTGACGTGGGAGGCGTTGTGGGTGCCGTTCGTGGTGGGGCTCGGCGGCCTGATAGTCGGGCTTATGAACCACTTTTTGAACCCGCGGAAGAACTCCGGCTCCGTCTCCGAGCCGATGAGATGGGCCGCCGTGGACCAGGGGCGGGCCCCCGCCAGCGAGATATTGTTCAGGCCCGTCGCCTCCGCGATAACCATAGGGAGCGGCGGCTCCGCCGGCAGGGAGGGGCCGGCGATCGTGATAGGCTCCGCCGTCGGTTCCTTCATGGGTTCGATCTTAAAATCCTCCTCCGAGCGCCGCCGCCTTCTCCTCGGGTGCGGAAGCGCGGCCGGGATGGCCGCCGCCTTCAACGCGCCGCTTGGGGGGATAATGTTCGCCATCGAGGTCATTTTGGGCGACTTCAACATAAACGTCTTTTCGCCCCTCATTTTTTCATCGGTAATCTCAACCGTGACGGTGCGGCAACTGGAGGGGAACCAACCGGCGTTCACGATGCCGGCCTACGCGCTGGCCTCCGGCTTCGAGATGTTCTTTTTCGCGGTTTTGGGAATCGCGGGGGGATTGGTGGCCGCCCTCTTTTTCAAGGTCTATTTCGCCTGCTCCGACTATTTCAGCCGAAGAAAGCTCCACGCCGCGCTGGCGCCGACCCTGGGCGGCGTGCTGGTGGGGTTCGTCGGAATATTTTTTCCCGAGACGCTGGGCAACGGGTACGACTCCATGGAAAGCGCGCTCCACGGCGACCTCGTCTGGCAACTGGCCCTCGGGCTGATTTTCGTAAAAATACTGGCGACCTCCGTCACGCTGGGTTCCGGCGGCTCCGGCGGCCTGTTCGCCCCGTCGCTCTTCATAGGAAGCATGCTTGGGATGACGCTGGGGTCCGGGTTCCATTATTTGTTTCCCGCGCACACGGGCACGCCGGCCTCGTACGCCATCGTGGGGATGGGCGCGGTGATGGCCGTGGTCGGCAACATGCCCCTCACGAACATCCTCATGACGTTCGAGCTGACCAACAACTACCAGATAATCCTTCCCATCATGATAGCCTGCATTTCGTCCGTGAGCGCGTATTCGTACTTCTTCAAGCAGTCCATTTACGCCGAGAAGCTAAGGCGGCTCGGCGTGACGATATGGCGCGGACGGGAATCAAGCATCATGGCCTCCATCAAGGTGGCCGACGTGATGAACAGGAGTTTCGAGGTCATCCGGGAAAGCGCGGGGTTCAAGGAGGTGGTCGAGCGCGTGACGAAGTCAAAGGCCTATTTTTTCCCCTGCGCCGACGAGACGGGCGTCATGACCGGAATAATCTCCGTGCAGGACCTGAGGGAGTTCATGCTGGACGAAGGGCTTGCGCACGTGGTCGTGGCAAAAGACCTTGCCACCCACGAGGTCATAACGCTCTCGCCGCAGGACGACCTTAACGTCGCCATGGAAAAGTTCGCCATAAAAGACCTGGAGGAGCTTCCGGTCACGGACGGCGCGGCAAACCCGAGGGTCGTCGGGATGCTGAAAAGAAAGGACGCGATCGCCGCCTATCAGAAGGCGTCGATACGAGCCTCCGAAGGGAGGCCCGCCGCCGTTCGATAGGCGGGGCGGGACGAAATCCGACCGGGGGGCCGGTCGTCCCCTCCCGTCCGCCCCCGCGTCGTCGGCCGGACGAGGCGGGGGAGGTCGCGGCTTATGATTATTTTACGGTGAACTGCGCCCTTCGGTTCTTCGCGTGGGCTTCCTTCGTGTGCGCCGGGTCAAGCGGCTTTTCCTCGCCGTAGCTTATCGCGGATAGCTCGCCGCCGCTTACTCCGAGCGACTCCAGGTAATTTTTCGTGGCCACGGCCCTCCTCATCCCCAGGGCGAGATTGTACTCCTGGGTGCCGACCTCGTCGCAATGCCCCTCGACCACGACTTTCGCCGAAGGATGGGCCTTTAGTATCTCGGCATTTTTTGCCAGGACGTCCCGATATTCCGGCTTGATGTCGAATTTGTCGAAGTCAAAGTGGATCATCTCCAGTTTCTCCACGACGGCGGCCGATTCCGCCTCGCTCTTCGCCTCTTCCGCGCGTGTTGCCTCCTCAGCCCGCGCCTGCGCCGCCTTCTCGGCCTCCGCCGCGCTTTCCTGGACGGTCGTGGCCTTCCCCGTGGGACCGGACTCTCCCCGGCCGGAGCCGGTTTCGGACGTCTGGGACGGCGGCCCCTCCTCGGGCTTCTGTTGGGGTTTGGTGTGCGCGCAGGCGGAGACATAAGCCGACGTCGACAAAACGACGGCAAAAACAAACAGTTTTTTCAATTGGATTTTCATTGGCACTCCCTTAAAAAAATTAAGCATTCGGCGCCGCGGCATATTCCGCGAGCGCGTTCAAACACGCCGATTCGGGGTTTGGAACGCCCCGCCCCCATGCGTCCGGGGGGGAAACGCGCGTCACGGGCCTAGGGCGAAGGAGGCAGTCGCGCCCCGACGCGATATGGACGTCGCCGAATAAACATAAGGCAACAACGTCGCCGCTTGGCGGGAACTACAAAGGCCGGAGATCGCCTTTCCGGATGCGACCACCCCCAAAACCGCCAATAGGAGGGATAAAAGGAGGAATGACTGGAGAACCTCGAGGTCAATGTTTAGAAAAACCGGCAGGTCGCACGCTAGAAACCTAATCATTACGGCCTATGATATTACCATAATTTACAAAGTCAAGGCCGTCCCGGGCGCGGCCCTCCGTGCGGAGGTTTCGCCGCCTCCTTTGCGGGGCGGACGCTTGGGGACGATTGAAAATTCAAACTTCCTTTGGGCCGCCTTTTGCGACGGGGCGCGGGGGATTCGGCGAGCCGACCCGGCATTTTTTAACGCCAGGCCGGTTCGCCGTGTGATTGCCTATCTGGCTCCGACCGGTTCCTTTT
Source organism: Nitrospinota bacterium (assembly GCA_016194375.1). GTDB lineage: Bacteria > Nitrospinota_A > UBA7883 > JACRGQ01 > JACRGQ01 > JACQEX01. The sequence continues at coordinate 8,411 of JACQBU010000013.1, forward strand.
TGAAGCAGGAGAAGCTGATGGAATCCGTCGGACAAACCTGCTCGCAGAACGTGCAACGTATGCAAAGCTCGCGGTTTATGACGATGCCCGGGATTCCCTGCTCCCGCAGGCTTACGTTCTCGTTGAAGAGCCTGCTGAACTGAAGCTCCGTAAGCTCGGCCATGGTGAGGCACTTGGTCGGGCACACGTCGACGCAGTTGTTGCAGAGTATGCAGGTCGACGAGTCGTACTTCCATGTCTGACTGCACTGGAAACACCGCTGGGCCTCCTCCATCGCCTCCTCCTTGGAGAAGGTCCGCTCCACCTCGTCGAAGGAGCTCACCCTCTTCGAGATGGCTATGTTCTCGGGATAGTGTCGCGTTATCAGGTCGTAGTTCGCCTTTTTGTCGGCGACCTGGCGATCCATCGTCTCCAGATTTTCCCGGACGACGTACTCCCCCTTGGCGCCGCGCAAATACGCGTCGATGCTCACGGCCGACCGGTGCCCGTCGGCGATGACGTTTATTATGTCCCTGGTGCCGGTTATGAAGTCGCCCGTCGCGAACATGCCGGGAACGTTGGTGGCGAAGGTCTCCTTGTCCACCTCCACCACCCCCCATTTGTTCAGGCGCAATCCGACGGACTCGGGGATGAAGGACATGTCCGGCGCCTGGCTGACGGCGGGCATGACGTAGTCGCACTCCAGCACGAACTCCGAGCCGGGAATCGGCTCGGGCTTTCTTCGGCCGCTGGCGTCCGGCGCGCCCAATTTGTTCTTTATGAGCCTGATGCCGCTGACCCTCGCCCCGTCCTTGGAAACCACCTCCAGGGGGGCCTCCAAATATCGGAACATAATCCCCTCGTCCTCGGCCTCCTCGATCTCCTTCTCGTTGACCGGTATTTCCTTGCGCGTCCTGCGGTAGACGATGTAGACGGCCTTGGCCCCGAGCCTTATCGCGGACCTGGACACGTCCATCGCGGTGAACCCGCCCCCTATGACGGCGACGACCTTCCCCTCCATCGGCGGCAGAGACTCGCCGAGGTTCACGAGCCGCATGTAGGTCGCCCCGTGGTAGACGCCCATCAGTTCCTCGCCCGGCACGTCCAATTTAACGGACTTGTGCGCGCCGCCCGCTATCAGGACCGCCTTGTACTCGTTTTTAAGCTCCTGTAGCTGGATGTCCCTTCCGACCGTCGTGTTGTAGCGTATCTCGACGCCCAGCCGCTTTATGTACTCCACCTCGAAGTCGATCGTCTCCCTGGGCAGACGGTAGGCGGGGATGCCGTAGCGCATCATTCCGCCGGGCTTCGAGAACGACTCGAACACCGTGGGCCTGTACCCGACCTTGGCCAGGTCGTGCGCCGCGGTGAGGCCGGCCGGCCCGGCTCCGATTATGGCTATTTTGTCAAGCGAGCCGAACCTCTGCTTGGGGAGCTCGAAGGAATGCCTCGAATAATCGGTCGCCGCCCGCTTTAGCGACATTATGGAGACGGACTTGTCGAGCCTGGCCCTGTTGCAACCCGATTCGCAATAATGCTGGCACACCCTGCCGCAGATGGCCGGAAACGGGTTTGTTTCCCTTATCAGCCGGTGTGCGCCTAGAAAATCCCCCTCGCGTATCAACTCCACGTACCCCTCGACGTCCGTGTGGACGGGGCAGGCCGCCTGGCACGGGACGTACTCGTACAGCTTCGGATCGAGTTGGAATTCGAACTTTTGTTTGAAATCAGACATGCTTACCGCCTTTCTTTCTTGTGCAAATCAGTGTTGATGTCTTTTTCCATGGTAAATCCAAAACCTACAATCGTCAACTCACTTTAGGGACGCCAGGTAGGCCGAAATTTCGTCCGTCTGCTCCGGGGTGAATGAAAGCTTGGTTCCAAGCTGGTGTCTTGGTATTTTGCCCGGGGTGGCAAAAAGCGCCTCCAGCGCCTTTTTGTCCATCTTCTGGCCGACGTGCGTGAGGTCCTTGCCGATCTTCCCCCCCATGCCGTTGATGGAGTGGCAGAACCAGCAGTTCGCGCGTATGAAGAGCTGTTGGCCGGGCGGCAGTTGGTCGAAGTTGGCGAACTGCTTCTCGTAGTCGACTATGAACGAAACCCTTGCGGCCGCCACCTTTTGTTTTGGCGGAAGGGGGGCGTACACGTATTTCACCGGCGTGTTGTTTACCCTTAAACTGAACATGTAGGCCGTGAGCGCGTGGGACTGCTCCGGAGTGAACCCGAACACCGGCATTATCGTCGGCTCCATGTGGATGGCGGGGTCGCCGGGGGTTATCTTCGGCGGGTCGATGAAATGCTGGTAGGTCCATTCGTACATGTTCTTCTTCCCCTGTACGTATTTCATCACGTGGGACTGCTCAAACTCGTGTTCCGTCTTGTCGCCGTACTCCGTGAGGTCGGGCGCCAAGACCTCGCCAACTCCCTTGATGGTGTGGCAGACCGTACACTCGATTCCCATGTCGTTTTTTCCAAGGGTGACGTCGCGGGCCGTAGTCATCATTTCGGCCCCCTTGAGATTGTAGTCCTTCTCATAGAGTTGAATGTGGCACTTCGGGCACGAGACCTGGACCATGTTGAGGGGCCACATCGGAAAATCCCAGTGCTCTATTGGCGTGCCGTCCTTTTCCCTGGCGTGGGCGTGCTCGGTTTCAGTCGCCCTCCCCTGCCCCTGGTGGCATATGGTGCACCCCACCTTGGCGAACTCGTGCTCCCTCGCCGCCGAATGGTAGCGGAACGGCTCCGGGGCGTCCTTGAACGAGGGGTTGTCGACGGCCAGATGGCAGGTTATGCACCTGTCGGTGACGCCCAGCTCGGCGTTCCATATCTGGTATATCCTTATCGGGGTTGACTCGATGACCTTCAAGACCTCGGGGTCCTTCTCCTTTTCCAACTGCATGTGGATGTATGTGGACTGATAGCCGCGCCACTCGGCGGTGAACTCCTTCACCACCGTGAACCCGAAAAGAGCGAGGAGCGAGACGGCGAATATGGCGTAAAGCAGGTTCTGGTTGCGGTTCCAAAGGAAGATGAAACCCAGAAGGTTGACTATCAAAATTCCGGCGACTACTTTTTCTATCATTTCCCCCCCCTCAAATCTTGAACCAAGGGGTTTCTATTATGTACTTCACGTTGAAGGCGAGCCTCAGGACCACCTTGATGACCACGCCGAGCATCATGAGAACGTGGCTTTGCACCACGAAATACTTGATCGGGCCCAGCATTTTAAGGTACTCCCCGAGTTTTTTCACTATCGAGGTTTTTCGCCACGAGCACCGGCAGGGTCATTCCGCCCACGGCAAAAATCCCCAGCGAGGCCAGCCCCACGGAAAGCGGGAGCGATTTCAGCTTCGCCCCGGCCTCCTTTAGCGGCACCCCCTCCCTAACCCAGTGGGCGGAGCCCAGGTCGTAGTCTATTATCGGCCAGTAAACCTGCCAGCTCGGACCGCGCAGGAGCTGTCCCGTCGTGATTAGCAGGAACCAAAAGACCATCCCAAACGTGAAGAAAGCGACGGCGAACCGCCTTCTGCTGAAGTCGTAGGTCCCCTGTTCGTTGGGGGAAATGTCCACGTAGGGTATCAGGATTAGGCCGATTAGGATTTGATTGGGAAGCATGACGCCGGCAATCCAAGGGTCGAAATAAACCAACAACTCCTGCAGTCCGATGAAATACCACGGGGCCTTGGCCGGATTCGGCGTCTTGGCCCATTCCGACATCTCCTCGAGCGGGGCGTAGGCCAAAAACGACACGCACCAAAAAAAGACCGTAATGAGCAACATCATAAGCAGGATGACCCACACCAGGTTCGGCCACGAGGAAACGCGGGGATACCCCGGTTTGTTCATCAGCATGTAGCCCGATTTTTCGGTTTTAACCTCTTCCATAATCCCCCTACCCAACTCTCACAACGGACCGGAGAAGCCGTCTTTGCGGATTCGCCAGAAATGGAACACCATCAGGAGCGTCGCTATCAGGGGCAGGGCGACGCAGTGCCAGACGTACGCGCGAATCAGCGCGTTGGCGCCGATTCTCGTGCCCCCTATCAGCGCGAATCGGATGTCGTTGTCTATCTGCACGTTGAGCAGGTTTTGGAACGGCCCCTCGTACCCCAAAACGGGGGTGGCGGCGGCCATGTTGGTGCCGACGGTCACCGCCCAGAATCCGAGCTGGTCCCATGGCAGAAGGTATCCCGTGAAGCTCAGCATCAGCGTCAGGAGCAGTAGGATGGCCCCGACGACCCAGTTGAGCTGTCTTGGAACCTTGTACGAGCCGGTGTAGAAGACACGCGCCATGTGCAACATCACCGTGAACACCATTCCGTGCGCGGCCCACCTGTGCATGTTCCTAAGTATCACCCCGAACGGGACCATGAACCGCAGGTCCTTCATGTCGTTGAAGGCCCGGTTTTCCTCCGGGACGTAGTAAAACATCAGCAGGAGGCCGGTGACGGAAAGCAACAGGAAGAGGAAGAAGGTTATCCCGCCCATGCACCACGAATATCGAAGCTTCAGCCCGTGCTCCCCGACCTTCGTGGGGAAAATGTGCATGTAGAAGCTCGACCGCATGACGGACATCTGCTTTAGGATGGTGTTGGGGTATCCCGTGCGGAACACGGACTTGTAAATCGGGTTGTCCATGATCGCCTTTTTTATCGTATCCAAGGTTTTCTGTAACGCTGTCTTTCTTTCCTCCATAACCCCCGTCCCTTACGCCTTCACCGAGAGGAAAAAAGGCGGCTTTAAAATCACGGCTTTTTCGTCCTCGTGCCAGTAGACGTCCTTGTATTTTTTCGTGGTCTCCAGGTTGGGGCGCCTGATGCCCAACAACCCGGTGGAAACTATCATGTTGCCCGCCGGATCAAGGTGTATTTTGGGCCTGTAAAGCGGCTCCGGCGCCGGGCCGGCGATCGGCTCCCCCTCCGGGTTGTACACGGAGCCGTGACACGGGCACTTGAAAAGATGCTCGCCGGAGAACCAGTTCGGGGTGCAACCAAGATGGGTGCAGACGCCGACAAGGCCGTAAATTCCAGTTTTGTTCCTTACCAGCCAGACGCGCTGGCTCTTTTTCCAGCGCTCGTCCACCACCGCCTTCTCCTCCCCCTGGGGGGCGAGGTAGTCCGAGGGTTTGCCCGCGTTGAACGTGGACCTCGGTTCGTAAAGGACGCCGGGGTAGAAATATTTTGCCGCCGCGCCCCCGATGCCGGCCAAAAAGGTCGCCATTGAACCCCATCCAACGACGTTTAGAAAACGCCTTCGCGAAAGCTCTTCTTTGCTCATCCCCCTGTTCTCCTTAAGTCGTCCACTCCAAGAACCACCTTTACAAGAACCGCCTTAATCCCCAAAAAACCCTTCAAGGCTTCGACCTTATATCACGGTGAGGGGCGGGTTGTAAATAAATATTCGAAAAAAAACACCGTGCTTAGAATGGGCGGCGTCAGGGAAAAATTTTTCCGGGATTGAGGATGTTGTCGGGGTCAAACGCCTTTTTCAGCCTTTTGCTGACCTCCACGGCGGCCTCGCCCATCTCCCTTCTTATATACGGCGCCTTCGCCAGCCCCACGCCGTGCTCGCCGGAAAGCGTCCCCCCCAGTTCAAGCGTGAGGTCAAAAACCTCCTCGACTGCCAGGAGCGCCTTTTTATATTCGACCGGGTCGCCGGCGTCGGTCATTATGTTCACGTGCATGTTGCCGTCCCCGGCGTGGCCGAAGGTCACGATCGGAAGGCCGGTCCTCCGGGAAATCGCCTCCAACCCGTCCATAAGGTCCGCCACCTTGTCGCGCGGGACGGTCACGTCCTCGTTTATCTTGGTGGGCCTAAGGCGGTTGAGCGCGGGTGAGATGGACCTGCGCGCCCTCCACATCAGGTCGGCCTCCCTCTCGTCCCCGGCGACGGTGAATTCGCGGGCGCCGTTCTTTCGGCATTCCGCCCCTATCTTTTCCATTTCCGTTTCCGCGCCGTCCCCGTCCGTCTCTATGAGCAACATGGCCCCGCAGTCGACCGGCAGGCCGGCCCTGAGGTATTCCTCCACGCAGAGAACGGCCGTGCGGTCAATGTACTCGAGCGTGCGCGGAACGACGCCGGAACGCATTGTGTCCGTCACGGCGCGAACCGCGTCCCCGCGTCCCCCAAAAACGGCGGTGGCGGTCGCCACTTTTTTCGGCAACGCGACGACCCTGAGCCTAATCTTCGTGACAAGCCCCAGCGTCCCCTCCGAGCCCACCATCAGGCTCGTGAGGTCGTACCCCACGGCCCACTTGAGCGTCTTGACCCCGGTTTCCATCACGGCTCCGTCCGCCAAGACGACGGTGAGACCCATAACGTAGTCGCGCGTGACCCCGTATTTCACGGCCCTGGGCCCGCCGGCCCCGGTCATGACATTCCCCCCTATGGTGCTACTCCTCATGCTCGCCGGGTCGGGGGGGTAAAACAGCCCGCGTCTGGCCAGTTCCGCGCCAAGCTCGGCGTTGACCACGCCGGGCTCCACCTCGGCGTA
>JACQBU010000076.1 GCA_016194375.1 Nitrospinota bacterium
CTTTTAAGGGGAGCGCGCGCAAGAAGACAAGATGGCCGAATTACTCTACGGGGCGGACGAGAAGTTCTTCAAGGCGCTCCGCCCCCGCGTCTTCACTCTCACCGCCGTCCTGCTAATCCTGAGCCTGGGGCTGTTGATACGGCTGTGGTATCTGGAGGTGGTCGAGGTCGGCAACCTCAAGGCGCTGGCCGAGAACAACAGGCTCAGGCAGGTGCTCCTGCCCAACCACAGGGGCGCGATATTCGACAGGTCGGGGACGGAGCTTGCAAGCTCCCGCCCGGCGTACAACGTCGTCGTCATCCGCGAGGACATCTCGGACTTCCAGCTCGTGATGGAAAGGCTGGCGGAGTTCGTCCCCTTCAACCTGGAGGAGGCGGAGAAAAACATGCTGGCCCAGCCGGAGTTCCAGCCGTACGTCGTGGCGCGCGACGTCAGCCGCGACGCCGCGGCGCGGGTGGAGGAGCACCGCTACGAGCTTCCCGGGGTCTCGATTGACGTGGCGCCCGTGCGGCACTACAAATACGACTCCTTCGCGGCGCATTTCATCGGCTACCTCGGGGAGATATCCAAGGAGCAGGTGGGACGGGGCTTCTTCGCGGACTACCGGCAGGGGGACGTCCTGGGAAAATACGGCGTCGAGAAAAGTTTCGAGGGGATAATAAAGGGCGCAAAGGGGGTGAACGTCATGGAGGTGGACGCCGCCGGCCGGGAGCTCAAGGTCATAGAGACCATCCCCTCCGGCTCCGGAAAGGACGTCTACCTCTCGCTGGACTTCCGGGCGCAGACGGCCGCCGAAAAGGCGATGGAGGGGAGGCAGGGGGCGGTCGTGGCGCTCAAGCCGACCACCGGCGAGATACTGGCGATGGTCAGCAGGCCCGCCTTCAACCCGAACGAATTCGCAAACGGGGTGGAGTCGCAGTACTGGGGGAAGCTCGTCACAAACCCGTACTTCCCGCTAAACAACAGGGCGATACAGGGGACCTACTCCCCCGGCTCCACGTTCAAAATAATCATGGCCGCCGCCGCGCTCAAGGAGGGGGTGATAGACGAAAACACCACCTTCAACTGCCCCGGCCACTACACGCTGGGAAGAAAGGTCTACCACTGCTGGAAGCAGGGGGGGCACGGGAGGATTGACCTCGTCCACGCCCTCGAGCAGTCGTGCGACGTCTACTTTTACAACGTGGGGCTGAGGCTCGGCGTTGACAAGATATACGACATGGCCGTGCATTTCGGCCTCAACAACAAGACCGGCATAGGTCTGGACAACGAAAAGAAGGGGCTCGTCCCGAACACCGCGTGGAAGGTGAAAAACCGCCGCGAGCCGTGGATGGCCGGGGAGACCCTTTCGTCATCCATCGGCCAGGGGTTCAACCTGGTGACCCCCCTGCAGATGGCGCGGGTCATATCCGCCGTGGCCAACGACGGGTGGCTACCCACCGCGCGCCTCACGCGGCTAAGGGAGGACGAGGCCAGCGACCCCGACGCGCTCGGGAGCCACAACGTGGGCGTGCCGAAAAAATACATGCAGTTCATCCGCGACGGGCTGTTTTTGGTGGTCAACGGCCAGCAGGGGACCGCCAGGGTCGCCAGAATACCGGGGATAGACGTCGCCGGAAAAACCGGGACCTCGCAGGTGGTGAAGCTCCGCGAGGAGGAAAGAAAGCGGAGCCTCGAGTCCATCCCGGAAAAATACAGGGACCACGCGTGGTTCGTGGCCTACGCGCCGGTGAACGACCCCAAGATAGCCGTCGCCGTCCTGGTGGAACACGGCGGGCACGGCGGCTCGGCGGCGGCGCCGATCGCGCGGGACGTCATAGCCGCGTACCTCGAGGAGATGGTCCAAAAGCCCCCCGCCCCCGCCCCGCGCCCGAAAAGGGCGCCCGCCGTCGCCGGGCCGGCCCCTTCGGGGAAACCCGCGGCCGTCGGCGGGCCGCATGGATGACTACAGGGAGCCCGCCGGAAGGTGGTTCTCCCTTTTCGACTGGCCACTTCTTTTTCTCGCGCTGACGCTGGCGCTCATGGGGGTCGTCGTAATATACAGCGCGACCTTCGCCAGCGAGGGGGAGGCCATGAGGAGGCTGTATTTGAAGCAACTCGAGTGGAACCTCTACGGCCTCGTCGTGCTTCTGTTCATGGCCGTGCTGGACTACAGGTTCGTCGAGCGGCCCGGCTACGTGCTGTACGCGGTGTGCGTGGCGCTCCTGGTCGCCGTGCTCGTCCACGGGAAGCTCGTGTCCGGCTCGAAGCGGTGGCTCGGCTTCCACGGGCTTAATTTCCAGCCCTCGGAGCCGATGAAGTTCGTCCTGATAATCGCCCTCACGAAGTACTTCAACAACCTCAGGGTCGCCTCGCGGGAGATGGGCTTCAAACAGCTCGCGATACCCGCCCTGCTAACCCTCGTCCCGGCCGCGCTCATAGCCAAACAGCCAGACCTCGGGACCGCCGTGGTGCTGGTCGCCATTTTCTTCGCGATGGCGCTCGTCAACGGCGTCCGAAAAAAAACCCTGCTGACCGTGGTCGTCGGGCTCTTGGTGCTCGTCCCGGTCATGTGGAACCACATGAAGGACTACCAAAAAAACCGCGTCCTCGCCGTGATGGACCCGTCCTCGGACCCGCTCGGAACCGGCTACCACACCATCCAGTCCAAGATCGCCATCGGAAGCGGCGGGTTTTTCGGCAAGGGGCTTTTCAGGGGCACGCAAAGCAAGCTCAACTTCCTGCCGGAGAAGCACACGGACTTCATCTTCGCCGTGTACGCCGAGGAGGTGGGGTTCGTGGGCGTCTTTCTCCTTCTGTTGCTATATTTGGCGCTCGTCCTTCGGATGATTGACGTCGTCGTCAAGGCCAAGGACCCGATGGGGGCGCTCATGGCCGCGGGCGTGTCCGCCATGTTCGCGTTCCATTTTTTGTACAACATAAGCATGACCATCGGCCTGACCCCCATCGTCGGGATACCGCTTCCGCTCTTCAGCTACGGCGGCTCGTCGCTCCTGACGAACTACGCCGCGATCGGGATTTTGATATCCATACGCGCCAGAAGGTTCCGGCATGACTGAGCATCCGTACGAGGCGTTGCTCGACGCCGTCCACAACCCGTCCCAATACGTGGGGAACGAGAGGCGTTCCGTCGTCAAGGACCGCAAGGACGTGGTTTGCCGCGTGGCGCTCTGCTTCCCCGAATTGTACGGGATCGGGATGTCCCACCTCGGGCTGAAGATACTCTACTCGATTTTAAACAAGGACCCCCGCCTGTGGGCGGAGCGCTTTTTCGCGCCCGAGCCGGACATGGAGGAACTGCTCAAGCGCCGGAAAATTCGGCTGGCGAGCCTGGAGTCCCACGACCCGCTTTGCGACTTCGACGTGGTCGGCTTCGCCATATCCACCGAACTGTGCTTCACCGGCATACTCACGATGCTCGACCTCGGAGGAATCCCGCTTAAAAGCGCCCAGAGGGGCGCCGGGCACCCGCTCGTCATCGGCGGCGGGGCGGCGGTGTTCAACCCGGAGCCGATCGCGGACTTCTTCGACCTGTTCGTGCTGGGGGACGGCGAGGAGGTCCTGCCCGCGCTCGCCCTGAAAACCGCCGAGTTGAAGAAGGCCGGGACACCCCGCGACGCCATGCTGAGGGAGCTTTCGCGGATGACGGGCGTCTACGTGCCGTCGCTTTTCAACGTCGAGTACGACGGTGTGCGAATCAAGTCCATCTCCCCCGTCTCGCCCGACGTCAAAAGGCCCAGGCGCGCCATTTTGGACGACCTTTCAAAAAGCCCGTTCCCGTACGACATGGTGATTCCGTACGGCCAGCCGGTCTTCGACAGGCTTTCGGTGGAGATAGACCGCGGGTGCACGGGGGGTTGCAGGTTCTGCCAGGCGGGGATGACGTACCGCCCGGTGAGGGAGCGCACGGCGGACGACGTCACCGCCATCATTTCGCGCGGCGTGCGAGAGACCGGGTTCGACGACGTGACGCTCGCCTCCCTCTCCAGCGGGGACTACAGCTCCATCGAACAGCTAACGACGAGGGTTATGAACGCGACCGAGGGGGAGCACGTCTCCGTGTCGCTCCCCTCGCTCCGCTCCGGCACGCTCACGGACGAGCTGATAAGGCAGGTGGCGAGGGAGCGAAGGACGGGGTTCACCATAACGGCGGAGGCCGGCACCCAAAGGCTCAGGGACGTCATCAACAAAAAGATTACGGACGAGGAGATTGTCGAGACCGCCCGCAGGGTGCTGGCGGGCGGATGGCGGATGCTGAAGATGTACTTCATGATAGGGCTCCCCACGGAGACGGACGAGGACGTGGAGGGGATACTTCGGCTCGTGAGGGAGATAACCTCCCTCAAGGAACACGGGGCGCGGTTCCAGGCCGTCAACGTGGGGGTGTCGCAGTTCGTGCCGAAGGCGCACACGCCGTTCCAGTGGGCGCCGATGGAGGACCCGGAGTCGCTCATGCGGAAAAAATCCGCGCTTCTGGGCGGATTCAGGCGCATCAAGGGCGCCAAGATGAAGGGGCACGAGGTGGAGATGTCGTACCTCGAGGGGGTTTTTTCGCGCGGCGACAGGCGGCTGGCGAACGTCGTCCTTTCCGCATACCAGAAGGGATGCAGGCTGGACGGATGGAGCGAGCACTTCAGGCTGGACCTGTGGATGGAGGCGTTCGAGGACGTCGGCCTGAACCCGGACGACTACGCCCTTAGAAAAAGGGACGCGGCGGAGATACTGCCGTGGGACGTGATGGACGTCGGCGTGTCCAAAAAATACCTCCTGCGGGACCTGAGGGAGGCGGAGAAGGGCGTCGTCACCGGCGACTGCAGGCGCGTGGACTGCCTCGGTTGCGGCCTTCCGGCCAACGACAACGTAATCCAAAAGCCGTTGCCGCCCGAAACCGCCCCGCCGGCCGCCAAACCGGAGCCCCCGCGTGAAATTTTCCGGTACCGCCTCAACTTCCGAAAGGAGCGGATGGCGAAATATCTCTCGCACCTCGAGATGGTCACCGCCTTTTCCCGGGCCGTCAGGAGGGCCGGTCTGCCCATGGCGTATTCGTCCGGATTCCACCCGCACCAGCGGATGTCGTTCGGCTCCGCGCTTCCCGTGGGCGTCGTCAGCCTGGCGGAATCGCTGGATTTGGAGTTTCACGCGCCGATGGAGCCCTCGGAAATAAGGGAAAAACTGAACAAGGAGCTCGAGGAGGGGCTTTGCGTAAACTCGGTCGAGAGGATGAGCCCCCCCTACCGCTCCATCCAGTCGTCGTCCGCCTCCACCGTCTGGGAGATCGTGGACGTCGGGGACGCCGCCCCCTCGCTGGACGAGGTTCGCGCATCGGCCGGAACGATGGAAGGGGTCGTCGCGGGGGAGGTGAAATCCGAGGGGGGCGTCAGCACCCTGCGGCTCGAGACCCGCCACGAGGGGATTTTGGGCAAATTAAAAAAAGCCGCCCCCGGCTTCGCAATCTCGAACAAGCGCCAGCTCGTCAAGCGCGCCGTGCTCCCCGCGCGTTAATCCGCCGAATTTGGATAATGGTCGATTGGAATTTTTTGAATTACGGAATCTGGATTGCTTTGCTACGCTCGCAATGACAGTTGGTTGTCATCGCGAGGCCGCCGAAGGCGGTCGTGGCGATCTCCATCTTTTTCAAACTTGCCGATTACTCGAATCTCCCGCGCCAAAAATTTCGGAATCGGCGCGTCCCCTCACTTTACAAAGATCCTGAGATACTCCCCGTACCCCTCCTTCTCCAAATTTTCCTTCGGGACGAAGCGGAGCGATGCGGAGTTCATGCAATATCGGTTGTGGGTCGGGGCGGGGCCGTCGTTGAACAGGTGGCCGAGGTGCGAGTCGGAGCGGCGGCTCCTGACCTCCGTCCGCGCCATCCCGAAGCTTGAGTCGGTTTTTTCCACCACGCTCTTCGGGTCGATCGGCTTGGTGAAGCTGGGCCAGCCCGTGCCGGACTCGAACTTGTCCCTGGAGCTGAAAAGCGGCTCGCCGCTTATGACGTCCACGTAAATCCCCTCCCGGTGGTTGTCCCAGTACTCGTTTTTGAACGGGGGTTCCGTGCCGTTCTCGCGCGTCACGTTATACTGCAGGGGCGTCAGCCTCGTTTTCAACTCCTCCTTTGACGGGAGCGGGTTCGGTATCTTCTCGACGTCCTTAAAAACCGGGACGTCCCCCTTGTGCCTCTCCACGTAATCCTCGCGCCCGGAGCCGCGCTCGTACGCCTTAAAACGGGCCGCCTCCTTCTTGTAGTATTTTTGGTGGTGCTCCTCGGCCGGGTAGAACGCGGAGGCGGCGGTGATTTCCGTCGCTATCGGTTTCTTGAATTTGTCGGACTTCGCCAAATCCTCCTTGTACGCCTCGGCGAGCCGTTTTTGGCGCTCGTCGTGGTAGAAGATGGCGGTGCGGTACTGCGTTCCGTGGTCGGCGAACTGGCCGTTGACCGCGGTCGGGTCTATGTTGCGCCAAAACAGGTAGAGCAGTTGCGAGTAGTCCACCACCGCGGGGTCGAAGATTATCTCTATCGCCTCGGCGTGGCCCGTCCCGCCGGTTGAAACGTCCCCGTAAGTCGGATTTTTGACGCGCCCGCCGGTGTAGCCGACGGTCGTCGAGACGACGCCCTTCACCTCGTCAAAGACGGACTGCATGCACCAGAAACAGCCCCCCGCGAAGGTGGCCGTCTCCGTGCGTTTTGTAGGCGCGTTTTTTGCCATGTCCCTGCTCGTGCTTTCCGAACGGGCGGTGCCCGGTCCCAGAATAAGGGCCAATAATATTGCGAGCCCGATGAACCTCTTCATAATTAATTATAACGCCGATTTGCGGCGGCCGGAGATGGCGTGTCAATTTCAATGGTAGGTGCGGCTTTAGCCGCACCAATGGTGCGAATAAATTCGCACCTACCCACACTTTCCCGCCATCCGGAGGTGTTCGACGTTTGTAAACGGAAAAAAGCGGGATATACTTCTTAAAATGTTGGATGAGATTATAAAAAAGGCCGGGGTTCTGCTGGAGTCCCTCCCCTACCTCCGGTTGTTCGCGGGGAAGACCATCGTCATAAAATACGGCGGCTCCGCCATGGCGCGGGAGGAGCTCAAGGCGGGGTTCGCCAAGGACGTCACGCTACTCAAATACGTCGGCATGAACCCGGTGGTCGTCCACGGCGGCGGGCCGCAGATAAACAAGACGCTCGACAGGATGGGCGTGAAGAGCAAGTTCGTCGAGGGGCACCGGGTATCCGAAGGGGAGACGCTCGACGTCGTGGAGATGGTGCTGGTGGGGAAGGTGAACAAAGAGATAGTGTCCCTCATCTCCGCCGCCGGCGGAAAGGCCGTGGGGTTGAGCGGCAAGGACGGCGGGCTGATAAGGGCGGAGAAGATGGTCATCACCAAGCAGACCGAGGACCTCGGCCGACCCGAGATAATAGACATCGGCATGGTCGGAAAAATAACGCGGGTGAACACGTCCGTCCTTTTGGCGTTGGACAAGGAGGACTTCATCCCGGTGATAGCGCCGGTCGGCGCGGGGGAGCACGGCGAGACGTACAACATAAACGCGGACACGGTGGCCGGCGAGATAGCCGCCGCGCTGGGCGCGGAAAAACTGGTCCTGCTCACCGACACGCCCGGGATTTACGGCGCGAACAAGGAGCTCGTGCCGTCGCTTGACGAAAAGACGATAAAGGAGATGATAGCCTCCGGCGTGATTTCCGGCGGGATGCTCCCGAAGGTGGCCGCGTGCCTGCGGGCCTTGTCGGCGGGCGTGAAGAAAACCCACATAATAGACGGACGGGTGGAACACGCGGTTCTTTTGGAGATATTCACCGACACGGGCGTCGGCACGCAGATAGTCTAGCCCGCCCCCCGCTTGTCACTCCCGCGAAAGCGGGAATCCAGAAGGGAAAAATCTCCGGCCGCCTGGACACGGCCGGGACGAGATTGGTAGGTGCGGCTTCAGCCGCACCGGTGCGACTAAAGTCGCACCTACCGCGCCGATGGAGCGAACAGGACGAGAAACGAAGGCAGAGACGACCGTTGCCTGGATGCCCGTTTGCACGGGCATGACATTATTTTTATCCGAAGATTCGATTGTGAATCGAGAGAGAATCCTAGGAAAGTTCAAATGCGATAGTTCGCCGCCGCCCCGCCCCCGCCCTAAAACATGGCGTCCGAAAGGTCGCCGACGTGCCCTATCTCGCAAATCTCCGCGCCGAACACCGCCGCGCTTCCCCTGGGGGCGAAAACCAGGCTTATCCCCATCCGCGCCGCCTCCTTAACGCGAAGGGAAAGGGACGAAACCGGCCTTATCTCCCCCCCGAGGCCGACCTCGCCGATGAACATGGAGTTTTTCCGCGCCGGACGGTTTCGAAAACTGCCGACGATCGCCGCGCACAGCGCAAGGTCCGCGCCGGGGTCGTCTATCCGCATCCCGCCCGCGGCCGAAACGTAGACGTCCTCGGCGTCCAGGACCAGCCCCGCCCGTTTTTGCAGGATGGCGGCCAAAAGCGCCAGCCGGTTGTAGTCGAACCCCACCGCCGTCCTGCGCGGGTTGCCGAACGACGTGCTCGTCACGAGCGCCTGTATCTCCACCAAAATCGGCCTCGCCCCCGATAGGACGCTCGTGACCACCGAGCCGCTGGGCGCGTCCCCGTGGTGCGAGACGAAAATCTCCGACGGATTGGCGACGTCGACGAGGCCGGATTCGCGCATCTCGAACACCCCCACCTCGTGCGTCGAGCCGAACCTGTTCTTGACCGAGCGCAGTATCCGGAAAAAATGGTCGCGGTCCCCCTCGAAATAAAGGACGGCGTCCACGATGTGCTCCAGCACGCGCGGCCCCGCTATGGCCCCGTCCTTCGTGACGTGCCCGACGAGGAAGACCGGCACGTCCGATTTTTTGGCGACCTGCATCAGCACCGCGGCGGACTCGCGAAGCTGGCCCACGCTTCCGGGGGCGGACGGGGCGAGGTCGGTGAACATCGTCTGGACGGAGTCTATGACCACGACGGCGGGCCTGAGCTCCAGAATCTTGGCGCAAATCGCCTCCACGTTCGTCTCGGGGTACACCAGCAGGGAGTCCGACCTCACGCCGAGCCTTTCGGCCCGCATTTTTATCTGCCCGGCCGACTCCTCGCCGGAAACGTACAGGACCGTCCCCGTGCGCGAGACGTGGCCGCAAAGTTGCAAAAGCAGGGTTGACTTGCCGATGCCCGGGTCGCCGCCGATGAGCACGAGCGAGCCGGGAACAACTCCGCCGCCGAGCACGCGGTCCAGTTCGGACATGCCGGTCGGGATGCGCAAACCCCGGTCCGAGGTGATGGCGGTAAGCGGCGTTGGCTTGCCGGATTCCGCGGAAATTCCGGCGCCCCTGCGGTCCCTGGCGGTCTCGGTCCTGACCGCCTCCTCGACGAGGGTGTTCCATCCGTCGCAGTCGGGGCACCTCCCCGCCCACTTGGGCTGTCGGGCCCCGCAGTTTTGGCAGACGAAGACGGTTTTGGACTTCTTCATTTTTTCCCCGCCCCCTGATAATGGCCGAAATGCATGGCAAACCTGCGAAAGGGCGGGTACCAGGCGTACTGCGGTTTTTTAATCGAGGCCGCAAAAACCAAGTCCGTCCAAATCCCGCGCAATAACTCCACCGTCTCCCGCGCAAGCGAAGGGCTCGGCGAACCCGCGGCGGACAGGTCCATGCCCCTCCCCCTCGACTCCTCGTAAATCCCGCGCAACGTCAAAAGCGTGTACCGCATGACGACCGCCGACGGGCGATACACGGGGCTGACGTCGTTGGCGGCCAGCCAGACCGCGGCGGGGTCGTATGTAAAAACTTCGGGGAACGGGCGTTTGAGCAACGCCTCCCTCGTCACGGCACAGTTGTCCATCGAAAAAAAAGAACGGTCCGCGCGGTCGCCGTCCGCCGGGTAATTTACCTCGAGGTCGTGGTTGAAAAAATGGTTTCCCCCCGGCGACGGCGCCTGCCGGCCGAAGGCCGCCTCCGCCTTTCCCGTCCACAACGGCTCGCAAAGCCTTTTCAGCCAATGTTCGTGCGTGGGACAAACCCGGTCGGAAGTGAAGGCCAGCACGCCGTTTTGCCTTTCGGCGCAAAGGGAGTTGACGGCCTTCCCCAGGCCCCCCGGGCCCACGACCACGGTCTTGACGGCGGCCTCTTGCATCGGCTTGGGCGTTTTTGTCGCCCCCCCCGACCGGTCCAAAAGCACGAGGTCGAACTCCCCCCTTTGGCGGTGTAGCACGGACCATATTTTAGACGGCTCGAAAATTCCGTCCTCGGCGAGGAGTAAAACCAAAAGCGGCCTTGGATTGGCGTTCATGGCGGTTAGTTTAACCCGTTTTTTTTCCCTTTCCCCGCGAATCTTACCAGCGAGTAGCGTCTCAGTTTGAAAAATACGGAGATCGCCGCGACCGCCAAGGGCGGTCTCGCGATGACAAACTAATTGTCATTGCGAGCGTGGCGAAGCAATCCGCGTCCGCATTCGCCTTAGCCCGCAACCCTCGTACCCGAACGGGGTCGGCCAATGCTCCCAAATTCCAAACCTAGACGCCACCGACCGGCAAAAATTGACGCTAACCGGTCGAAAACACCAAAAAATTGATGGAAACCACGACATAAAATTAAAAGGCGGCGGACAGGCGTGGAGAACCCAACACCCTGATTATGCGCGCCATATGCGAGAGCCGGCGAACTCGGCACACATCCTGCACCCTACGCGGACTAGGGATTGGATAAGGAGTGAAATAAATGAAATTAATGTTTGACCTGGAGTTGGAAAAAGAGGGGCGGAAAAAATCCGCCGTAAGGGTCTGCCGGCATTGCGGGGGCCACCTAAGGTTTTATCGCGGCTCTCACTCCTGCCTCATGTGCGGCAGGGACATAGACCACAACTGCAAGGATTGTTTGGCCCCACAAGATTCGCCAACGAGCCCATCGTAGCGAATCAGTCATATACCCCATTTTGTTTGCGGGCGCCTGAAAGTCACCCCCTTTCGGGCGCCCAAATTTTTTCGCCAATCAATTTCATCCGCAGATTTCACGGATTGTCGCCGATTAGGGACAAAAAGGATTGTCTTAAGTTTTAGAAACCGTAATCACCTTCAAACCTCTGAAAAAGTCCCGTTTGCCGTGTCATTGCGAGGAGCAAAGCGACGAAGCAATCTCCACGCCTTTGATTCAGCGCATGTATAGATTGCTTCGCTCCGCTCGCAATGACAATAGCAACCCTTATTCAGAGGTTTCACCTTCATATCCTTTCCATTAAATCTCCGAAAATCGGCGTAATCTGCGAACAATCTTTTTGAACTTCTGAATCCGGGCTAACCGTCGCGGCGCCTTATCACCAGGACGGGGCCGTCCTTCCTGACGACCGACACCCGCGCGCCTTTGGCGATTACGCCGGTCTCGGAGCGGGCTCCCCATATCTCCCCTTCCACTTCGACCGTGCCGGAGTCGCCCACCTCCGACAGCGTCCTCCCCTCCAGGCCGGGCAACCCCTCGGCTCCGGTCGGCACCTTTCGGGACCTGTAAAAGACGCCGTACCCCAGCATGGCGAGAAACAGGGCGCCCAGGGTCCCCGCGACCGGCAGGACGACCCACAGGTTCACCTTCATGTAGTCCGGCGACGACTCCATAAAGAGGACGGCGCCGAGAAGGACCGAGGTTATCCCGCCCACCGTAAGCGCGCCGTGGCTGGTCACGTACAGCTCCGAGACGAACATGACCACCCCCAGCAGGAGGAGGAGCAACGCCGCGTAGTTGATCGGCAGGGACTGCATGGAGTAGAAGCCGAGCACGAGGCAGATGCCGCCGATGACGCCGGGCAGTATGACGCCCGGGTTGGCGAGCTCGAAAAACAGGCCGTAAAACCCGAGCATCAGTAGTATGTACGCTATCGTCGGGTCGGACATCGCGTCGAGCGCCTTCTGGCGTCCGGTCATCTCCTTGTACGTCACGCCGACGGATTTGGAGTCTATGGTCCTCTCGACCCCGCCCACCCTCACCTTCCTCCCGTTCATCTGCCTGAAAAGGTCGTCCAGGTCCCTCGCCACGTAGTCAACGACGTTTTTCTTGAGCGCGTCCTGCTCGCCGAGGCTGACGCTCTGCCGCACGGCGTTCTCCGCCCATTCGGCGTTCCGCCCCCGCTCGAGCGCGAGGGACTTTATGTAGGCGGCGGCGTCGTTCTCCGCCTTCTTGCTCATCGTCTCGTCCATCTTCTGCCCCATGGCGACCGGATGCGCCGACCCCGTGCTGGTGCCGGGGGCCATGGCGGACAGGTGGGCGGCCATCGCTATGAAAGTCCCGGCGGACGCGGCGCGCGAGCCGGAGGGGGCGACGTAAACGCAGACCGGGACGCGCGAGGCCATTATTTCCTTCACTATGATGCGCATCGAGGTGTCCAGCCCGCCCGGGGTGTCCAGCATGACCACGACGAGGTCGGCGGACTTATCCGCGCTTATCTTGGCTATCGAGCCACCGAGATATTCGGCCGAGGCCGGGTTGATGACGCCGCTGAACTTGAGCACCGTGGCGGTCGAGGCGCGGGCCGCGGCGGGCTGGGCGAGCAGGAGGAGTATGAAAAGGGAAAAGCGGATTTGTTTCATGGTTCTTTCCCAATCACCCGATAAAAGGTTGAACGTCACCCGCAAATTATATATCATTCCTTATTCCGCCCCTCCTTATTCCTCGGAGGAGGCCGGAACTGCGGTGATTTTGGAAAGTGCCGACGTGGTGAAATTGGTAGACACACCGTCTTGAGGGGGCGGCGGGGCGACCCGTGTCAGTTCGAATCTGACCGTCGGCACCAAATTAAGGCGCGCCCGAATGTTGGTTGTACCTACCATAAAATGCGCGGACGCTCTTGGCGGCGCGGCAATCCGACCTCCTCCTTTTTTTGGTGGGGGAGGCAATCCTGCCTCCCATTTGCCCCGGCAGGGGCAACAAGATGTTGGCGCGTTGCGCCAATGCAAGGCAGGATTGCCTCGCCTACCAAAGGCGCGTGTACCGGGGTATTGAGGGTTACTTTTTGCCGAAGTCGGAGACGAAGCGCGATATGTCGTTGTAAAACGCGAACACCATCAGCGATATCAACAGCGCCATGCCGACCTGCTGGGCGATCTCCCTGCCCCTGGCGCTTATCCGATGTGTCCGCCGTCCAGAATCGGTATGGGCAAAAAGTTGAGGACGCCCAGGTTCACCGACAGCACCCCCATGAACATGACAAGGGGCAGAATTCCGGCCTGGGCCTGTTCGCCGGCCATCTTGAATATCATGAGCGGGCCGCCGATGGTGTCCGAGGGAACGACGTTTTGGAAAATTTTGACCATCATCATGACCGTCAGGGCGGAAATCTCGTACATCTTGTGAAAGCCGAGCCAGAGCGACTTCGCCGGATTGTACCGCCTGAACACCTGGTCGGGGCTTATCCCGATCCTGCCCACGGAGACCGCCTCGCCGAAGACGGTCTTCGCCTTTTCCAGCGAGGGGGTCACCTCTAGCTCCGCCCTCGCGCCTCCGGCCTTCTCCACCACAAGGCGGAGCTTCTTGCCCGGCGACGAGCTTATCGTCTCGGCAAGCTCCCCCCAGTTGTCCATCGTCCTGCCGTCTATCCCCAGTATCCTGTCCCCCTCGGCCAGCCCTGCCTTCGCGGCCGCGGAGTCGTGCGTCACGGCCCTTATCTTCGTGTCCGGAACATACATGCCGGCCATGAACGCCGTGCTGAAGACTAGACCGGCGAAGACGAGGTTGGCCAGAGGCCCGGCGGACACGATGAGTAGCCTTCGCCAGACGGGCTTGTTGTTGAAGGATTTCTCCGGGTCGGGCGGCGGCGCGGCGGCCTCCCCGCCGTTTTTCCCCGCATCCCCCTCCTCGTCGCCGACCATTTTGACGAATCCGCCCAGGGGGGCGGCGCAAATCATGTATTCGGTCTCGCCCACCTTTTTGCTCCAGACGGCGGGTCCGAACCCGATCGCGAACTTCTCCACCCCGACGCCCATCCTCCGGGCCATGAGAAAATGCCCCAGCTCGTGGACGATGATGAGCACGCCCAGCGTCACGACGGACGAAACGACGTACGTCAACGCACCCACGGCGCCACGCCCCCACCCTTGCGCGAGTTAGTGCCGGTCAAAACTTCGGGGCCTCCAGTAGCTCGACCCCGGCGGGCCTGTCGAAGCGAAAAAACCGGTCTTCCAACTTCACGTTTGTCTCCAAGTCCAAAAATTCCATGTCGCTCCTGTTCCCGGCCCAGTCGAAAAGCGAAAGGGCGCGGATTGTGTAGTCCGACGCGTCCACGGCGACGACTATCCTCGTCACCGAGGCCGATTTTTCCCTCGGCTCGAGCGAGAGGAGTATCCTACCACCCATTTCGCCCGTTTCATCCCCGGGTCGCGGGGGTTTTATGGCGAAAATTTCGCCCAGCCTTTTCCCGCCGGCGAGAAAAAGCGCGGGGGAGCGGTCGTTGATTATGCCCCCCAAGGGCGCGACCGTCGCCCGCTTTTCGGACGGGACGTAGAAATAAACCGAGCGTCCGTCCGAGACGACCGTCTGCTCGAACGGGGTTTTGTAGTCCCACCGCATTTTAAGCGGTCTTGACATCGCCACCGTTCCGGCGGACTCCTCCGTCGAGCCCATTGAGGCGTCGTGAAAAATCTGCCGGAATTTCCCCCTGAACCCGCTTATCTCGGAAAAGCGTTTTTCTACCCTCGCCACCAGCGCGGGGGAGACGTCCTCGCGCGCGTCCTTTGCGGCCGACGGGCCGGCGAACGTCATCGCCGCCGCAAGCAGTAAGACCGTCGGCTTCACGGCGGTTCAGCGGCCCATGTAGGTGTTTTTGTACCTGACGTAGTTCGCCGACGCCTGGAGCAACATCGCGCGCTCGTCGGGCGTGAGCTCCCGCACGGGTTTCGCCGGCGCGCCCAGCGCCAGCCAGCCGGACGGGATTTTTTTCCCCTCCGTGACCAGCGCACCCGCGCCTATCACGCAGTCCGAGCCAACCTCGGCGCCGTCGAGTATTATCGCCCCCATGCCGACCAGCACGCGGGACCTTATGGTGCATCCGTGGAGAGTCACGTTATGGCCCACGGTGACGTCGTCCTCCAAAACCGTCGGGTGCGTGTCGTGAGTAACGTGGACGACGCTTCCGTCCTGTATGTTGGTGCGGGCCCCGATCCTCACGTAATTCACGTCCCCTCGGACGACGGAGTTGAACCAGACGCTGGAGTCCTCGCCTATCTCCACGTCCCCCACCACCTGCGCCGAATCCTCGACGAAAGCGGACGGCGCGACCTTGGGCAGACCCCCGCGATACGGCTTTAACATTTCGAGCCCGGCGCCGTTGTAATCATCGCGACATCTTACTACATACGCTTTGACCCGCAACCCTCGTGCTGTTCGGGCGCCGCCTTATTTTATAAGAATTAGAGACCGCCACGACCGCCTTCGGCGGCCTAGCGATGACAACTAGATGTCATTGCAAGCGTCGCGAGGCAATCCGCGTTCCGTGAATGTCCCAACCCCCCGTCCCTTTTGCCCGCCGCCCTGCCGTTTTTTAATTATTGCTTTGTGGATAAAATGTGGCATAATTACGCGGTTTAAACCTAACCGTCGTAACGGACGGGACGGTTGAAAAATTTTTGACGGTTCGAGCAAGCCTTTTAAAACCAACTGTGTATGAGGATTTAAAGCAAGTTTATGAACAAGGTTTACAAAGCACTTTTGGAACAGCTCCAGGCTAGAAAGCAGGAATTGATTGCTCTGGAGTCGCACATCAGCCCCGATAAAATTCAGAACCTGGACCTGGGGCACGGGGACGACATGGACATAGCGGAATCGATAGTGGAGCAGGAGATGTCCATAACCATGAAGCTTCGCTCGTCACAGGAGCTGATGCTCATTGACGAGGCCATTGAGAAGATACACAAGGGGCGGTACGGCATATGCGAAAGTTGCGAGAGGGTCATCGAAAACAAAAGGTTGAAGGCCAGGCCGTTCGTGAAGTATTGCATCGAGTGCCAGGAGGAGATGGAGCGCAACAACGAGGAGAGCGCCAGTAGCGGGCCGACGCCGCAATTCGGAAAATTGGAATAGTCGTATTGAGATAAGGTACAATAACAAGCGAGGGTATTTTTAGATGTTTGACATTAAATTGTATTCACAGGCTTTGGACGTAATACCGCAACACTATGTTCTTGTGAACGTGATGGTCGCAAGGATGAGGCAGTTGCAGGGCGGGGCGGAGCCCCTGGTGGAGTCCGAAAACGCGTCGCTTTTCGACATCGCCCTAAGGGAGATAGTCGAGGGGAAGATAGTGGGCAAGCAGATCGTGGAGCCCCAAAAGCCCACGCTCACGCTGAAGGCGGAGCATTTAGAATAGGAATTAAGGTCGCCGGGGATGGAAGAAAACAAAGATTTCGTCTTTCGCGACAAACGACGGACGGCAAACCCGGAGGTTGACAAGGGACCGCCCTCCACGGACGAGGCGGAAGAAGCGGCAAAATCATCCCAACAACCAGCCGCCGACAAAAAGGCGGGCGGCCGGTTGCCTCCGCCGGAAACAGACTTCTCGACCTTCGTGCTTTCGCTTTCCACATCCGCCGCAATGAGCATGGGCGGGTACGACGACCCCGTGGCCGGAGCCGTCCCCCAGAACCTTGACATCGCCCGGCAGTCGATTGATATACTGGGGATGCTCAGGGACAAGACGAAGGGAAATTTGGACGCGGACGAGGAAAGGTTGCTCGAATCCGCGTTGTACGAGCTTAGGATGAGATACGTCGAAGAACTAAGAAAGAAGGGTTCGTAAAATGGCCGCTCTCTACGACGAATACGGCGCGCGCCCCAAAATCAAGGAGGCGCCGGAGGAGGAAACCCGCGCGGTCGTCGAGAAAACCGAGGAGGAGAAGCGCGCGATGGCGGAAATATCCTCGGAGCTCGAGCAGTACATGGACATACCGCTGGTCGTCAGCACCGAGCTGGGCCGCGCCAAAACCACCGTCAGGGAGCTGTTGAAATACGGGCCCGGCACGGTCGTCCCCCTCGACAAGCTCGTCGGCGAGCCGATGGAAATCTTCATAAACGGGATGCTCACCGCCAGGGGAGAGGTGGTCGTCGTAAACGAACGGTTCGGAATCCGCGTCACCGACGTCATAGACCCGATGGACCTCGTCCGACAGCAGAACTGAAGCCGGCCGGGAGATGGTCCGCGGTCGTCGCTCGGTTTCACGCGGCGCAAGCCCCCTCGTAACATTCGGGACGAAATAATGGCCAGGGCCAGGATGGGCCAGCATTTCCTCGCCGACCCCGAGGCCGTTGGCGCGATAGTCGCGTCGGCCGCCGTCAGGCCTTCCGACCGCGTCGTGGAGATCGGCCCGGGGAGGGGGGCGCTCACCTTCGCGCTCTCCGAACTTACGGACGACCTCACCCTGGTGGAACCGGACCGCGGGCTTGCCGCAACCCTGAGGCTCGGCCACCCCGCCGCCAGGGTTCTGGAAAAACGGGGGGAGGACGTCGACTACCTCGGCCTGCCCGGCCCGCTGGTTGTTGT
The DNA here is from genome assembly GCA_016194375.1 of Nitrospinota bacterium. Taxonomy (GTDB): domain Bacteria; phylum Nitrospinota_A; class UBA7883; order JACRGQ01; family JACRGQ01; genus JACQEX01. Next base: position 17,540 of record JACQBU010000076.1, read on the forward strand.
GGCCAACCTCCCCTACTACGCGTCGGTTCAGATATACAAGCGGCTCACGGAGCAGAAGGCGAACGTCTCGAGGATGGTCCTGATGTTCCAAAAGGAGGTCGCGCAGAGGATTGCGGCCGGGCCGGGCGGCCGCCATTACGGCTCGCTCTCCCTGTGGAGCGCCTACAACTGGACTATCGAGACGGTGCTTTTCGTCCCGCGCTCCTCCTTCAGGCCGCCGCCGAAGGTGGAGTCGGCGGTGCTACGCTTCGTCCCGCGCCCCGGGCCGCCGGTGGAGGCGGACGAGGATAAACTTTTCAGGCTGGTGCGCGCCTCCTTCGCGCGCAGAAGGCGGACGCTCGCGAACAACCTCAAAAACGTCTATTCGGCGGGAACGATAGGGCCGGCGCTGGACGGGGCGGGGCTGGACCCCAACGCGAGGGCGGAGACCGCAAGCATGGAACAGTTCGCCGTCATGTGCGAAATCCTGCGGGAAAAGGGGCCGGCCGGCCCGGCGGCGGGTTGAGCCGCGGATTTGCGGATTGCGCGCGGGACGCGGGTGGGATATTCTTTTAAGCGCGGGTCGAGCTCGTCCTGAACGGTGTTCACGGGGGTCGTCCGTTAAAATAGAGGTGGAAAAATGCCGAATTATCGCAGGTTTATAGTAAAACCTTCGTTGCCCGAAAAACTCAAGCCGCTTAGCGAGATCGCCTACAACCTCTGGTGGGTGTGGCATCCAGACGCGATAAACCTCCTTCGCCGGATGGACCCGGACCTGTGGGATAGGTACAACCACACCCCCACCAAGGTCCTGGGCTCCATCTCGCAGGAAAAGCTCAGGGAGCTCGAGTACGACGACGGATTTTTGACCCACATGGAGCACGTGGCCCAGCAACTTCGCGAATACATGGCCGAAGGCACGTGGTTCGACGAGTTCGCCGTCGAGAGCTGGAGCAAGAAAAACCACGTCGCCTACTTCTCGTTCGAGTTCGGCCTGGACGAGTGCCTTCAGATATACTCCGGCGGCCTCGGCGTGCTCGCGGGGGACCACCTCAAGTCCGCCAGCGACCTCGGCATTCCGGTCGTCGGGGTCGGCCTTGCGTACACCCACGGCTATTTCATGCAGTACCTGAACAGGGACGGCTGGCAACTCGAACAGCTCCCCGAAAACGACTTTTACCTTCTTCCGTTGAAGCGGGCGAAAAAGGCGGACGGCTCGCTGATAAAGGTGGAGGTTCCGTTCCCGGGCAGAAAGGTTACGGCGATGGTGTGGAGGGCCCAGGTGGGCCGCGTCCCGCTCTACCTGCTGGACACCAACATCGCCGAGAACTCCCCCGAGGACAGGGCCGTTACGTCCCAGCTCTACGGGGGGGACATAGAGATGAGGATTAAACAGGAGATACTCCTGGGCGTGGGCGGCGCGCGGGCGCTCGAGGCGCTGGGGCTGGACGTCTCCGTCCACCACATGAACGAGGGGCACGCGGCCTTCGCCAGCGTCGAACGGATCCTTCAGACGATGAGAAAATACGGCTTTTCCTACCCGGAGGCGAAGGAGGCGATAATGACCTCGACCGTCTTCACGACCCACACGCCGGTTCCCGCGGGCAACGACCGGTTCGAAAGGTGGCTCCTGGAGAGGTACGTCGCGCCGGTGCTGGAAAACAGCGGCGTCAACTTCTCCGAAATAATGGCGCTCGGAAGGGAAAACCCGGCGGACGAAAAGGAGCTGTTCTGCATGACGGTGCTGGCCCTCAGGCTCTCCGCCGCCAGCAACGGCGTCTCCGAACTGCACGGAAGGGTCTCGCGCAAGATGTGGCGCAACGTCTGGCCGGGCGTCCCGACGGAGTCGGTGCCGATACTCTCGGTGACCAACGGGGTGCACGTGCGCTCGTGGATATCGGAGGAGATGCGGAACCTTTTCGACAGGTACCTGGGCGAGGCGTGGATAGGCAAGCCGGGCGAGGACGCGACCTGGAAGAGGATAGCCAAGATACCCGACTCCGAATTGTGGCGGACCCACGAGAGGCGCAGGGAAAGGCTCGTCGAGTTCACGCGGAAAAGGCTAGTCCAACAGCTGAAAAGGAAGGGGGGCGCCGAATCCGAGATAGTGGAGGCCCAAAACGCCCTCAACCCGGAGGCGCTCACGATAGGCTTCGCGCGGCGGTTCGCAACCTACAAGCGCGGGAGCCTCCTTCTGACGGACGAGGAGAGGCTCGCCAAACTGCTAAACGACAAGGACCGGCCCGTGCAGATAATATTCGCCGGCGCCGCCCACCCGCGCGACCTGGAGGGGAAAAACATCATAAAGCAGATCATCCACGTCTCCGCGAAGGAGCAGTTCAGGCGGAAAATCGTGTTCCTGGAGGGGTACGACATAGACGTGGCCAGGCACCTCGTGCAGGGGTGCGACATATGGCTAAGCAACCCGCGAAGGCCGATGGAGGCCAGCGGCACCAGCGGCATGAAGGCGTCCGCAAACGGCGCGCTAAACCTCTCCGTCCTCGACGGATGGTGGGCCGAGGGGTACTCCCCCGAGGTCGGATGGGCGGTCGGGGCCGGGGAGGAGTACGAGGACCAGGCGATTCAGGACTCCGTCGAAAGCAGGGCCATCTACGACATCCTGGAGCGCGACGCCATCCCGTTGTTTTACGACAAGGGGCAGGACGGCCTTCCCAGGGGCTGGGTCGGAAAAATGAAGGCCAGCCTGACCAAGTTAAACGCCCAGTTCAACACCAACCGGATGTTGCGGGAATACACCGAAAGGTACTACCTGCCGCTCGGCCTGCGCTGGCAGAACTACGTCGAGGCCAACCCCTCGGTGATAAAGTCGCTCGCCGCGTGGAGGCGCGTGGTCGAGGCGAACTGGAAAAACGTCCGGGTCCTCGAGGTCACGGCGGACAACTCCTCCGCGACGCTCAAGGTGGGGGACAAAAAGCTCGTGTCCGCCGTCCTCTCGATGGACGGCCTGAAGCCGGCCGACGTCGTCGTCGAGTGCTATTACGGCCAGATGGACAACGTCGGCGACATCAAGGACGGGGAGACGGCCGTGATGGAGTTCGAGGGCGTGACGGGCGAAGACAAATGCAAGTTCACGGGGGCCATACCCTGCGACAACGCGGGCCTGTTCGGCTTCGCCGTGCGCGTCCTGCCCAGCCACGAGCACCTCGTCCACAAGTGGCTTCCGGGCCTGATCTCCTGGGGGTAGCGGCCGGAAAACCGGCGTTTCGGGGCCGGATTCACACGTCTAGGTCGAAGCCCGCGGCGTTCTCCTGTATGAACTTGAACCGCGCGGCGGGGTCCCTCCCCATCAGCCCGCTGAACGCCTCCTCGGTCTCCCCCTCCCCCACCAGCTCGACGCGCAACAGCTTCCGCCTGGCCGGGTCCATCGTCGTCTCCTTGAGCACGCTCATGGGCATCTCGCCCAGCCCCTTGAACCGCGAGACCTCGGCCTTCCGGTGCTTGTGCCTGGCGAGGATTTTTTCCTTCTCCGCGTCGTCGGCCCCGTAAAAGACCTCGTCGCCGACCCCGATGCGGTACAGCGGCGGACAGCTAAGGTAGATGTTCCCGTTCTCTATGAGGCCGCGCATGTTGCGGTAGAAAAAGGTCAGCAACAGCGCGCTGATGTGCGCGCCGTCCACGTCGGCGTCGGTCATTATTATTATCTTGCCGTAGCGGAGCTTCGACGGGTCGAACTTCTCCCCCGCCCCGGTGCCGATGGAAAGGATGAGCGCCTGTATCTCGGCGTTCGACTGCAGTTTCGCGTCGGCGGCGTTCTCCACGTTCAGTATCTTTCCCCTCAGCGGCAGGATGGCCTGCGTCCTCCTGTCCCGCGCCTGCTTGCTGGAGCCGCCCGCCGAGTCCCCCTCCACTATGAAAAGCTCCGACTCGTCCGGGTCGGTCGAGGAGCAGTCCGCGAGCTTTCCCGGCAGGGTGAGCCTGTGGGAGACCAGCCCCTTTCGGTGCACGTCCTCCCTGGCCGCGCGCGACGCCATCCGCGCCCGCGCCGAAAGCTCCACCCGCGCCAGGAGCGCGTCCGCCACCGAAGGGTTTTCAATCAGGTGTTTCTCCAGGGCGGGGCGGACGATGTTCTCCACCTGCGCCGCCGTCTCCGGGGTGTTCAGCCTGTCCTTCGTCTGCCCCTGGAACTGGGGTTGTTCCACCAGAACCGAGAGGATGGCGGTGAGCCCCTCCTTCGCGTCGTCCGCGGTTATCGGGACCGCCTTCCCCCTGGGCGCCCTGCGCTCCATGACGTCGCGCAACGTCTTTACGATCGCGTTCCTCAGGCCGGCCTCGTGCGTCCCGCCGTCCACCGTCGCTATCGAGTTGCAGTAGCTCTCGACGCGGGACTCCGTGCGCTCCGTCCACTGCAACGCCGCCTCGCATTTTATCGGCGCGGTGGCGCTCACGAAAAACGGGGCCGGTAGCACCCCCTTTTGCGAGCCGAGCACCTTCGTCATGTAGTCCAAAATGCCGTTCTCAAAATAAAAGTTTTTCTTCTCGCCGGTGCGGACGTCGGCCACGCTTATCCTGAGGCCGCGGTTGATGAACGCCTTGCTCTCCGCCCGGTCGCATATCGTCTTGAAGTTGAATTTCGGCCTCCCGAATATCTCGCGGTCCGCCGTGAAGTGGACGGAGGTGCCGCGTTGCCTCGTCTCCTCCCCCTTCTTCAGTCCGCCCAGCGGCCTCCCCTTGGAGAAGCCCTGCGTCCAAACGCGGCCGTCCCGCCTGACCGTGACGTCCATCCTCTCCGAAAGGGCGTTGACCACCGAGATGCCCACCCCGTGCAGGCCGCCGGAGGAGGAGTAGCTTTTGTTGTGGAACTTGGCGCCGGCGTGGAGAGTGCACATTATTATCTCGAGCGCGGGCTTCTTGTACTTCTCGATGACGTCCACGGGGATTCCCCTGCCGTCGTCGGAGACCGTCGCCGACGCGTCGTCCGTTATCGTTATGTCTATCTGCTTGCAGTGGCCGTTTATCGCCTCGTCCACGGAGTTGTCCACCGCCTCCCACACGAGGTGGTGTAGCCCGGCGGAGTCCGTGCCCCCGATGTACATCCCCGGGCGAACCCGGACCGGCTCCAGCCCCTCGAGGACGGTTATGTCCTTGGCCGTGTATTTGTCAGACACGCGACAACCCGACCAGCTTTTTCTTCGGGCCGCCGTAGACCCTTCCGGCGCCTCCCCTGGCGCCCCGCTCCAGGTCGGAAACCCTCACGGTCTCGTCCCTGCCGGAGGAAAACAGGAACGTAAGCCGGTCCCCCTTGTCCACGTTTTTCGCGCCCAGGACCTTCTGCCCCTCGCGGAGTTTTATGAGCCTCACGCCGGCCCCGGGGCCGGTGAGCAACGGCGCCTCGTCCGCGGCGAACAAAAGCCCCTTGCCGCCGTCGCCCGCCACGTACATCAGCCTGCGCTCCAACGGAATTACGTCCAGCACGGAGTCCCCCTCGCGCACGTTGGCGAACTTGCGCCCCGCCTTCGTCGTCTCGACTAGCGACGCGGTTGCGAAGCGAAACCCGTTTCCGTTCTCCGTCACGACGAAATACTCCCCCTCAGGCCGGGTTCCGGACTTGACGTGGGGGAAGCCGCCCGCCTCGACCACGCGCTCGCCGTCGCCGAACTTGAACAACGACTGCACGGGGTCGCCGAATCCGGTCGTGGCCGCGAGGTCGTACGCCCGGGCGACGTAAATTTTGCCGGCGGAGGTGAAAAACCCGACGTGTTCGCTGGTGTCCACCGGGATAATCTTGAGGAGCGAGTCCCCCTCCTTGAACCTCAGCTGGGCCTCGTTCGGCTCCCCCTTCATCCGGCGCACCCAGCCGTTCCGGCTGAGTATGGCGTGGCATTTCTCGTGCTCCACGAACGCGTCCGCCGTGACCTCCTCCACCGCCTCGGCGCCGCCCCCTTCCACGACCGTCCTGCGCTTGTCGCCGTACTCCCTTTTTATGTCCCCAAGCTCCTTCCTGACCAGCCCGGTTATCTTTGTCCTGCTCCTTAGGATGTCCTCTATCATCTCGCGGTTCGCCTCCAGCTCGGCGGCCTCCAGCTTGATGTTGTGAAGCTCCATCGAAACAAGGGCCGAAAGCCGGAGGTCCAATATCGCGTTCGCCTGCGTCTCGTCCAGCCTGAAGTGCGCCATGAGCCCCTTCCGGGCCTCGTCGCGGTTTTTTGACTTGCGGATTATCGAGATGGCCCGGTCCAGGTCCCCCAGCGCCTTTAGATACCCGCGCAGAAGGTGCAACCTCTCCATGATTTTGCGAAGGTCGTACCGTAGCCGCTTTTCCGTTGTCTCCACGCGGAAGTCCAGGAACGTCCTTAATAGCTCGACGAGCGACATCCGCCTTGGCGTCCCCCCCGGGTCCAGCGCGGTCATGTTGACGGCGAAGTTGTACTCGAGGTCGGTGTATTTGTATAGGTAGGCCATTATCTTGGGGACGTCGGAGCCGGCCTTCGGCTCCAGCGCTATGCGCACGACCTCGGTGGACTCGTCGCGCACGTCGTTCAGGGCCGGAAGCTTCTTTTCGATTATCAGGGACGCGATTTTCTCGACGAGCTTCGATTTGTTCACGGTGTACGGGAGGGACGTTATGATTATCTGCCGTCTGCCGCGCTTTAAGTCCTCGACCTTGTAGTCCGCCCGTATCCTCAGGGAGCCCCTCCCCTCCTCGTAAATCGTCCGAAGCTCCTTTTTGGAGGCCAGCATGGACGCGCCGGTCGGGAAGTCCGGCCCCTTGACGTGCTTCTGAAGGGAGGCGGTGGTTATCTTGGGGTCGTCTATCATCGCGACGAGGGCGTCGGCGACCTCCCCCAGGTTGTGCGGCGGTATGTTCGTGGCCATGCCGACGGCTATGCCGGACGAGCCGTTGACCAAAAGGTTCGGGATGCGGGACGGCAGGTACGCCGGCTCCTCGGTGGTGGAGTCGTAGTTGGGGCGGTACGGCGCGGTCTCCCGCTCGATCTCGCTCAAAAGCTCCATCGCGGCGGGGGCGAGCTTCGCCTCCGTGTAGCGCATGGCCGCGGCGGAGTCCCCGTCGAGCGAGCCGAAGTTCCCCTGCCCGTCCACTAGCGGATACCGCATGGAAAAATCCTGCGCCAGCCGCACGAGGGCGTCGTACGCCGCCTGGTCGCCGTGCTGGTGGTACTTGCCAAGCACCTCGCCGACGATGGCCGCGCACTTGCGGTAACGCGCGTCCGGCGTGAGCCGCATGCGGTACATGGCGTACAGAATCCTGCGGTGCACCGGCTTGAGCCCGTCGCGCGCGTCCGGGAGGGCGCGGGAGGCTATGGTGCTAACGGCGTATGACAAGAACCTTCGGCGCAGTTCGACCTTGAGGTCGGCGGATTGTATGTTGCCCGCGTCGGAAATCGCCGTTTGTCGCATCGTGGCAAGATTCTACCCGTTTATTCCAAAAAATAAAGCGGTAGATTTTTGCCGGGACGAACGGTAGCGGGTCGGTTTCAATTTATTGATTGTTCCGCATCCGGATGTATTGGTGGCAACGGAAAAAAGCGGACACTTTAGTGTTCCGTCTTTTTCACATCTCGCATTTCAAGGAAATGCGAGTGTAATTCAGCCCGTTGTTGCGCCCTTTCGGGCGCAAGGCGGGCTAAAGCATGCCGCTACTATTTCAAACTGACCCGGCCCCGGACGAGCGGGTTCGTCGCGTCCGGGTCGCGACGGGGTGTATCATATCGGCCATGACCCAATACGCGATGCTCGTGGTGTCCGCCGTCGTGGTCCTGGCGGGGGCATCCCTTTTTACGAACGGCCTCGAATGGTTCGGGAAGCGGCTCGGGCTCTCGGACCACGCCGTCGGAAGCGTCTTCGCGGCCGTCGGGACGGCGATGCCGGAGACGATGGTCCCGATAATCGCGATTATGTTCGGCACCAAGGCCGCGGGCCACGCGGTGGGCATAGGGGCGATAATCGGCGCGCCGTTCATGCTGGCGACGCTTGCCATGTTCGTCACCGGAGTCGCGGTCGTTTGGAACAGGGACAACCGCCCCGATTATCCGAACATGAACGTGGACCCGAGGGTCATAAAGCTCAATTTGGAATGTTTTATGGGCTTCTACGCTCTGGCCGTCGCGGCCTCCTTCGTGGACGTCTTTCTATTTAAGTTGTTCGTCTCCTGTCTGCTCGTTCTGTTCTACGCGATCTACGCCGTTTATGCCGTCAAATCCGGCGGAAGCTCCTCCGGGGAGAACGACGTTCTGGAGCCGTGTTGGTTCGCCCCGAAGTCGGAAAACCCGCCCCTTCCCGTCATATTCGCCCAGATTACCTCCGCGCTCGTCCTGATAATATGGGGCGCGGAGCTGTTCGTGGACGCGATACAGGCCATATCCCTGGCCCTGGGGGCGTCCCCCTTGTTGCTCTCGATGCTGATCGTCCCGGTTGCGACCGAACTGCCGGAAAAGTTCAACAGCGTCGTCTGGATAAAAAAAGGGAAGGACACGCTGGCGCTGGGGAACATCACCGGCTCGATGGTCTGGCAGAGCACGGCGATCATGACGGTCGGAATCATGCTCACGGATTGGAAGCTGGGTCCGGCGGAAATGTGGTCGGTTTTGCTGACGATGCTCGCGACCCTTCTCGTGTACGTCCAACTGCGGCGGACGAAAAGGCTGACGCCCGCGCCGCTCCTCGCGGGGGGATTTTTTTATCTTCTTTTCGCGCTTATAATGGTTCTAAGAGGGGCGAAGTGAAACATGATGAAAGTCGAAATATGGTCCGACCTCGTCTGCCCGTTTTGCTACATAGGCAAGCGCAATTTTGAGTCCGCCCTCGCCCGCTTCGCGAAAAGGGACGACGTAAAAATAATCTGGAAAAGCTTCGAGCTGGACCCGGACGCGATACACGAGCCGGGCGTCTCCGTCCACGAGATGCTTGCCGCCAAATACGGGCAGTCCGTGGAATGGGCGAAGAGGGCGACCGCGCAGGTGGCCGCCACGGCGGAGAGGGCCGGCCTAAAGTTCGCCATCGACCGAACCGGCCCGACGAACACCTTCGACGCCCACCGGCTGGTGCACCTTGCGGCGACGCGCGGCCTTCAGGGCGAGGCGGAGGAGCGGATTTTTTCCGCCTACTTCACCGAGGGAAAACAGATAGGCGACAAGGCGGTGCTTGCCAAGCTTGCAGGGGAGATTGGAATACCCTCCGGCGAGGCGGCGAAACTTTTGGACGGGAACGGCTTTTCCAAAGAGGTGCGCGACGACGAGGAGGAGGGCCGCAGGATGGGGATAAACGCCGTCCCGACTTTCATCATCGACCGCAAACATAAGATAACGGGCGCGCAACCGCCCGACGTCTTCCTAAACGCCCTCGATGCCGCAGTAAAGGGCAAAGAAGAAAAACCGGTCAATCAACGCTAGGCCGGCGGGCGCGGAGGCGACGCATCATGCTCATATTTTTACTCGCGTATCTGGGCGGCACTCTCACCATTTTGAGCCCGTGTGTCCTGCCGGTCCTGCCGTTCATCTTTTTGCGCTCCGACCAGTCGTTCCGACGCAACGGACTGCCGATACTGCTCGGCATGGCCGGGACCTTCACGTTGCTGGCGGCCTTTGCGGCCGTCGGGGGGGCGTGGGTGGTCGGGATAAACCAATACGGCCGATATGCGGCGATGTTGCTTTTGGCGGCGTTGGGGGCGGCGCTCGTCTTCCCCGCCTTGTCCGAACGGATCATGCGCCCGTTCGTCGCCTTTGGCGGCCGCCTTCAACAACAAGCCGACCAACGGGCCGGCGTGAAAGGTGCGTTGTTGCTCGGCGTCGCCGTCGGCTTTTTATGGGCGCCCTGCGCGGGGCCGATCTTGGGGCTGGTCCTGGCGGGCGCCGCGCTCAACGGCGCGAACCTCCACAGCGCCTCGTTGCTTCTGGCGTTCGCCGCCGGCGCCGCGACCTCGCTGGGCCTCGCCCTGCTGGCCGGCGGACGGGTGTTCGGCCTGATGAAACGCGGGCTTGGCGCGGAGGAATGGGTGCGGCGCGGCCTGGGCGTGGTCGTGGTGGCGGGCGTGGCGGTCATAGCGTTGGGCTGGGACACGCGCTTCCTTTCAAAATTCACCTTTTTCAGCACCGCGTCCACGGAGCAGAAATTGATAGCGCGGCTGGACGAGCAACCCGCGGCCAAGAAACCCGTCGAGGCCGCCTCCGACTCCCCCGAGATGCCGCCGTTGACCGGCGCGACGCAATGGCTGAACTCCCCGCCGCTGACGTTCGAGACGCTTCGCGGCAGGGTGGTGCTGGTGGATTTCTGGACATATTCGTGCATCAACTGTCTCCGCACCCTGCCCTACATAAAGGCGTGGGACGAAAAATACCGCCCCCTGGGTCTGGTCGTGATAGGCGTCCACACCCCGGAGTTCGCGTTTGAAAAAGACAGGCGCAACGTCGAAAAGGCCGTCAAGGAGCTCGGCGTAACCTACCCGGTGGCGATGGACAACGATTACGCCGTCTGGAACGCCTACCACAACAAGTACTGGCCTGCGGATTACCTGATAGACGCCAAGGGCCGGATTCGCCACCGGCACTTCGGCGAGGGCGCGTACCAGGAGACCGAGCGGATGATACAGGCCCTGCTCAAGGAGGCGAATCGGGACGCCGCGGCGGTAGGCGATGAATTTGTGAAGGCGGAGGGGTCGGGCGCGACGGCAAGCGCCGGGGAGATGGAACAGTCGCCCGAGACCTACGTGGGTTACGCTCGGCAGGAGAATCTGGCCTCGCCCGAGGAGGTTCAGCCGGACGAGGAGGCGCAATACAGCGCGCCGCGCTCGCTCAAGCCGAACCAATGGGCCTTAAGCGGCAGGTGGCTGGTGTCCTCGGAATCGGCCGCGTTGCGGGCGTCCGGCGGGGCCATCAGTTACCGCTTTCGGGGGCGCGATTTGCATCTGGTGCTGGGTTCTCGCAATGAAAAACCGGTCCGCTTCAAAGTAACGCTGGACGGGGCCGCCCCCGGCGCGGATGGCGGCGCCGACGTCGACGCGCAAGGCAACGGCGTAATCCGCGAACAGAGGCTGTACCAGCTCGTCCGGCAAAGCGGCAAGGCCACGGTTCACACCTTCCGCATCGAGTTTATGGATTCCGGCGCGGAGGCGTTCGCATTCACCTTCGGCTGATTTTAGTGAAAAAATTGCCGAATCAGCTTCGGCACGACGCTCCCTTTGCCTTCCGACCTATTTCAGCTTCCTTAATGATTCCTTGAGATTCGGCAATTCCTTTTCCACAACAGACCAGACTTTTTCCAAATCTACGCCTTCATACTGGTGAATAAGCACGTCGCGCATTCCAGCAACACGCTTCCATTGTACTGCCGGGGAATATCAGCTCGATGGATTCCTGAATGTGGATAATGTAAAGCTTGTCGTCTTTCACAATTTTACGGCGTGGGCAAGCACGCTGTCTTTAATGTACCAATGAAGGGCGTTGAGAGTCACCACGTCCACCTTTTGCCCCAGATATTCCTCCAAATCCTGAATAAGGCCGACTTGGTCCAAAAGGCTACGTCCTTTGTCGAACTCGACGAGAAAATCTATGTCGCTTTCCGGCCCGGCGTCCCCGCGCACAACCGAACCGAACACGCGGACGTCGTGCGCGCCGTGTTCTTGGGCAATGCGGAGGATTTCCGACCGCTTTTCTTTTAGCAATGTTTCTTTGGTCATTTCCTATTTCCCGCGCTAATTATTCTACCGCATGCCGCATGAGAGCCCAAATGGACGGCGGCCGGCGTTCGCGGGAATGATTATATGAAAGCGCGCCCCCTTATAGTGGATTGTTGTGTCAA
>JACQBU010000077.1 GCA_016194375.1 Nitrospinota bacterium
TAGCTCGGAAAAAACAGTGTTGAAATGGGGCATGGTTTGTTCCTCCTGTGTTGATAATGGTTTTTCGCAATTCAATTATCTAACACAAGAACAGAACAGGCCATTACCCCTTAATTTTTACCGGACACTAGTGAGTCCTGATATTCGTATTTCCATTCTTGCGAGAACTTGAAAGGCGTACAGATTGGTCTGATAAACCACATAGAAGAAGGTCGTTTTTCGCACATGCCCATCATAAACGTCAAATTCTAGCCCCGAAGGGCGGGCGGCTTATTTTACTATTTGGGGGCGGCAAGTAAGTTTCGGTAGTGCCTCAGTTTGAAAATAATCGAAAAAGAAGGGTGCGGGATTGCTTCGCTACGCTCGCAATGACAAATACTTGTCATCGCGAGACCTCTGAAAGAGGTCGTGGCGATCCCCATAAATTTCAAACTGAGGCACCACCTAAGTTTCCGGCACGTGCAACCGACCGATTATTTCAGATACAATGAGGCGGAGGTGGTAACGCATGGAAAACAATAGAAAGGCCGAGGCGGGCGTTGACAGGCTATTTCTTGACAGGTGGTCGCCGCGGGCCTTCGATCCCGCTCCCCTGCCAAACGAGGTCGTAAGAACGCTTTTCGAGGCGGCGAAGTGGGCGCCGTCCTGCTCCAACGAACAGCCGTGGCTGTTTATTTATGCGATCACGAAAAAGGACCACGCCCGGTTTCTTGATCTGTTGCTTCCAGGCAACCAGATATGGGCCAAAAACGCGCCCATCATAATTTTCCTTTTTGCCCACCGCAGATTCGAAACCGAGGGGAAGCCGAACGACTGGTCGAAGTTCGACAGCGGGGCGGCCTGGATGTCGCTCGCCATACAGGCGAGGCTTCTGGGGCTCTACACGCACGGGATGGCGGGATTTCACAGGGACAGGGTGTGCGCGGCGCTGGGCGTGCCCGAGGAGGATTACGAGCCCGTCTGCGCCATCGTGGCGGGACGGTACGGCGACAAGGAAGCCCTTCCGGAAAGGCTGAAGGCGCGCGAGACGCCGAGCGACCGAAAGCCGCTCGCAGACGTGGCGATGGAGGGAAGGTTCAAATGATGACCCTCGCCCGCCCGGCCGGTTAATGCGCCTTCGCCTGCGTCCGCCTTCCCCCTTTTTACGGCCGTCCGTCAGTTTGTCGGGGCGTCTTTCGGAAACGATGGTAAAATTCACGTCGGACAGGAAAATAGATGGCTATTAAAAGAAATGCGGTTGTTTTTCTCGCGGCCCTTCTATTCCCGTTTTTCTCAAACTCCTGCGGATGGGGGGGCGGCGGGTCTTCCGGGACCACCAACATAACCCTCTCCGGATACGTCGACGCCCAGACGACCTCTCCGACAGGCGTCGCAACCATCCGGGTGCAGGGGGCGGCGGTTCACGTCGTCAACTTTGCCGGACAGGAAGTTGCGACCGCCACGACGGACTTAAACGGCCGTTACTCGGCGGCGGTCCCCAATTTGACCGGCTACGGCGTAACCATCGACGTGCCGGTTTCCCCGAAGCCGAGCCAAAGGAGCGGCGCGACTTCCGCCAGGATGAAAGGGGTGGCGCGCGTCCGATACGCCGACTACGCCTTGAACATAAACCCCGGGAGCACGGCCGTCGCCGCGGTCCTCGAGAATCTATACAAAATAACCATCGGCGATTCCTCCGTCCCGGTGGGGACGAAACTGGACGCCATTGACGTGAACAAAACTTCGGCCGCCGTTTACCTGACCGGCGGCTTTGGCGCGCTTGCCGCCAGGGTCGAGTCGGACGTGGCGGCCAACACGGACCCGTTTTCCGACTCCTCCATCACCGGGTCGGGCGGGCTGGCCCAGACGGCGGCCAACGAGTTGGTCCCCGTTCCAAGGACGACGACGGTCTCGTCCACCGGCACCGCCACGAGCACGACGACCTCCACCTCGACCTCTACGGGCTCCTCCACCGGCACCTCCTCGAGCACGAGCGTCACCACAAGCACCGGCACCGCCACAAGCACGTCGACCGACCCGACGACCGGCGACACGGTCGTCACCGTCGCCGTCACGGTCTCCGTCAACGTCGCGGTCTCGGTCAACGTCACCACCGCCACCGGGACGGGGACAAGTTTGTTGCTGGGGAAATTTGTCGCGGCGACCTGCGGAACAACCGACACGTGCATGAAGGTCACGAGTTTCAATTCTGGCACGGGAGCTTGGACTGAATACCACACCGGCATGGGTGGGATTACGACGCCGTGCGACGCAGGCTTCAACTGGCTTCTTACCGGCACAATGCCCTCGGGCGTGCGTTTCTCACTCACCGAAACGACCGACGCCTGTCCCAATCCCAATTTAAACGTCCCGCAGGCCATCTCCGCCACCTTCTCGGGAGCGGCCGTCGCCTTTACCGATTCGCAGGGGGTGGTTACGAACGCTACGCGACTCGGCGGCGACCCGGCCGCGGCGGGGACGTGGAAGAACTTCAGCTGTGCTCCCGCCTCTAATTGTGCTTTAACCACTACGATTTACGCCGACGGGACTTTTGCCCGGGATAGCATAGACACAAACTATCTCCCTTGTCAGCAAAGCGGGGTATGGTACGCCTACGGAACCACGCTATGGACCGCCTTGACCTCCAATTCATGCTTGGGCTTGACTTCCAATTCGTGCGTAAGCGGGGGGCAGTTTGGCCTTCCGACCGCCGACTCCGGTACGTATGCGTTGTCTGGAAATACGTTGACGACAACGTCCCCCTGCGGGGTTGTCGTGGCAACCAAGCAGTAGAGGCGGATTCTCCCATACCGCGGCGCCAACACACTGGCAACCCACCCATGAACCGACATCTGAATTTCAAGACAAACGGCGAACAAGAGACGGAGGCGGTCGGGGCGGGGATTGCCCCGCTCCTAAAGGAGGGGGACATAGTATGCCTTGGCGGCGACCTCGGAGCCGGCAAGACCTGTTTTGTGCGCGGCGTACTTTCGGCGCTCCAAGAAAACGGGGCCGACAAGGTCAAGTCGCCAACCTACGCAATATTAAATATATATAATGGTAATCCTAATGTGTACCATTACGACTTCTATAGGATTGACGACGTCAAGGACGTCTACGCCTTGGGATTGGACGATTATTGGGGGAGGGGGATTTGCATGGTGGAATGGCCCAAGAATTTCTGTTATTCGTTGCCCGGACGAAAGATTGACGTCATAATTAAAAGAATAAGTGAGCTTGAAAGGGAAATTCGGATAAGTTGGCCTGATGAGCAATAATGCGCGTTTTAATCACGGGTTTGAGCGGTTGTTGAGGCGGCTTAGGGCGCTTTTACTCGTCGGGATTTTGCTTTTGTCCGGGGGCGGCGCGTACCATCTTTTGACCCGTTCGGCGCCCCCAAAAACTTGGATGGAGAGTAATTTGGACGTGAGCGACGGAATCAAGACGAAGATAACCGGCTTTAGGATGATTGAAAAGTCGGCAAACATGGACGTTTGGACCGTTGAGGCGACGAAGGCCTCCATGACCCCCGAGGCGATTGAGATGGACGACGTGAGGGTTGACTTCCTTTCCGGAACGAAGGCCGAGACCTCCTTTAAATTGTCGTCCCAAAAGGCGGCGATGGACCCAAAGACTCAAAACGCCACTTTTATCGGGGAGGTCAGGGCCAGGACCCGGCGGCCGATAACCATCGAGACCGACGCGCTCGATTGGAAGGCCGCCCAGAGGGTCATTTTGACTTCCTCCCCGGTCAGAATCGGGATGAAATCCGGAGTCGTCACCGGCAAGAGTCTGTCGATGAACCTAGACAATCAGACGGTGGCCCTCGGCGGCGGCGTGACCGCCTCCTTGAACCGGTGAGGGACGGATGGGACGCATGAGGGGGGCGGCGTTTTTCTCGGTCATGCTGGTCGTGTTCGCGGCCGCGGCCGCCGGGGAGTCGAACCTCAACGGCGCGACAACGATAACGGCGGACAGGATGCTCGCCGAAAACGAGAAGGGGTTTATGAGGTTCGTCGGCAACGTGGAGGCCTCGCACAAGGACATCAACTTAAAGGCCGACGAGGTCGAGGTGTATTCCAACGAGAAGAAAGAGGCGGTGTCGCGGATAATCGCCACGGGCAACGTGGTCGTGACGAAGGGCGAGAGGCGGCTGACCGGCGGGCGCGCCGAGCTGGATTACGACCTGAAGCGGGTGGTGTTGACCGGCAACCCGACGATTGACGAAAAGGGGAACAGCATCAGCGGAGAAAAAATAGTCTATCAGTACGACAAAGAAGGTATAATTATCGACGGGGGCGCAAACAAGAAGGCGACGCTCATCCTTCCCATGGCGGACAAGGACAAGGGGAAGGGAGATTGATTTTTTTCCGGCCCGCCGGAATTTAGGTCGAAATTTTCGGGGACGTACGATTGCTGACGCTAAAAGCACAGGGACTTTCAAAATCATACAAGGGCCGTAAAGTCGTCGACAATGTTGATGTTTTGGTCAACAAAGGGGAGGTCGTGGGCCTTCTGGGCCCGAACGGAGCCGGAAAGACCACGACTTTTTTCATGATTGTGGGGCTTGCCAAGCCGGAGGGGGGTTCCGTTTACCTCGACGATGAGGAGATAACCTCCCTGCCGTTGTATAGGCGCGCCAACCTGGGGGTGGGGTACCTCCCGCAGGAGTCGTCGGTTTTCAGGAAGCTGACGGTCATGGAAAACATAATGGCGGTCTTGGAGATGCGCCCGCTTAGCCGGCTTGAGATGGAGACGCGGGCGAAGACCCTGCTCGAAGACCTCAACATCTTTCATCTGGCGGACGCGAAGGCCTCCGCCCTTTCGGGCGGCGAGCGCAGGCGGCTCGAGATAAGCCGGATTCTGGCCTTGTCCCCGTCGTTCCTACTGCTGGACGAGCCCTTTGCCGGGATAGACCCCATAGCGGTGATGGAGATACAGTCCATCATCTCCGACCTAAAGGGCAGGGGGATCGGGGTGTTGATAACGGACCACAACGTGCGCGAAACGCTCGAGATAGTCGACCGCGCCTACATAATAAGCGAGGGGCGGATAATCGAGAGCGGCGCGCCCGACTGGATAGTGTCGTCGGAGAAGGCCCGGACGTTCTATCTGGGCAAGAATTTCTACATGAAGCAGGGGTAGGCCATGGGCATGGACATGAAGCTTTCGATGAAGCTTTCCCAAAGGCTCGTCATGACCCCGATGCTCCAGCAGGCCATCAAACTGCTCCCGATGACTCGCATGGAGCTCGTCACCGCCATTCGCGCGGAGCTTGAGGAGAACCCGTTCCTCGAGGAGGCCGCCGCCGAAGAGGAGGAAAAGGAGGCCGAAACCCCGGAGCCGGAGGAGCCGCCGGGATTCGAGCAGGAGGCCGCCGCCGCGCCCGCCGAGGAAACAAAGGCGAAGGAGGAGATGGATTGGGACTCCTATTTTCAGGAGGAGGCCTACGAGCGGGGAACGGGGGGCGACTTCAAGGAAAGACCGTCGCTGGAGAACACCCTTAGGAGCAACGAGTCCCTGCACGACCACCTTTTGTGGCAGTTGAACGCGGGGGTGGCCGACCAGCGCCTCAACGAGATAGGGCAGATAATCGTCTCCGACGTCGACGACGACGGCTACTACAAGACCGACCCCGCCGAAACCGCCGAGCAGGCCGGCGCGACGGTGGAGGAGGTCAGGCAAGTGCTCGAGATAATAAAGGGGTTCGACCCCACCGGCGTGGGCGCGTCCGACGTGAGGGAATGCCTTAGGTTGCAGGCCGCCGCGCTCGAACCGGACGACCCCGTGATACGCGACGTCATAGAAGGCCATCTGGACGACCTTCGCGAGAACAACTACCCCAAGATAGCCAAGGCGCTGGGGGTGGACGTGGAGCGTCTTCAGGAGGCCGTGGAGTTCATCAGGGGCTTGGATCCGGCGCCGGGAAAGGCCTTCAACACCGAGAGCGCGCACTACGTCCTCCCGGACATCTACCTGGTGAAGATGGACGACGACTACCAGGTTCTGCTTAACGACGACGGGGTGCCGAAGCTCAAGATAAACCCGTACTATAGAAACATCCTCAAGGCGAAGGAGGGGGTGCAGGAATCCACAAAGGAGTTCGTCGAGAACAAGTTCAGGGCCGCGGAGTGGCTGGTCAAGAGCATAGAGCAGAGGCGGCAGACGATGCTCAAGGTCGGAAGGAGCCTCGTGAAGTTTCAGCGCGGTTTTTTGGACCACGGCATCACGCAACTTAAGCCGCTCGTGCTCAAGGACGTGGCGGAGGACATCGGGATGCACGAGTCCACCATAAGCCGCGTCACCCGCAACAAATACATACACACGCCCCAGGGGATATACGAGCTCAAGTTTTTTTTCCACGGCGGGGTGAACTCGTACCTCGGAAGCATGATATCTTCCGTTCGCGTGAAGGACATGATAAAAAGGATAGTGACGGACGAGGACCCCAAGAAACCGGTCACCGACGACCACATAGTCAGGATGCTGGAGACGCAGGACGTGAGGATAGCCAGGCGCACCGTGACCAAATACCGCAAGGAGCTCAAGGTGCCGCCCGCCTCCAAGCGCAGGCGCAATTATTAACAATTTTTTTTTGAGGTTGCCGTGCAAGTACATATACATGGAAAAAAAGTCGAGGTAACGCCGGCGCTTAAGGACTACGCGTACCAAAAGGCGCTTGTGGTCAAGAAGTTCATCGACCTGAACATCCGGGTGAACGTCACCCTTTCCGTGGACAAGTTTCGCCAGATAGCCGAGGTCACCGTCTCGGGAAACGGCGTGGACCTTCACGGTAAGGAGGAATCGGAGGACTTGTACGCCTCGATAGACATGGTGATGGACAAGATCGTCGCCCAGGCCAAGAAGTTCAAGGAGAAACAAAAGAGCCACCCCCACGTGCGCGGTTCCGCGCTGGCCGTGGACACCTGCGCGACGGACGAGGCGGTCGAGTGACCCGCCCGGCCGTCGCCCTGGCATAAAAAAGACCGTCTTATTATCCGGAGGAGGTTCTGGTGATAGGAGTGGTTATTTGCGCCCACGGCAACCTGGCGAACGAGCTTCTTGCCACGGCGAATTTCATCACGGGCAACGCCGGCCGCATGACGGCCGTGGCGATGGACCACAACGTCGATCCCGCGTCAGCGCGCGGCGTCATCAAGGACGCCATCCTCAACGCCGACGAGGGAAGCGGCGTGCTGGTGCTGACGGACATGTACGGCGGCACGCCGTCCAACATCTGCATTTCCCTTCAGGACGAGCTTGGCATCGAGATAATCGCGGGAGTGAACCTCCCGATGCTCCTCAAGGCCGCCTCCGTTCAAAAAAACAGCGACCTTCAGACCATGTCCGCGAAGGTGAGGGACTACGGCAAGGAGAACATCATCCTTGCCTCCGATTTTCTGAGGAAGAAAAATGCCGCTGGCGAAGGTTAGCGTTGACGACCCTCTGGGGATGCATTTGCGCATGGCGTTCTCCCTGGCGGACCTTTGCTCGAGGCGCAAATGCGCCGTGAGGGTCGGGTTCGGCGGCCTATGGGCGGACGGTAAGGAGCTGACCGACGTCCTGGGGCTCGGAGTCGAGTCCGGAGAGACCATCACGCTTGAAACAAGCGGTCCCGGGGCCGAGGACGCGCTGGAGGAGCTAAAGAAGTTCTTCGCGCCCCCCGCCAAAACCCCCTAGCCGACGCCTTGGGACTGCGCGCGGATCTGCCGTGCCGGCCCTTTGCCGGGGGGTCATCCGGCTTTCTTTGAGGCGCAAAGTGGGATAAACTCCCCTCGTGAAAATATTTAAGGGAATCCTGGCGTCCCCCGGCATAGCGATAGGCAAGGCGTACATCCTAAACCGGTTCCACGTAGCCGTGGTCTGCAGGAACATCGGCAAGGACGAGGCGTTTTTGGAGGTTGACCGCCTGAACGCCGCGGTCGAGGCGGTGCGAAAAGAGATGATAAAGTCGGCCCGGGAAAGCGTCGGCAACATCCCCGCCAACATGCGGGACATCTTCAACCCGCACATACAGATCCTCGAGGACCCCACGCTCATCGGGCACGCGAGGCAGATGGTTGAAAAAAAGCTGGTCAACGCCGAGTACGCCCTAAAGGAGACCTTCGACAAGTTTGTCCAGCGGTTCGAGAACATCCGCGACGGTTATTTCAAGGACCGTCTCCACGAAATCGAGCTTGTGGTGAACAAGCTCATAAGGGAGCTGATGGGCGCGGGCGTCGACGACGGCCTCTCAAAACTTAACGAGCCGGCGGTAATCTTCGCGCACGACCTCACGCCGTTCGACACGGCCCAGATGTCCGCAAAATACGTGCTGGGCTTCGTGACGGAGGCCGGCGGCAAGACCTCGCACACGGGCATCATCGCCTCCTCCCTCAACATCCCGGCCGTGGTCGGCGTGCCGAAAATACTCCGGTCGGTGGAGACCGGCGACAACGTCATAGTCGACGCCATCACCGGAAACGTCGTCATCAAGCCCACGGACCAGCAGTTTCAGTCGTACAATCAAAAACGCCAGCACCTGCTGTTCCTCGCCAAAAAGATGGAGAAGGAGGCCGGCAAGGAGGCCAGGACCAGGGACGGCGTCCTTTTCAGGCTCACCGCGAACATCGAGTCCCCCTCGGACGTCCCCACCGCCGCCTCGCACGGAGCCGAGGGAATCGGGCTGTACAGGACGGAGTTTCTTTTTGTGCGGGGCAACAGGCTCCCCGACGAGGAGGAGCAGTTCAACGACTATAAGAAAGTGGCGCAACTCGTGGCGCCGTACGAGGCGATCATCCGGACGCTCGACCTCGGCGGGGACAAGATGCCCGGCCACATGGTCGAGGAGCCCGAGGCCAACCCCGCCCTCGGCCTCAGGGCCATACGGTACTGCCTCGACCAGCCGGCGGTCTTCAGGACGCAGTTGAGGAGCATCCTACGCGCGTCCCATTACGGAAGGTTGCGCGTCATGTTCCCGATGGTGAGCAGTCTCGAGGAGTTCCTAAGGGCCAAGGCCATGCTCGAAAGGATGAAAAGGGAGCTGGACAAGGACGGCGTGCCGTACGACAAGAACCTGAAGGTCGGAATGATGGTGGAGACCCCGTCGGCCGCGCTGATGGTGACGCAGTTCGCCGTGAACGAGGTGGACTTCTTCTCCGTGGGGACGAACGACCTCATCCAATACCTCCTGGCGATAGACAGGACGAACCAGAGCGTGGCGAACCTGTTCGAGCCATTGAACCCCGCCGTCATCCGCCTCCTTTGGAACATAATCCAGTCGGCGAACAGGTACAAGGTGCCCGTGAGCGTGTGCGGCAAGATGAGCGCCGACCCCGTGTACGCCTACCTCCTCATCGGGATGGGGGACATAGAAAACCTTTCCATGGATTCGAACTCGATACCGAAGCTGAAGGGGTTTTTGCGCGACGTCTCCGCCGAGGAGGCCAGAAAACACGTCCTGAAGGTGATGGAGTTCGACCGGGTGAGGGACACAAAAAAATATCTGACAAAAAACGTGACCCCGATGTTCTCCGAAGGGATGTTCTCCGAGCTTATGGCGGAAGACGCCTCGGGTGACGCCTGAAAAAAATCCCGTGAGCGGCGGCAAGGCACGGGGGGGGCCGCATCCGTCGGTTCTGCGCTCCGCCGTGGTCGTCGGGTTCTTCACCCTGTTGAGCCGCGTTTTCGGGTTCCTGCGCGACATGGTCGTCGCCAACTACTTCGGCGCGCGCTCGGCGGCCGACGCCTTTTTCGTCGCCTTTAGGATACCAAACATGTTTCGCCAGCTCACGGCCGAGGGGGCGCTGTCCGCGGCCTTCGTGCCGCTGTTCACCAAGACGATGATGGAGGACAGGGAAAAGGCGATGAGATTCGCCAACAACCTGCTGGTCACGCTCACCGTCGCGCTGACCGGCGCGGTCGTCGTCATGATAATATTTTCGCCGCTCCTGCTCAAGGTCATCGCGATAGGGTTCACCGGGGACGCCGCCAAGTTCGACCTCACCGTAAACCTCACGAGGTTGTTGTTCCCGTATCTCATTTTCATATCGCTCGCCGCCGTGTTCATGGGAATGCTGAATTCGTTCCACCATTTCTCCTCGCCGGCGGCCTCGCCCGTTTTGCTCAACCTGGCCATAATCGTCTGCACGATCTTCCTCAGGGGCTACTTCTCGCTCCCGGTGTACGCCCTGGTCGTCGGCGTGCTCTTGGGCGGGTTGCTACAGCTGGCGGTCCAGGTTCCCTTCGCGATAAGGGAGGGGTTCGTCTTCAGGCCGGTCTTCGACCCTGGCTCCCGGCTCATCCGCAGGGTCGTCACGCTCAGCATCCCCGCCACGTTCGGCATTGCGGTGGCCGAGGTGAACCTTCTTGTGGACACGATGCTGGCCTCGCTTCTGGGCGAGGGGGCGGTGTCCTACCTTTATTACGCCCAGCGCCTCGTACAGTTTCCGATGGGCGTGTTCGGCGTGGCGATGAGCACGGCGCTTCTGCCGACCCTATCCAGGCAGTCCTCCGGCGGTCAGGCGGGCAAGATGGTGGAGACGGTCTCGGAGTCGTTCCGCATCACGATGTTTTTGATAATTCCGTCCATGGTCGGCCTCTTCGCGTTGCGGGAGCCGATAGTCCGGCTCATCTACGAGCACGGGGAATTCACGCGCCTTCACACCGCCAACACCGCCTTCACGCTGGCCTTTTTCACGCTCGGCCTTCTTTCGTTTTCGGGCGTCAAAATCTTCGTGTCGGCGTTTTACGCGATGGGTGACACCAAGACGCCGGTTAAGATCGCCGCGCTCGCGATGGCGTTGAACGTAGCCCTCAACTTAATCCTGATGTGGCCGCTCAAGCAGGCGGGGCTCGCGCTGGCAACCTCGATGTCCTCGACCATAAACATGGCGCTTCTCGCCTGGCTGTTGAGAAAGCGGCTCGGCAGGTTGGACGGAAGGAGGATTTTTAAGTCGTTCAAGGGGATAACCTTCTCGGCGCTCGTGATGGCCGGCGTCATTTATGGCGCGTGGGGTCCGCTTTTCGGGGGCGGGTACACGGTCGCGGGGCTGTTGGCGATGTTGGCTATTGCCGGGTTTTCTTATTTTGTCGCCGCGTTCGCGCTCCGTCTGGAGGAGACCTCCCGCCTTTACGACGGCTTCAAGCGCCGATTTTCCGGATGGTGAAGACCGTTTTCTTACGAGCGCAGGGCGTGTATTTCGGCGTTCGCGTAGCGCAACCGGCTCGCGAGCAACCTCGCAAGGCCGTCGAGCAGGTTGATGGCGGCCATCTTGTGCTCCGCGGCGAGGTCGTCAAAAACCTTACGCGAAAGCACGTATAGGTCGGAGTCCGTCTGGGCCACCGCGCTCGCCGACCGGGCGCTCCCGTCCAGAAAGGACATTTCACCGAAGAAGGCGCCCCGCCCGAAGGTGGCGATGTGGTGGACCTGTTTTTCATCCAAGGGGATCAGTATGCGCACCTCCCCCTTTCTTATCAGGAACAACTCGTCGCCGGAGTCGCCCAAGGCGAAAATCTGTTCGCCGGCCTTGAACGAGCGTTTCTCCATTCGCGACTCAAGGACGGCCAGAGTTTCTTCCTTCCGATCCCTGAAAAGCTCCAGTTCGTGCAGTTTAAGGCGTTCCTCCTCGGCGCGTTCCACGGAGGCCTCCTTAAGGATGCGGTCCTCGACCCATTGGAGGGCGTCGTCAAGCTCGTTGAAGTCCCTTGTGGTGCTTTTCCACCTCACCAGCCCCACCTGGTCGAAATACTCTTGAATGTCCTTTCCGCTTGGGAGGTGTTTTGGAATCTGGCTGAAAATCAGGAACCCGTTGCGTTCGGCGAGCCGGGTCTTGACCTGTTCGAGCATGTGCGTCGCCGTCATGTCCACCGTCTGGACGCGACGCATGTCCAAAATCACGTAGGTTCTCGACTTTATTTCCTTCTCGATTTCCGTGAAAAGCTGGTCCGTGGTCCCAAAAAAAAGGCTCCCCTGCAGTTCGAAAATCACGAGCTGGTCTCCGCGCTGTTTTAATATCTCCGTCTCCTTCTGCAGGCGGATGTGCTTGGAGGACGTCTCGTTGCCGTAAGTCTTGCTCCGGACGACCTTGCCGCCGATCTGCTCCCGGACGAACAAGGCGACGGCGAGCACCACGCCCGTGCCGGACGCCGCAATCAGGCTTACAGTGAGCGAGACGATTATGACCGCGGCTATCACCGCAAAGTCCAGTATGGTCGAGCGCGACTTCAGGAAGGAGAGCGTGTGTCGGTCAATCATCCGAAAGCCGATGACTATCAATATGCCCGACAGGGCGGCCGTCGGCACCCGGGCTATCAAGCCGCCCAGCACAAGAAACGCGACGAGCGCCAAAATCCCCTCGATTATGCCCGAGAGGCGGCTTTTGGCGCCGCTCGACATGTTTACCAGCGTGGCCCCCATCGTGCCCGAGCCGGGGATGCCGCCGACCACCGCCGACGCTATGTTGCCGACCCCCTGGCCCAACAGCTCGCGGTTGGAGTTGTGCCGGGAGCTTGTGAGGGCGTCCAAAACGACGCAGGTCTTAAGGGTGTCGATCGAGAGCAGAACCGCCAGGGTCAGGGCGGGCGTAATCAACCCCGTGAGGTCGTCGAGCCGGAGGCCGGCGACCGCCTTCCAGCGGCCGGTTACGACTTCAGCCATCCCGCCTTCCGCCCCCCCCAGGGGGCCGACGACCAGCGGGTTGCCCGCCAGGGTCAGCAACGAGCTGTCGGCCAGACCCAGCGCAAAATACGAAAGCATTCCGGCCAGCAGGCCGAGAATGGCGGCCGGGACGGCCTTGGTGATTTTGTCGGCTCCCAACATGACCGCCATCGTGACCAAGCCGACCACGACGCCCTGCCAATGCCATAAATTAAGCGAGACGAGCGACTCCCAGAAATGGACGTTCTTCGGCACGCCCAGAAATTTTGGAAGCTGGCTTGCGATGATGTAAAAACCGACGCCGCTTAGATAGCCGCTGACGACCGGGTAGGGCATGTATTTGATCAACGTCCCAAGGCCCGCGGCGCCGAAGACGACTTGTATGACGCCGGCCATCAAACCCAGCAGGGACAGCATCAGAAGGGCCGACTCAAGGCCGCTTCCCTTGTGCATATATTCGACGACGAACGCGGTGAGCACGGCCGCCGCCGGTGCGCACGGGGCGGTGATGAGGCGGTTGGTTCCGCCCAGCGCCGGCGCCAAAAGGCCGAGCGCCGTCACCCCGAGGATTCCCGCAATCGCCCCCTGCGCGAGGAAGGAACCGCCGAGGGGGGAATAAATGCTCACGCCAAAGGCGATGGCGGAGGGGAGGGCGATCAACATGGCCGTAAGGCCGCCCCAAAAATCGCCGGAAAGATTATCGCGATTCATGACAAATTCCGTTCTCCTCACCCATGCGTGCGTCAACGGCCGGTTGCTTCGCGGCGTGGCCGCGGGCTAAGGCGCTTCCTTCCGGCGGGTCGGGCGGGGCGGCTTCTTGGATCCGTGGAGGAGGGAGCCTATCTCCTTCTGCGAAAGGTGGCGGTAGTCGCCCGGCTGGAGTGTTCCGAGCTTTATCGGCCCGTACGCGACCCTGGCGAGTTTGGAAACCGGATGCCCGAGTGCCTGGCAAAGCACCTTGATGTGCCTGTTCTTCCCCTCCGTGAGGCCTATGAGCAACGTCGAATTTTTTCCGGTGGCCCTTTCGACCCGGACGTCGTGGAACCTGTATTTTTCCCCCTCCACCGTTATCCCGCCTAGCATGCGCCCGACCTCCTTGGGGGTGACGACGCCGCGCACCCTGGCAGAGTATGTTTTGACGACGCCGGAGGACGGGTGCGCCAGCTTTTGCGCAAAATCCCCGTCGTTCGTCAAAAGCAGGACGCCGGTGGTGTTGAAGTCCAGCCGCCCGACGGGGAACAGCCGCTCGTCCACGTGCCTTATGATGTCCGTTACGGTGGTCCTTCCCTGGTCGTCCTTGACCGTGCAAATCACCCCGGCGGGCTTGTTCATTATCAGATACGTCTTCGGCTGGGGCCTGACCGGCTTGCCGTCGCAGGTTATCGCGTCATGATACGGGTCCGCCTTGAACCCAAGCTCCGTGACGGCGGCTCCGTTGACCTTCACCCTTCCCTGGGCGATGGCCTCCTCCGCCTTTCGCCTCGAGAACAAGCCGGCCTCAGCCAGGATTTTTTGAAGCCGCGTCTTTTCCGTCTTCCTCATCCGGCGCCCCCTCGCTTTCTTCGACGTTTTCCGCGCCCAAGGTCGGATCCTCGGGTTCGTCCACGCCGCCGTCGTCGTCCGTCGCGGCCTCGGAGTCCGCAAAATCCTGCTCAAACCGCAGGCGCTCCTGCAGGGCCGCCGTCTCGTCGCCCGGGAGGTCCTTGAGGGTCGGCAGGTCGCCCAATTTTACCAGGCCGAAATATTCAAGAAATTTTCTGGTGGTGCCGAACGTCACGGGTTTTCCCGGGACGCGTTTTCTGCCGAGGGATTTAATCAAATTTTTGTCCAGGAGGTTCTTTAGCACGCCCGAGGAGTCGACGCCGCGTATGTCCTCTATCTCCTGCCTTGTTATCGGCTGGCGGTAGGCTATCATTGAAAGCGTTTCCAGGGCCGCCTGGGAGAGTTTTGTGGACCGGCTTATCTTGTGGAACCTCTTGACCCATTCCCCGAGCTCGGGTTTGGTGCGAAGTTGGAATCCACCGGCTATTTCGACGATTTGCAGTCCGTGGTCCTCGTATTTCGCGTTGAGCCCCCTCATCAATTCCGCGACGTCCGCGACGTCCGCGACGTCCGCGGCGTCCGCGGCCTCGCCGGCGTCGGATCCCTCGAGGATGGCGCGAATGTCGTCCGCCGTCACGGGCGCGTCCGAGACGAACAAACCGCCTCGACGGCCCTCATCGCCTCATTTCTATCCATGGCTCATTCCTTTCCTATTGCCGGCGGCGGCTCGTCGTCCGCCGTTGCGTCGCTTTCTTCGGCGCCGTTTTCCGCGTCCGCGCCGGCCTCGGTCAGCGTGAACGTCGGGCCGTTCTCCGTCTTTTGCACCCAGATTCGGCCGTTATCTTGGAACGCCCGCACCAACTGCTGTTTTATCAGCTCAAGGAGGGCGAGAAAGGTCCCGATTATCTCCATGTTGTTGCGTATGCCCCTGAAAAGCTCCTCGAAGACGATTCTCGGGGTCGTTTCCATCAGTTCCATGAGCTCGTTCATTTTTTCCGTGACCGAGACGTCCTCGAGGGTGACCTCGTAAAGGTCCGGCTTTCCGCTTTCGGCCACAACCTTTCTGAACAGCGCCAAGAGCTGGAACACCGAGACCTCCTTGAGGTAGTCGGCGTCGTCCTCGTCCCATTCGGACGGGAAGTTGCGCGCGAAACTGTCCGACTGGGCCGACTCCCTTTCGCGAAGGGCGGCGGCGGAATCCTTGAATTTCTTGTACTCGAGCAGACGCCGGACAAGCTCCTCGCGGGGATCCTCGCCGGATTCTTCGTCGCCCGTCGCCGGCGGGGCGGGCAACAGCATGCGGGACTTGATGAAAACGAGCGTGGCGGCCATTACCAGGAACTCGCCGGCTATCTCCATGTTCAACTGCTTCATCATTTCGAGGTATTCAAAGTACTGCTGGGTGATTTTGGATATGGGGATGTCGTAGATGCTGACCTCCTCCTCCTTTATGAGGTGGAGGAGCAGGTCAAGCGGCCCCTCGAAAACGTCAAGTTTTATCTTATATTCCGTCATTCCGCAGTTCTCTTCAATCGTCCCGGCATGCGCCCCTCGCCCCCCTAATCCGGGGGGTTAGGCGAGCATTATACACTTTTAATTAAAGCCGTGTTAGGATACAAAAAACATAGGAGTGACGCCATGCAAGGATTTGATTTCAGGCATTTTGTTGACACCTTCGATTTTGACCAGCTTATGCGGTTTTTTTCGTCCGAGGCTTACATGAACGTGATTCACGCCCCCGTTTTCATCGGGGTCGCGGTGGTTTTTCTGGGGCTCATCGCGTTCGAAAAGACCAGGGCCTTCGGGACCAAGGCGCTCGTCTACACCGTGGTGTTGCTGATCTACGGAACGGGCGCGGTCGTGTTAAAAAATTCGCGCATTACCGACATCGGACCCTTTCTCCTTATGCTTACGCTTTCGCTCGCGGCCGTGGGCTATGTCATCTTTACAAGGCTCATCCTACACAAATGAACGTCGAGTGGCCGGGCGCGTCGGCCGGCGGGTTCGGTCGCGTTTCGTGAGACATGGCCTCCTACCTTCTTAAGCGAGTAGCGATGATGCTCCCCCTGATGGTGGGCATCACCGTCATAACCTTTGCCGTCATACACCTGGCTCCGGGGGAGCCGATAGACAAGATGACCGACCTCAACCCGAAGATATCGGCCCAGGCGAAGCAGAAGATGCGCGAGATGTACCATCTGGACAAGCCGCTCCCGGTGCAGTACGCGCTGTGGTTCGAGCGGTTCGTAAGGCTGGATTTCGGGAACTCGTTCTCGCCGGACAACCGCCCCGTGCTGGGCAAGATAATGGAGAGAATGCCCGTGACGCTCTTCATAAACGTCTCGTCGCTTGCCGTCATATTTCTCCTCGCCATTCCGCTGGGCGTCATAAGCGCCACCAGGCCCCGTTCGATGTTCGACAGGGCGACGACCCTGTTCGTGTTCGTGGGGTTCTCGACGCCGGGGTTCTGGCTTTCGTTGTTGGCCATGATATTTTTCGGCGTGCAACTGGGTTGGCTCCCGATATCCGGCATACGCTCCATCGATTTCAGGGAGCTTTCGTCGTGGGAAAAATTTTTGGACTACCTAAGGCACCTGACGCTACCCATACTTCTGTCGTCGCTCACGTCGCTGACATTCCTGTCCCGCATCACCCGCCAGAACATGCTGGAGGTCATAAGGCAGGACTACATCACCACCGCCCGGGCCAAGGGGTGCTCGGAATATTCGGTCGTCTTCCACCACGCCCTGCGAAACGCGCTGTTGCCGATTGTGACGATAATCGGCCTGAGCGTGCCGGCGCTCATCGGCGGGTCCGTGATATTCGAGACGGTGTTCTCCATCCCGGGGATGGGGATGCTTTTTTACGAGTCGGTGATGGCGCGCGACTACCCGCTCGTGATGGGGATACTCGTCATAGGCGCGTCGCTGACGCTCGTCGGCAACCTTTTGGCGGACCTCAGCTACGCGCTGGCGGACCCGAGGATAAGGTATGGCTGAGGCCGGGCCCCGGGTCGGGGGGCGTTCCGCTTCGTTCGCCTCCATAGTGGCGCGGCGGATGCTCAAGAACCCCTTCGCCTTGTGGGGCGGGGCCGTGGTGGTCCTGCTTTTTCTCGTGGCGGCGCTGGCGCACTTCATATCCCCCTACGACCCGTCCGCGGTGGACACCGGCATAATCCTCCGGCCGCCGGGCGCGGGACACTGGCTCGGCACGGACGAACTGGGGCGCGACGTGCTTAGCAGGATGATTTACGGGGCGCGCATCTCCCTCATGGTCGGGTTCGTCTCCATCGGCATAGCCACGGTCATCGGCGTGATAATCGGCGCCGTCAGCGGCTACTACGGCGGGATGACGGACGAGATAATGATGCGGTTCGTGGACGTGATGCTGACCTTCCCCGTCTTTTTCCTCATACTGGCGGTCATCGCCATACTCGAGCCGAACATCGTGAACGTGATGATAGTCATAGGGCTGACCGGATGGATGGGTGTGGCGCGTCTCGTGAGGGCGGAGTTCCTCTCCATCAAGGAGCGCGACTTCGTCGTGGCGGTCCGCTCCATCGGCCAGCGGGACGCGCTGATAATATTCAAGCACATCCTCCCCAACGCAATGGCCCCGGTGCTGGTTTCCGCCACGCTGGGGGTGGCCGGGGCGATACTGACCGAGTCGGCGCTGTCGTTCCTCGGGATAGGGGTCCAGCCCCCCACGCCGAGCTGGGGGAGCATCCTTACCGAGGGGAAGAACTACATAGAGTTCGCGTGGTGGCTCAGCCTTTTTCCCGGGTTGGCGATACTTTTCACCGTGCTCGGCTACAACCTCCTGGGCGAGGCTCTGCGCGACGCGCTGGACGCGAGGATAAACTGAGCCGCCCGCGATGAAGATAATCCAAAGGTACATCCTTTTAGAGGTCGCCAAGGTCTTAGTGCTGAGCCTCTTTATCCTCATGTCCATCCTCGTCCTTGAGAAGATAAACTTCATATCCAACATGACGCGGGGAAGCGCCCTGGCCGCGGGGGAGCTTTTCGGCCTCATCCTTTACACCTCCCCCGCGTTTCTCGTCGTCTCGATTCCGCTTGCCTCCATGCTCGCGTCCCTCTCCGCGTTTTCCCGGCTTTCGGCGGACAACGAAATAACGGCGATGCGCGCGAGCGGCGCGAGCTTTGCCAGGTTGATGGCGCCGGTCGCCCTCATATCCGCGGTTTTCATGGCGGCCTCGCTCTGGCTGTCGCTGGACCTGCTCCACAAGGGAAACTACCTCTTCGACTCGAAGGTGGCGGGCTACGTGAGCAGGAGGATAACGACCGCGCTGGGCGAAAGGGTGTTTTTCGACAAGTTCCCGAACGTCGTCATGTACGTGTCGGAAAAGCCGGCGGGGACGAAGATCCTCAAGGGGGTGTTCGTCTTCGACTCGACCGGCGACCAAAGGCCGCGGCTGATAACGGCCCGCAAGGGTTATCTTGACACGATGGCGAACGACAACGTGGTCCTAAAGCTCGAGGACGGCGCCATATATTCGGGCGACAAGTATTCCTACCGCGAGATAACGTTTGGCGCGTACGAGGTGACGATGGACGTCGGGCTGGCCCAACGAAAGGTGTTCGAGAAGGGTTCGCGGGAGATGTCCCCGTCGGAAATGCTTCGCGTCATCGGGGAAAGGGCCGAAAAAAACCAGCCGGCGAACGGGGAATGGGTGGAGCTTTCCAAACGGTTTTCCCTGCCGATCGCCTGCCTCGTTTTGGGCGTGCTGGGCGCCCCGCTGGGGGCCGCCGTTCATCGCGGCGGCAGGTGGGGCGGGGTGGGCACCGGCATAATCCTAATAATCGCCAACTACGTCCTGCTAATGGTGGGGGAGGGGCTCGGAATGCAGGGTACCCTGAATCCGGTGCTGGCCGTGTTCCTGCCGGACCTCGTCATGGGGGCCCTGGCCGTTTACCTTTTGTATAGGGAGTCGGGAAGATGAGCCCGGGACGCCTGGACGAAGGGTTGTTCTGGATGGTCAACGGTCATTACTCCGCACCGGCCGATTATCTCATGGCCGCCTTCACATACTCCGCGTTGACCATTCCCGCCGTCGTAATCGCGCTGGTCGCCATGTACTTCTACAAGGGGCTCGCGGCCCGAAACATTTGGCTCCTTGCCGTCTCGCTGGTCGTTGCCGGCGTGGCGCTTCACGGCATGAAGTACGTCACCGGCGCGGACAGGCCGCTTGCATATTTCGCCAAAACAAAACCGCCCCGGGACCAGTTCGTCCACGCCCCATTCGAGAGGCACGAGGCCGGCTCCTTCCCGTCGGGGCACTCGCAGACCGCCTTCTCGGTGGCGACTTTTATGGCCCTGATGTTTCGACGGCACCGGCCTTTGTGGTTCGCGTGGGCCGCGCTGGTGGCCTTTTCAAGGGTGTATCTCGGGGTGCATTTCCCGATTGACATAGCGGCGGGCGCGATTACCGGCGTCGCGGCCACCTTGTTCGCGGTCATAACGGCGACGGTTCTGCGTCCGCCGGCGCCGGGTAGGTAATTATAACCTCCGAAAAAGCCCCAATCGTCGGGTCATTGCGAGGAGCATGGCGACGAAGCAATCTTTAGCGTATCTATGGAACCTATGGCGAGATTGCTTCGCTTAGCTCGCAATGACAGTCGCCCGCCCGTATTCAGAAGTTACGAGTTATAATAAATCGGTGGCGAAAAAAATCTTTTGGGGCTTGTTGTCGTTTGTCGCGGCGGGTTCGCTGGCGGTGGTCGTCGGCGTAATCCACCCCTCCGAGAAAATAAACGCGCTTTGGCTGGTCGTCTGCGCCGCGTCCGTCTATGCGCTGTCCTACAGGTACTACGCCGCGTTTTTGGCCGCAAGGGTCCTGTCGCTTGATTCGAAAAACGCCACCCCCGCCGTCCGGCTCAACGACGGCATGGACTACCACCCGACGAACAAGTGGGTCGTCTTCGGCCACCACTTTGCGGCGATAGCTGGGGCGGGCCCGCTCATCGGCCCGATGCTCGCGGCCCAGTTCGGCTACCTCCCGGGTTTTTTGTGGATACTGGTCGGCTCCGTGCTCGGCGGGGCGGTGCACGACATGGTCATACTTGCCGCCTCCGTGCGCAGAAACGGCAGGTCCCTGGCGCAGATTGCGAGGGACGAGGTGGGGCCGGTGGGGGGCGCCGCCGCGTCGCTCGCGATAATCTTCATCATCATCGTCGCGCTGGCCGGCCTCGGGCTTGCCGTGGTGAACGCCCTCGCACAAAGCCCGTGGGGGACCTTCACGATAGCCGCCACGATTCCGATAGCGCTCTTCATGGGATTTTACATGCGGAACATAAGGCCGGGCAGGGTGGGCGAGGGGAGCGCAATCGGGGGGATTCTCCTTTTGGCGGCGGTTGTCGCGGGTCATTTAATACCGGGCTCGACGCTCGAGCCGTTCTTCAACATTTCCAGGAACAACCTTGTCGTGCTGATGGCCGCGTACGGTTTCATCGCCTCGGTTCTTCCGGTGTGGGCGCTTTTGGCCCCCCGCGACTACATATCCACGTTTCTCAAGATAGGGACCATCATGCTTCTGGCGGCGGGAGTGGTTTTGCTTGCTCCGGAAATGAAGATGCCGGCGGTGACCCGTTTTGCGGCCGGCGGCGGTCCGATAATTCCCGGCCCCCTTTTCCCGTTCATGTTCATAACCATCGCGTGCGGGGCGATTTCGGGCTTCCATTCGCTCGTGTCGTCCGGCACTTCCCCGAAGATGATAAGTAGCGAGGCCGACATCCCGCTCATAGGGTTCGGCGCGATGATAACCGAGGGGTTCGTGGCGGTGATGGCAATAATCGCCGCGGGGATACTCGTCCCCGGGGATTATTTCGCCATCAACACCAAGCTGGGTTTCCACCAGCTTGCGGCGATGGGCTTTCCCGTCTCCCGCATAGGCGAGCTGTCCTCGCTCGTGGGAACGGACGTGCACGGACGGCCCGGAGGGGCCGTCTCGCTGGCGGTTGGGATGGCCTCCATCCTTTCGTCGTTGCCCGCCATGAAGGGGCTCATGCCCTATTGGTACAACTTCGCGCTGATGTTCGAGGCGCTTTTCATACTCACCACCATTGACGCCGGAACGAGGGTGGCCCGCTACCTTCTGCAGGAGACGGGCGCCGGAGTCGTTTCGCTGGCGGCGGCGGGTAAGATGGCGCGCGACGAGAAGGGGTTCGTCTGGGGCCGCGGAACGGCGGGGGTTGTAGTCACTAGCGCGCTGGTCGTCGTCGCCTGGGCGTACCCCATCTACAGCGGGGACGTGTCCACGATATGGCCGATGTTCGGCGTCGCCAACCAGCTCCTTTCCGCCATTGCGTTCGGCGTGGGGACCACGATAATAATCAAGTCCGGAAAGGCGCGCCACGCGTGGGTGACTTTTTTGCCGATGGTGTTCATGTACGTCACCACCTTCGCGGCCTCCTACGAGCTGACGGGGATGTTCATGTCCAGGGCGGCCTCCGCGGCGACGGAGGCGGAGGCGTTCGCCTTTAGGCTGAACTCCGCGCTGGTGGTCCTGATGGCGTTGCTGGCGCTGGTCGTCCTCGTGGACATGCTATTAAAATGGCAGTCGCTGTTTTCAACCGAGGGCGCGGTTGCCCGAGGGGACGAAGGGAGCGCGGACGTTGCGGAAAAAGCCCCCGTGTACCGGGACTTCGAATTATAACTCGGCTGTTTCAGAAAACGGCCGGGGTTTAACCGCCGATGCGCCTTAAAAACGGCCGGCCGGTTTGGACGGACGCGAAATCCGCGGCGGAGGCCGTGGAAATACAGCGGAAACTTGCCGACAGGGTTTTTCAAAATCCGTTTGCGGGCGAGATAGAGTTCGTGGCGGGCGCGGACGTGCATTCCACGGGCGGCGGTAAGTTAAGGGCCGTCGTGTCGGTCCTTTCGTTCCCTTCGCTGGAGGTCGTGGAGGATTGCTTTGTCGAGACGTCGCCTAGGTTCCCTTACGTCCCCGGCCTGTTGAGTTTTCGGGAGGCGCCGCCGTTGTTGGAATGCTTCAAAAAACTCAAAACGTGGCCGCAGGCGGCGCTTTTTGACGGGCAGGGGGTCGCGCACCCGCGCCGGTTCGGCCTTGCGTCCCATCTTGGCGTGTTGCTCGACCTTCCTTCGATCGGTTGCGCCAAGAGCAGGCTTTTTGGCGCCTGCGCGGAGCCGGACGACAAGAAGGGCGCCAAGGCGGACATTCTTGACGGCGAGGGGCGGGTGATCGGCGCGGTTTTAAGGACGAGGGAAAACGTGCGGCCGGTTTACGTGTCCCTTGGGCACAAGGTCAGCCTTGGACAGGCGGTCGCGGTGGTTATGGCCTGCGTGACGCGGTACCGAATACCGGAGCCGTTGAGACGGGCCCACGGCCTCGCCAAAGGTTAACCGCCGCCTCAGTCGGCGTTGATAATCGTCCGCGGCCCTCAATACCGCGTTCCAGTGGAAAGGTCGGTGGCAGTTCCGTTTCAAAAGGTGTCGGCATGCTCGGTAGCACGGGCTCGGTAGCACGGGCTAAGGCCCGTGCTACCATTCCGCGCCCGAAAGGGCGCAACATGTGAAAAAGACGGAACACTAAAGTATCCGCTTATTTCCGTTGCCACCAATATCTACGGATGCGGGAGAATCAATAAAATGAAACTGACGCGCTACCCTTTGGGCTGTTGCTTGGTGAGGCAGTGTATCGTTCCGAGCCCCCATACAAGGTCGACCGAGTGTATCCCCACGACGGTCCTGCCGGGGAAAAAATCGGCCAGAACGCCCAGCGCCAATCTGTCGTTCTTGTCGTTGAAGGTCGGGACGAGCACCGTCGAGTTGGTTATGTAAAAATTCGCGTAGGACGCCGGAAGACGTTGCCCGTTGAAAACCACCGGGGCGGGCATCGGCAGGAAGGCCGTGTTTATTTTGGAGCCGTCCTCGAGCCTCATCCCCTGCAGGCGCTCCCTGTTCTCGTTAAGCGGTTGGTAGTTTGCGTCCACCGGGTTTTCCTCCCTGCAAAGGACGACGGTGTTTTTGTTCACGAACCGGCAGAGGTCGTCCACGTGGCCGTGCGTGTCGTCCCCGGCGACCCCTTTTCCGAGCCAGAGGACGTTAGTCGCGCCAAGTTGGTTTTTTAATCGGGTTTCGATCTCCCCCGCATCCAGGCCCGGGTTTCGGCTCTGGACTTCCGCGTCCAACATGCATTCCTCCGTCGTCAAGAGCGTGCCGTTCCCGTTCACGTCCATGGCGCCCCCCTCGAGTACGAAATCGGACGCGTCGATTAAGTTGACGCCGGTCTTCGCCGCGATTGCGCGCGGAACGCGGTCGTCCCTTTTGTGGTTCGGGTACTTCGCCCAGCCGCTGAAACGAAAATCAACCGCGGCTATTTCCCCCCCCGAACGGACGAAAACGGGGCCGTAGTCGCGTATCCACACCCTGTCGGTCGGTATGCGGTAAAACTCGACGTTTTGAAGACTGGCGCCCGCCGAGGTCAAAACCCGACGCGCCTCTTTTTCGGTTTCGGCGTTTTGAACCAATACGCGCGTTTTTTCGGACTCGGCGATCCTTCGGACTATCTCGCCATACACCCAGCGAACGGGGGCGAATTTTCCGGGCCAGTCGTTTTTGTCGTGGGGCCAGGCGACCCACGTCGCGTCATGTGGTTCCCATTCGGCGGGCATGAAAAAACGCGGGGGCGGGGCGGACGGCACGTCACTCCTCCGAGAAGCGCTTTGTTATGTCGGCGAACGCGTCGATCCTCCTGTCCCGCAAAAACGGCCAGTTTCGCCTCGTCTCCTCCACCAGCGCGAGGTCTATTTCCTGAACCAACACCTGCTCCCGGTCCGCGGACGCGGAGGCCAGCACGACGCCGAACGGGTCCGACACGAAGCTGGAGCCCCAGAACTCAAGGCCGGGCGCCCCCGGCGCCGGGACCTCGCGGCCGGTGCGGTTCACGGCGGCCACGAACACTCCGTTGGCTATGGCGTGTCCGCGTTGGATGGTGCGCCACGCGTCCAGTTGGGCCGCGCCGTGCGTCTCCTTCTCCGCCGGGTGCCATCCGATGGCGGTCGGATAGAAGATGACGTTCGCCCCCTTCAGCACCGTGAGGCGCGCCGCTTCCGGGTACCATTGGTCCCAGCAGATGAGCACCCCTATCTTGCCGAACGGCGTTTTCGTGGACTTGAAGCCGAGGTCTCCCGGGGAGAAGTAATATTTCTCGTGGTACAAGGGGTCGTCGGGTATGTGCATTTTACGGTACGTGTCGATTATCGCGCCGTCGCGCCCGATGACCACCGAGGTGTTGTGATACAACCCCGGCGCCCGTTTTTCAAAGAGGGGGGCTATCAGCGTGATTTTTTCCGCCGCGGCGGTTTTGCACAGGGCCTCCGTGGAGGGGCCGGGTATCGTCTCGGAGAGGTCGAAATTGGACGGATTCTCCTGCTGGCAAAAATAGCGCGACTTGAACAGTTCCGGAAGGCAAATTATGTTCGCGCCGGCTTCGGCGGCCTCGCGTATTTTTTCGACCGCCTTTTTCAGGTTGGCGGACGGGTCTTCGGACGCGGCCATTTGGATTAGGGCGATCTTGAACTTCATCCTTAGACCTTCAGGCGGTTCGTTCTTTCATCACGGCCAAAAACGCGCGGGGCGCGGTCATTTGTCGGACGCGTGCCGGGCTTCGCCGCGATGGGCCGCGGCCTCCTTTTCGGCCTCGTCCAGCATCGCTATCATGCGCGCTATTTCCGCCTCCACCTCCGGGTTCGGCCCCTTGGAAAGCTCCAACTGCCGGAAGTAGTTGTGGGCCACTTGGAGGAGCGTGAGGACCGACACGTCGAGATAATCCTTCGAAGCCGAGGCGTCGCCGATGCTCTTCATCAGCGAGTCGCAGTATCTGGCCAGTTTTTCCGTGTATTCCGGTTCAAACGGGCTTCGTATCCGGTATTCTTTTCCGTGCAGGGTTATCGTCTGATTCATGCCCGCCTCGTCACTTCCTGTAAACCTTCTCGAGCATCAGCGCCATCTTGGAGACCTTTTCCCTTATGATTTTTCTTTCGTGCCTTAGCTTCTCGACCTGGCCGGTCAGCTCCCGAACCCCGGTGGCGCCGTTGCCGGAATGGGTTCCGCTTGAGATGTCCTTTATCATCGCCTCCGCGGAGGCCAGCAACCTCCTGAGCCTGGCGTTCTCCTTCGCGGTGGAGGTCAATTCCCTGGAAAGCTTCTCGACTTTAGCGGAAAGTTCCATCACTCGTGATTCCATGTCATCCCCTCAACACCGCCCCGTGCTTTTCCTTCGCCAATTTAAGGATGGAGGCTATTATATCGTCCCCGTCCTTGTCGGTCATCGTCCGTTCGGCGTCCATAAAGAAAAGCCTGAAGGCAAGGCTCTTCAGCCCGGCTCCCACCTGCGGCCCGTTATAAAGGTCGAAAAGCCGGCATTGTCGTATCCGGGCGTCGGCGCCCAGCATCGTCTCAATAATCCCGCCCGCCTCCGAGTGTTCGCTCACCACCAGCGCCACGTCCCGCTTTATGCCGGGGAATCGCGGAATCGGCCTGGCTTTTGGCGCCTTGCCGACCGAGGCCAAAAGCGCGTCCAACGACAACTCAAAGCATACCACACCCAGGTGGACGTCGAAATAATCCGCCGAAAGGGGATGAACCTGTCCCATATAGCCGATTTGAGTTCCGCGAACGGAAATCCCGACCTGTCTGTGGCCGTATAAAAACTTCTTTTTTGCGTCGCCTGGCAAAAACGGGAATTCCGGCTCGACCCGTGCGGCGGCCCTTACGACGTTTGCGACCACCCCCTTCAGCCGGTGGAAATCCCGCCCCAGTTTGGAGCTGAAAATCTCCTCGTCGCCGCAGGTCATCATTCCGGCGGTCATGAACTCCTCCGCGCTGTCGCCGCCCGCCATGCGGAACACGGAGCCGGTCTCGAACAACGAGAGTTTTTCCTCCCCCTGCCTCAAGTTGAACGAGAGGGTTTTCAACAAGCCGGGGACGAGGGAGGTGCGAAGCTCGCTTAGCTCCGCGTTTATCCTGTTTTCCATTTGAACCGGCTCGCCCGCGACGAGGCCCAGGTTCCGGCGCCAGTCCGGGTTTATGAAGGAGTAGTTGACGGCCTCAAAAAATCCGCTTGCCACCAGAAGCCGGTTGACCTCCCTCCGCTTGGCGTATCTTCCCTCCCTTGAGGAGTCGTGCTGGGGAAGGCGGGGCAGGGTCTCGGGTATGTTTTCGAAGCCGTGAAGGCGCGCAATTTCCTCGATCAGGTCTATCTCCCCCTTTATGTCGTGCCTGTGGCTTGGCGCGGTTGCGGTTATCACGCCGTCCGCGCCGTAGTCGCACTTGAAGCCGAGGAGGGTGAGATAGTCCAGCTCGCGGCCCGGGTTGAGCTCCACGCCCAATATTTTTCCCGCTTTTCCGGAGCGAAGTTTTATGGGGGGGGGCTGGATTTTTTTCGGATACGCGTCGACGAACCCGCCCTGCTTCCCGCCGGCGTTTTCCGTCATCATCCGCGCGGCAATCATGGAGGCCAGCTTGACCCCCTCCGGGTCCACGCCGCGCTCGAACCTGTAGGACGATTCCGTTCCGAGGCCCAGTTTTTTGGAGGTCCTCCTCGTTATGACGGGGTCGAAATACGCCGCCTCCAAAATAATGTCCGTCGTGTCCGGCAGGACGCCCGAGTTGAGGCCGCCCATGACGCCGGCGAGCGCGAGCCCCTTTTCGGAGTCGGCTATCAGCGGCATTCCGGCCTCGAGGCGGAAGGTTTTGCCGTCGAGCGTGGTGAACTCCTCCCCCGCCCTCGCGCCGCGCACGACTATGGAGCCCTTTATGAACCGCCTGTCGAACGCGTGGAGCGGGTTGCCCGTCTCCAGCATCGCGTAGTTGGTCGCGTCCACCACGTTGTTGATCGGCCTTATGCCGCACGCCAGCAACCGGCGCCTGATTTTAAAAGGGGAGGGGGCGACCCTGACCCCGGATATTTCAAGGGCGGTGTAGCGCGGGCAGGCCTCGGCGTCCTTCACCTCCACGCCCAGGCCGGAAATGCCGGAGGCGGGCGCGGGGGACGGGACCCTGAAAAGCAGGGGGGGGACCTTCGGCTTCGCGCCGGTTATCGCGGCGACTTCGCGCGCGACGCCTACGACGCCGAGGCAGTCGCCGCGGTTGGGGGTGAGGTCCACCTCGAACATCACGTCCTCCAGTTCTAGGAGGGACGACAAAGCCGCGCCCGCGTCAAAAGCGTCGTCCAAAACCATGATGCCGGACGACTCGGCGCTTATCCCAAGCTCCGCCTCGCTACATATCATCCCGGACGACTCCACGCCGCGTATCTTTCGTTTTTCCATCTTCATCCCGTTCGGCAGGGACGCGCCGACGAGCGCGACCGCCACCGTCTGTCCCGCCGCCACGTTCGGCGCGCCGCACACGATCGTGAGGGGCTCCGCGCCCGCGTTGACGGTGGTCAACCGAATCGCGTCCGCGTTGGGGTGCGGCCCGACGGACAGCACCTTTCCGACGACGACGTTGTTGAACGCCCCCCTGCGGTCCTCCGTTATCTTCGTCTCCAACCCGAGCGAGGTCAGTTTTTCGGCGAGTTTGTCCGGGGCCAGCCCGTGGTCAATCCATTCGTTCAGCCAAAGCAGGCTTAGTCTCATTCCGCCGCCCGCCGCCTAAAACTGCCTGAGGAATCGCATGTCGTTCTCGAAAAACAGGCGTATGTCGTCCACGCCGTATTTGAGCATGGCGAGCCGCTCTATGCCCAGCCCGAACGCGAACCCGCCCCACGCGTTCGGGTCGACGCCGGCCGCGGAGAGCACGTTGGGGTGCACCATCCCGGCGCCGAGTATCTCCAGCCATCCGCTGTTTTTGCAGACCCTGCATCCCTTCGCGCCGCAGAGGACGCACGAGACGTCCACCTCCGCGCCCGGCTCCACGAACGGGAAGAAGGAGGGGCGGAAACGAATCTTCGCGTCCTGCCCGTAGAAACGGCGGACGAAGGCCTGGAGCGTACCCTTTAGGTCCCCCATCGTTATGTCCTTGTCTATCACGAACCCCTCTATCTGGTGGAACATCGGGGAGTGCGTCACGTCGGCGTCGCACCGGTACACCTTTCCGGGGGCGATGACGGCCAGCGGCGCTCCGTATTTTTCCATCGCCCGAATCTGGACGGGGGAGGTGTGCGTGCGGAGTATCTTGTCCACCCCGGTAAGGCGGAACGTGTCCTGCATGTCCCTCGCCGGATGTTCCGGGGGGAAGTTGAGTTTCTCAAAGTTATAGAGGTCGCTTTCCGTCTCCGGCCCCTCCTCCACCTGAAAACCCATGCCGGAAAAGATGTCCACGATCTCGTCCATCACGGCGGAAATCGGGTGCGCGGAGCCGAACTCCGGCGCCGTTCCGGGAAGCGTCGCGTCGAAGAACTCGTTTTCAATCTCGCGCAGGACCCTGTTTCGTTTTATTTCGGTTTCGGCCCTCTCGACGAGCCCCTCGACGGCCGTCCTTATCTCCTGCAGTAATCTTCCGGCCTCCGGCTTTTGCGCGGCGGGGACGTGGCGCATCTCCTGCGAGACGACGGAGACGGCCCCTTTTTTGCCGAGGTACTTCACGCGGAGCGCGTCGAGCTCCTTTTCGTCGGCGGGGAAGGGGAGGGACGAAACCTCCCCCTTTAGGGAGAGGAGTCTTTCAACGGGATTTTCGGCCGCCAAGGGGGAACCTCAGGCGGCCTTTGCCAGTCCTTCTTTGGCCTTGACTATGATTTTGCTAAAGGCCTTAGGCTCGTTCACGGCGAGGTCGGCCAGTATTTTTCGGTCGAGCTCCACCCCGGCGGTCTTGAGCCCCTTCATGAACTGGCTGTAGGACATGCCCGCGGCGCGAACGGCGGCGTTTATCCGGACTATCCACAGGCTCCTGAAGTCGCGTTTCCGCACCTTGCGGTCGCGGAACGCGTACACGCCGGCCCTGATTACGGTCTGTTTCGCGTGGACGAAGGTGGCCCTTCTCGAACCGACGTACCCCTCGGCCTGTTCTCTGACCCTTTTTTTCCTCTGATGGGAGGCGGGCCCCCCCTTAACTCTTGCCATCGTTCCTCCTGGTTAAAATTGGTAAGGCAAAAACCGTTTTATCCTTGGCGTGTCAACCTCGGCCACCACGCCGCTTTGGCGAAGGCCCCTTTTCCGCTTGGCGTTTTTGGAGGTCAGGCAGTGCCTCAGGAAGGCCTTTTTCATCTTCACCTTCCCGCTGGCGCTCACCTTGAACCTTTTGGCGGCGGATCGTTTGGTCTTAAGCTTTGGCATTTTGGTCTCCTTTTATTATTCGTTCCATCGCCTCTTGGACGGCCGCCTCCGGTATCGGGGCCACGGCGTGTTTACCCTTACCCTTCGGCTCCATTATGATGCTCATCGCGCGCCCCTCGAGTTTTGGCGTCTGTCCCATCACCGCTATTTCCTTCGTGTCCTCTATAAACCTGTTCAACATGACCATCCCGAGCTCCTTGTGGTCTATCTGCCGACCCTTGAAGAAGACGGTTATCTTCGCCTTGTTCCCCTCGCCGATGAAGCGCCTTATGTGGTTCAGCTTGAACTGATAGTCGTGTTCGCTGGTCCTCGGCGTTATTTTTACTTCCTTTACCTTAATTATTTTCTGGTTCTTCTTGGCCTCGTGCGCCTTCTTGTTCTTTCGGTACTTGAACTTCCCGTAGTCCATGAAGCGGCAGACCGGCGGGGTTTCGGTCGGCCCGACCTCGACAAGGTCAAGCCCCCGCGCCGCCGCCAAGGTCACGGCCTCCGGCACCTTCAGCACGCCCAAATTGACGCCGAGGTCGTCTATCACCGTAACCTCCGGCGTCCTTATTTTTAAATTTACCCTAAATCCGTCTTTCTCGTTTGCGATATTCACTCCTGTAAAAAATTCTTCTTCGCCGCCCCGGGAACGTTCCCGCGCTTTTTGTATGGTAGGCACGGGCGGTCTCGAACCGCCGACCCCTTGCGTGTCAAGCAAGTGCTCTACCCCTGAGCTACGCGCCTATTAACAACGACATGGCGGTATCGCCGCGCCGATGCGCTCGTCATGCATTCCGGACGAAAGCGTATTATACAGATTTTTCAGGGTTTCGCAAGCGTTTGGGGAGTTTTTTTCTTGGTTCGCGGCAATAGGGCCCCGGCCGTTATTTTTGGGCTGGTTTCGGAGGAATATCGCCAATCCCCGGCTCAAAAAAGGGGGAGGGGGAAATTAGCCGTATGTCGCCCTAAAAAAACTTATCGCACCCCGATCGCGGTCGAGACATCCTTGGCAATCGCCTCCGGCTTTACGGCCGGGCCGTAGCGTTTTACGACGCGACCATAGCGGTCGACGAGGAACTTTGTGAAATTCCATTTGATCCGTTTTGTGAACAGGATTCCGCGCTTTTTCTTTTTTAGGTGTTGGTAGAGCGGATGGGCGCCGGGTCCGTTCACGTTAATCTTTGCGAACAGTGGGAAGGTCACCTGAAAATTAGTTTCGCAGAAGCTCTTTATCTCCGATTCGCTACCAGGCTCCTGACCCCCGAACTGATTGCAGGGAAACCCCAAGACAACCAGCCCCTCGTCCTTATATTTTCCATACAACGCCTCCAGCCCGGCGTACTGTGGGGTGAATCCGCATTGGCTTGCGACGTTGACGATGAGGAGCGTTTTGCCCCTGAACTCGCCGAGGCTTATCTCCCTCCCGTCGATTGATTTTGCCTTAAAACCATAAACGTTCTTTTCCATATTTTTATCATAATCCTCTTTCCGGCGGCCCGAGCATCTTCGCGATTATTCGGTGTCGGCTCGGTTTGAAAAATACAGAGATCGCCGCGACCGCCAAGGGCGGTCTCGCGATGACAACTAATTTTCATTGTGAGCGAAGCGAAGCAATCCGCGTCCGCATTCGCTTTAGCCCGCAACCACCGTCCCCGAATGGGGGTTTGCCAAGGTTCCCAAATTTCAAACCGACCCACTACCGTTATTCGGTGCCGTCTCAGTCCGGGCTATTTAGGATATAATGTCAGTGGATAGAAATTTCTTAAGGGGAAGGAGGTGAAATCATGAAAACCAAGGCAAGAGACCTTATGACAAGACCCGTGGTTTCGGCGAGGAAGAACGCCTCGGTAAGGGATATTTCCTTACAACTTCTTGCGGGGCTTTACAGTGGAATGCCGGTCACGGACGATTCCGGCAAGGTGATAGGCATGGTGACCGAGTTTGACATCCTTGCCCAGTTGGAAAAAGGAGTTGAGCTTACGAAGCTCACGGCCGGCGACATAATGACAAAAACCGTTTTGACCGCCGACGTCAATGCGTCCATTGAGTCGATTATAAAAATCGTGCTGGATAAAAACGTGATACGTCTTCCCGTCACGGAGGAAGGAAAGCTCGTCGGCGTTATCGCGAGGTGCGACATACTCAGGAGCTATTTGGAGCCCGAGTTTGTGACTTACGCGTAACAGTTTTTTACGTCTTTAGGTTTTTAACGCGAATCCTGGCGCCGGCCGAGACGGTTTGCGGAAGGGAGGGTGTTCCCTCCCACTCCGGCAATCCCGGGTCGCCACGTCCTCTAATAATCAACCCCTCTTTCCCATAAATTGCGACAATCGGTTTGTCCTTCGCTTCTCGTCCTAGCCGCATCTTGGCGGCTAGGGCTAGGCAAAAAGGCCGACAACATCTTTGCGGTTATTCTGGCGGCGGGTCGGTTTGAATTTGGTGGCGGAATATTCGGTAGCACGGAAAAAAGCGGACACTCGAAGAGTGTTCCGTCTTTTTCACACTGCCATCTTGAAAAGATGGCAGTGTAATTTTGCCCGTGGTTTGCCCTGCTTTGTCGCCCCTAAGGGACGCAACAACAGAATGAGGACGACGCTCTATCTATTTTCGAGGAGATTGACATATGACGACATGGGTAATAAAATAATCCGATGATAAAAAGCTTCAAGGACAAGGAAGCGGAAA
>JACQBU010000014.1 GCA_016194375.1 Nitrospinota bacterium
AGATTGCCCTGGCCGCCAAGATGCGGCCAGGACGCGAAGCGAGAGCGGAGACGAATGTAGTGTGTACCCACCGAAAAATGCACGGACAAAACGGACAAATGGGACAAAACGGTCAAAACGGACAAATCGGACAGGCGACCGCTAGGGTATCCCCTTGCGGGGCAATGTACACACAAGATTGCCCTGGCCGCCAAGATGCGGCCAGGACGAGAAGCGAGAGCGGAGACGAATGTAGTGTGTACCCACCGAAAAATGCACGGACAAAACGGACAAAACGGAAAACGGCAGGCAAGATTGCCTGCCCTACCAATGCAACCGTATTATCTGCACACAGTAAATGCACGTTCTTGCCGGACCCGAAAGTCCGCAGGCGGGCTTTATCTAAATGCGAATCAGGGATATACTTGCCTTTCATGAAAAACGGGAAAGTTTACCTCATCGGGGCGGGGCCGGGCGACCCCGGGCTCATAACCGTGCGCGGGCTCGAGCTGATAAAAACCTGCGACGTGGTCGTGTACGACTACCTCGCCAACCCCGTCCTGCTGGAATCCGCCAGGCCGGACGCCGAAAAGATATACGTCGGAAAAAAGGGGGGGGAGCACACCCTGCCCCAGGAGGACATCAACTCGCTCCTGACGAGGGTCGCCAAAAGCGGCAGGAGCGTCGCCCGCCTAAAGGGGGGCGACCCGTACGTCTTCGGGCGCGGCGGCGAGG
The DNA here is from genome assembly GCA_016194375.1 of Nitrospinota bacterium. Lineage (GTDB taxonomy): Bacteria > Nitrospinota_A > UBA7883 > JACRGQ01 > JACRGQ01 > JACQEX01. Next base: position 715 of record JACQBU010000014.1, read on the forward strand.
AGGCCGAGGAGCTGATATCGGCGGGGGTCGAGTTCGAGGTCGTGCCCGGCGTCACCGCCGGCGTGGCGGGTCCGGCATACGCCGGAATACCCGTGACGCACCGCTCCTACACCTCAACGATGGCGTTTGTAACCGGACACGAGGACCCCGACAAAAACGAGACAGCCATCCATTGGGACAAGATAGCCACGGGCATCGGCACGATAGTATTTTACATGGGGGTCAAGAACCTGCCGATGATAGCGGGCAACCTGATTAAGAACGGACGCTCTCCCAAGACCCCCGTCGCCCTGGTCAGGTGGGGCACCACCACGGACCAGCAGACGTGGACCGGCACGCTTGAGACGATAGCGGAGATAGCCCAAAGGGAAAAAGTCGCGCCCCCCACGCTCATCGTGGTCGGCGAGGTGATAGAACTGCGGGACAAACTGAACTGGTTCGAGAAGAGGCCGCTGTTCGGGAAGAGGATAATAGTGACGCGCGCCAGGGCGCAGGCGAGCGACTTCTGCCAAAGACTCGCGGAACAGGGCGCCACGCCCGTGGAGTTTCCCACCATAGAGACCGTCGAGCCGGAAAGCTGGAGGGACCTGGACGACGCCATCGCCCGAATACACGAATACGACTGGCTGATCTTCACCTCGGTCAACGGCGTGGGATACCTGATGAAAAGGCTCCGCGAAACCGGGCTGGACGTGCGCGACCTGGCCGGCCCGAAGATATGCGCGATTGGCAGGAAAACCGCCGCCTCGGCGGAGGCGCTCGGGTTGGGCGTGAAAATCGTGCCGGAGGAGTTCAGGGCGGAGGGCATACTGGCCGCCATAGGGGACGTAAAGGGAACGAGGATTCTAATCCCGCGCGCGAAGGAGGCCAGGGAAATACTGCCCGACGAGCTGGGAAAAATGGGGGCGACGGTCGACGTCGTGACCGCCTACCGCACGGTGAAGCCGGAGGGGAAAAAGGCCGACGTTCTGCGGCTTGTTCGAGAGGGGAAAATGGACATGGTTACGTTCGCCTCCTCCTCGACCGTTTCGAATTTCGCCGAGATGTTCTCGGCGGGGGAGCTGTCCGAAATAATCTCCTCCGTTCCCGCCGCATCGATAGGCCCCATAACCACCGAAACCGCCAAGAAACTGGGGTTTCGCGTGGTCGTCGAGCCGGAGGAATACACGATAGAGGCGCTCGCCGGCTCCATAGCCTCCCATTTCTCCAAGCGGTAAAATATTCGGCCATGGGCAAGGGAGCGATACTCGTCGTTGACGACGAGATAAACATACTCAACTCCCTGAGCGGCATACTGGCTGACGAGGGGTACTCCGTGAGCACCGCGCAAAACGGGGACGACGCCCTCAGGGTGTTGCAGGAACAGCCGTGCGACCTCGTATTATTGGACATATGGCTTCCCGGAAGGAGGGACGGACTCCAAACACTCAAGGAGATACGCCGCCGCCACTCTGCCCCGGAGGTCGTGATGATATCCGGCCACGGGACGATAGACACGGCGGTCCGGGCAACGAAACTCGGGGCGTTCCACTTTCTTGAAAAGCCGCTTTCGCTAAGCGGGATGCTGGAGACGATAGAGGCCGCGTTGCGCCACGGGGCGGAGCGGAGGAAGGAGGAGGGGGAGGGGGACGGCTCAGATTCGTTCACGTACCTCACCGGATGTCCCGCGATGGAGAAGGCCAAGGCGGCCCTGATTGAAGCCGCCAAAGGCTCCGGGCCGGTGCTTATCGCCGGACCGCAAGGCTCGGGCAAGGAATATTCGGCCCGGTTCCTCCACGCAAAAAGCCCCAGAAAGGCGGACACGTTCATCAAGGTGGTGTGCAGGAGGCTGACGAGGGCCGGGTTCGACGGGCTTTTCGGAACGCCCGACGAGGATCCGGGGCGCGAGGGGTCGCGCTTCTCCAAGCTTTCCGGCACCGTGTTTTTGGAGAACCCCAACCTGCTTGAAACGGCGCTTCAGGACAGGCTTTCCGCGCTCGTCTCCGCCCGTTCGGCAAAAAAGGCGTTCGTCGCGGCCGTCACCCTCCCGCCCGAAGGGTCCGCGCCCAACATGAGCCAAAACCTCGCCAAATGCCTGGGAGACGCGCCGATTTCCCTTCCACCGCTAAGGGAAAGGGGGGACGGCATAACCGACCTAATCAATAATTTTCTCGTCGAGGCGTCCGGCGATTTCGGCAAGACGGGAATACGCCTTTCGAGGCGCGCGATGGAAAAGATGAGGGGACACGCGTGGCCCGGCAACGTGAAGGAGCTCAAGGCAATCGTCGAAAACGCCGTCATCTCCTGCCCCTCCGCCCAGATAGAGGAGGACGACCTGCATTTCGAGGACGCCGCCGCGCGGCGGTCCGCCGCGGCGCGCGAAGCCGTGCCACAAGGTTCCCCGGGCGGCTCGACGGCCCGCATCCCGCAAAAGACCGTCGGCAAGAGCGTCGTGCTCTGCGGCCTGGGCCTCCACTCGGGAATCAAGACCGGCGTCATCATCGCCCCGCTTCCGCCGAACAGCGGCATCATATTCGGCGACATAGCCACCGGCAGGCAGGTGCGTGCTGTCGTGGACTTCGTGGAGTCCACCGAATACGCCACGAAGCTCACCCACGGTTCGATAAGCGTGAGGACCATCGAGCACATCATGGCGACCCTGAACATCTACGGGATAACCAACGCTCTCATAAAGGTCGGCGAGGAGGTTCCGATAATGGACGGCTCGGCCATACAGCTTTGCGACCTGATAGAAAGCGCGGGGGTCGCGGAGCAGTCCGGGGACGTGGAGCCGATAGTCTTGAGGGAGCCGATTCTCGTTGGGAACATGGACAAAAAATACGTCCTTGCGGAGCCGTGCGACAGGCTCGTTGTCGAGTACAGGCTCGACTACCCGCCGCCGGTGGGGAAACAGACCGCCGTGTACGACGCCGCAAGCGGCGCGGAGGGGTTCAGGGCGAACATCGCCCCGGCGCGGACGTTCGGCTTCGTGGAGCAGATAAAAAAATTCGAGGGGAAGGGGTTCGCCGAGGGGGGAAAGCTCAGCAACTTCATCCTCATCGACGACGAGAGGGTGATAAACACCACGCTTAGGTTCGAGAACGAGTTCGCCTGCCACAAGGCGCTCGACCTGCTGGGGGACATATACCTACTCGGCAGGCCCTTGTTCGCAAAAATAACCGCAAGCATGTCGGGCCACACCGAAAACATCCAGCTCGCGAGGCGGATTGCGGCGGAATACCCGCGCCGATGAACCCCGCGTTTTCCGGCGTCGTTGGACAAACATTGGCGTCGCCCGAGTCAAATGACCGCTAAGCACAAATACGCGGTGTTCGTCTCGGGGCGCGGCTCCAACCTAAGGGCGATGTTCGAGGCCAACAAGGACGGCCGGCTTTCGTACAAGCCGTCGCTGGTGGTGACGGACGTCGCCGCCGCGCCCGCGCTCGAATGCGCCCGCGAGAACGGTGTGGAAACGCTTTTCATAGACCCGTCGGTCCACAAGGGGCGCAGGGCGTTCGCCGAGCGCGCGCTTCCGGAGCTTCGGAAGAGGGGTATAGACACGGTCTGTCTGGCAGGATTCATGAGGATAGTGGACAAGTCGCTTGTCGAGGCGTTCAGCGGCAGGATGATAAACATCCATCCGGCGCTCCTGCCTGCGTTTCCGGGGCTGGACGCGCAAAAGCAGGCGTTGGAGGCGGGGGCCAAGGAGTCGGGTTGCACCGTCCATTTCGTGGACGACGGGGTGGACACCGGGCCGACAATCATGCAAGTGAAGGTTCCCGTCTTGGAGGGGGACTCCGTCGAATCGCTCTCCAGCCGGATACTCGCGCAGGAGCACAGGATATACCCGGAGGTCATCCAGGCCCTGATGGAGGACAGGATAATCGTCTCTGGCGGAACCGTAAAAATGTCACCCCCCGCGCGAAGCGGCCCGCGCTAGCCGACCGGCCAAATGGCGCCCGGAAAGAAAAGGCTCGACCTCATCCTCGTTGAAAGGGGCCTGGCGCCCACGCGGGCAAAGGCGCAGTCCATGATACTCGCCGGACTAGTGTACGGCGGAACGCAAAGGTTGGAAAAGGCCGGCGCGCTGTACGACGAATCCATGCCCGTCGAGGTGAGGGGACCCGAACACCCCTGGGTTTCGCGCGGGGGTGTGAAACTAGCCGCCGCGCTCAGGGAGTTCGCGGTGAGCCCCGAGGGAAAAACGGCGCTGGACGTGGGCGCCTCCACGGGCGGGTTTACGGACTGCCTCCTGCATGGGGGCGCCAAAAGCGTGGTCGCGCTCGACGTCGGCAAGGGGCAGATGGATTGGAAGCTCCGCTCCGACCCGCGGGTGAAACTCGTCGAGGGGTTCAACGCCCGTGATTTGTCCCCCGAAAACGTCGCCGGCCCGTTTGACCTTGCCGTCGTTGACGTATCGTTCATATCCCTCGGGCTGGTGCTTCCCCGCGTCGCGACCGTCGTGGCCGAAGGGGGCGTCATAATCTCGCTGGTGAAGCCGCAGTTCGAGGCGGGGCGCGGCGAGGTCGGCAAAGGGGGCGTGGTTCGGGATTCCGCCGTCATGGAAAGGGCGGTTGACAAGGTGGTCGCCGTCGGGGAGTCTTCGGGCCTGCTCCCTCTCGGCAGAATCGAGTCCCCGATAACGGGCGCAAAGGGGAACAGGGAGTTTTTCGCGGCCTTCCTCAATCCGCCAAAGGGGAACAAACTCCTCGTCCCGAGGGGCGCCCCATTTCCAAAGGTGGAAGCGGTCGGCACGACGTTTTACCCGATAGTCGACCGGGCCGCGTCGCTTGCGCCGTTGATTCGCGCGGGCGTCAGATACGCCCAGTTAAGGGTGAAGGATTTGGCCGGGGAATCGCTTGAGCGCGAGATAATCGCCGCGATAAAACTGGCGGGGGAGGGCGGTTGCGCCCTTTTCATAAACGATTATTGGGAGCTTGCGATAAGGCGCGGCGCGTACGGGGTTCACTTGGGGCAGGAGGACGTGGTCGGCGCGGACCTCGACGCGATTCAAAAGGCAGGCTTGCGGCTGGGGGTTAGCGCGCACGACCATCTCGAGGGCGCCGTGGCGAGGGCCATGCGCCCGTCGTACCTCGCGTTCGGCCCGATTTTTTTCACAAAACTCAAGGCGATGCGCTTCGCCCCGCAGGGGGTCGAAAAACTAAAGGCGTGGGTGCGCATGAACCCCTTTCCGCTGGTCGCGATAGGGGGCATAACGCTGGAAAACGCACCCGAGGTCTTGGCCGCCAGGCCGGCCTTTATTTCCGTGGTGGGGGACGTAGCCAACTCCCCCGATCCGGAGGGGCGCGCGCGGGAATGGGAGGCGCTGTTGAAAAAATCCGGGCGACAATAAATTGGAAGGCGTCTGAGCCGCCTCCGCGGCGGGCCTCGCAGGTCGTGTGCTATATTTAAATTCGATGGAGGTTTTTATCAGGGTTAATCCCGGGCCCGGCAAAAAATTGCGGTCGAGGTTTATTCGGGCGGTCGCGTCCGTTGAAACCCGGCGGCCGTCGGCGGCGAAAAAATGCGTCGCGCTAGAACGACGCGCGGCGGACGAATGAGCGGCCGCGGCGTCCTCGAGTTCGATTTTGTGGTGGTCGGCTCCGGCCTCGCGGGGCTTGTGTTCGCGCTGGACGCGGCAAAATCCGGGACGGTTGCCGTCCTCACCAAGCGGGGCATGAGCGAGTCCAACACCCAATACGCCCAGGGCGGGATAGCGGCGGTGACGTCGCTTGACGATTCCTTCGACCTCCACGTAAGGGACACCCTTCTGGCGGGGGACGGCCTGTGCAGGGAGGAGGCGGTGAGGGTGCTCGTCGAGGGGGGGCCGGCCGCGATACAATATCTTTCCGGTCTGGGGGCCAGGTTCACCCGCGCAGACTCGTCGCGCTCCGCGCCGCTCGACCTTCACCGCGAGGGGGGGCATTCCACGCGGCGTGTGGTGCACACGGAGGACCTGACGGGGCGCGAGATAGAGAGGGCGCTAATCAAGGCCGTGCGCGGGCTGAAAAACATAACCGTGTTCGAACACCACACGGCCATCGACCTCGTCCTGCGCTCCAAAATGGAGGGGAAAAGGCGCGGCAAGGAGGAGGTTCTGGGCGCGTTCGCGCTCGACGGCAACGCCGGGAAGGTGGTGACGTTCCTCGCCCCCGCCACGTTTTTGGCCACGGGCGGATGCGGGAAGGTCTACCTTTACACCTCAAACCCCGACGTCGCCTCCGGCGACGGCATAGCAATGGCCTTGCGAGCCGGCGTGCGGATAGCGAACATGGAGTTCATGCAGTTCCACCCCACCATCGTTTACCACCCGCAGTTGAGGTCCTTCCTCGTCTCCGAGGCGGTGCGCGGCGAGGGCGCGGTATTGAGGCTCCTAAACGGGGAGACCTTCATGGAGAAGTACCATCCGATGGGATGCCTTGCGACGCGCGACGTGGTGGCCCGCGCCATCGACACAGAGATGAAAAGGCGCGGAGACGAGTACGTCCTGCTCGACGCGACGATGATCGGGGCGAAAAAATTGCGCGAAATGTTTCCCAACATCCACCGCACACTGCTGGGCGTCGGGATGGACATGACGAAGGAGATGATACCGGTGGTTCCCGCCGCCCACCACATCTGCGGCGGGATTGACGTGGACCTTTGGGGGCGGGCCTCCGTCGGGGGGCTTTACGCCGGCGGTGAAAACGCCTGCACGGGGGTGCACGGCGCCAACCGCCTGGCAAGCAACTCCCTGCTGGAGGCGGTGGTGTTCTCCCGCCGGGCCGCCCAAAAGGCGGTCGAGGAGTGGGCGCCGCTCAAGGTCAAGGTCGCCAACCCATGGTCGTCCGGAAACGCCGTTGACTCCGACGAACAGGTGGTGATAACCCAGAACTGGGACGAGGTAAGGCGCGTCATGTGGAACTACGTCGGCATCCTGCGCTCCGACAAGCGGCTCGTCCGCGCCCGGCGCCGGATAGAGATGTTCTCCGAGGAGATCAGGGAATACTACCGCAATTTCCTCGTGACCTCCGACCTCATAGAGCTACGCAACGTCACGGCGTGCGCCGACCTGATAATAGAGTCCGCCCTTAAAAGGCGCGAGAGCAGGGGCCTGCACTACAACATCGACCACCCCTCCAAGGAAAAGAGGCCGCGCGAGACCGTCGTCGTCCGGCCCGTTGGAAAGCCGTCCCGAAGGAGGCGTTGAAACCGTCCCGCCCTCGGGGGTTGCCTCAAAAGCTTGTTTAGGGCGGCGATAAAATTGCGCTATAATCTGACCCGGAAATGTTTGGAACGCCTAATTTTTCAGGAGGAGAACGATGTCCCGTTTGATGAAAATGCTCGCGCTTGTCATGATCGTTTCGTTTTGCGCGTCCACCGCGCGCGCCGAGGAAAAAACCGGCGCCGATAAAAAGGGGGCGAAGAAGGGTTCCGGGGAGATCGCCGTCATCGAGACGTCAATGGGCACGATGAAGGTCCGCTTCTTTCCGAACAAGGCTCCGGGCCACGTGGAGAACTTCAAGAAGCTCGCCAAATCCGGCTTCTACAACGGCACGGCCTTCCACCGCGTGATTCCCGATTTCATGATACAGGGCGGCGACCCGAACTCGAAGGGGGACGACCGGAGCGTGATGGGGCAGGGCGGCCCGGGCTACACGATAAAGGCGGAGTTCAACGACGTCCACCACAAGCGCGGAATAGTATCGATGGCCAGGTCGTCGGACCCGGACAGCGCCGGCTCGCAGTTTTTCATCTGCGTGGCGGACTCGGAGTTTCTCGACGGGCAGTACACGGCGTTCGGGGAGGTTTTCGAGGGGATGGACGTGGCCGACAAGATAGTGTCGTCCCCCCGCGACGAAAATGACAACCCCCTCAAGAAAATTGAGATGAAGGTGCGGCTGGCGGCGAAATAAGCGCGTCCGGCCTTCCGCGACGGGGGAGCCCTTCCCCGCCAACCCTTTCGGGCGGTTTTTTTTATTGGCGGAGACACTGGCGCCATCAAACGCTCCGGCTTGGCGACGCGAGTTTAGTGCGTCGTGGGCGGCGGGGGTCAGGTTTTGGCGAGCATCTCCTTGGCGGCGGTCATCCCGGGGTTGAGCTCGATGCACTTCTTAAACTTCTCCCTCGCCTTTTCCTTGTCCCCCTTCCTGCCCCACATCATGCCGAGGTTGAAATGTATTCCGGGATCGTCCTTGTCGAGCTCCAGCGCCCTGTTGTACATCGTCTCCGACTCGCCGAAGCGGCCCGCCCTGCTCAGGGTTATCCCGAGCCGGTTGTATACCTGAAGGAAATCCGGCGAAAGGTCCCTGGCCATGTTGAAATACCGTAGCGCCTCTTCAATCATGTTCTTTTCCAAAAAGGCGTTGCCCACGCCGATTATCAGCCCGACGTTCCTCGGCTCGATGGCCACGGCCTTGTCGAACATCTCAGTCGCCTTTGCCGCGTCCCCTTTTTTGAGCTCCACCAGCCCGAGTAGAAAGGGGGCGCGGGAATCGTCGGGCCGGATTTCGCCGGCCCTGTGCAGGACGCGCGCGGCCGCGTCGCCTTCCCCGAGCGCGGCAAGTGTTTCCCCCATTTTCAGGTAGGCGTCGAAAAACCCGGGGTTTTCCTTAAGGCAGAGCCGAAACTCCTCCTTGGCCTCCGCCAGCCTTCCCTCCTCAAGAGCCCTGCAACCGTTGTTGTAGTTAGCAAACGCCCCGGCGCCCCCCCTTGGCGCGTTCGCCTCCGCCACGCCACCCTTGAGGATTCCGACGAAGGACGCCTCCAACTCGTTCAGATTCACCGGCAGTTTGCAAAACCGCCCTATCATGTCCCGCTTGGCGTAGCTGTTGGCGAAGACGTCCGGGGTCTTTGAAAAGAGGATTATCGGGGTGCGCTGGAACCGGTTGCTTTCGACGAGCTTTGACAACAGCTCCTCGTTCTCCTCGCCTTCCTTGATTATTATGAAGTGGAAGGAGGCAAGGTCGAACTTTTGCCACGCCGACGCGGCGTCCCGTATTTCGGTCAGGTTCTTGTTGTGTTTTTCAAAAAACCACCCCTTGAGTTGCTTGACCTCCGGCGGGTTGAAGCCGACGAGCATGACGCGGCACTTCTCGTATTTTGCGAAGAGCTTCTCTTCGGGGGTCATTTTTTTCCGGGGTCGTCATGAGGGAGCCGGTTGACGAGCACCCCGGCGGCCCTTATCAGCCGGTCGTGGAACGTGTAGCCGGGCCGGACGACCTCGGCTACGACGTCGTCGGCAAGCGCCGGGTCGGACACGACGGACACGGCCTCGTGCCGGGAGGGGTCGAATTTTTCCCCCTTCGCGCCCGTTTTCCTCACCTCGAACTTGGCCAGGGTCTTGAGCATCCCGTCCAGCACCAGCGCCACCCCCTTGCGCATCGGGTCGTCCTCCGTGGCGTGGTTGAGGGCGAGCTCGAGGTGGTCCACCACCTGCACGAGCTCCCGCACAAGCGCGGTCGAGGCGTACCTGACCTCGTCGTGCATCTGCTTTTCAAGTCGTCTGCGGACGTTTATAAAGTCCGCCCTTTGCAAAAGGATCTCGTGCCTCAGTTTTTCCAGCTCGGACCGGGCCGACGGCTCGGCCTCGGCCCCCGCCCCGGGTTTGGGCGCCGCCTCGGACGCACCGGCCCGTTCGGCCTCTGTTTTCTTGTCGGAAGAATTATACTCGTTGACGTCCTCGTTCATGGGTTCTCCGCGTTCATTCTCACTCCGTTAATCATGACGAATTCCGGCCTTTTTGCCCCGAACACGGAGTCCAGGCGGCCGCCGAAGTCCTCGCCCTTGAAGGATATGATATCAGCACGCCTGCCTTTTTCAATGCTTCCGCAGTTTAGCCCGAGTGCGCGCGCGCCGTTCAACGTCGCCGCCTCCATGAGCCGCCCCCTTTTTATCGACGGAAAATATTCCGCCGCACGCCTTAACTCCTCCAGCATGGAGAGGGAATGGTTGCTTGCCAGAGAGTCGGTGCCGATGGCGGGCCGCATGCCCGCCTCGAACATGGCGTCTAGCGGCATGACCTTGTGGCGGCCAAACCACCACGAGGAGCCGGGGCAAAAGACCGGCGTAGCGCGGCTCGCGGCAAGGACGTCCAGCTCGGACTCGTCCACCGTGTTCAAATGGACGGCCAGCGCGTCGTCCAACAGCCCGGCGTCCCCGAGCAGACGCACGGGGGATTTTTGATGGGCCTTAAAACTCCCCGGTTTGTTCCCCCTTTCAGCCAGGAGTCCGGCCAGGTCGCCCGTGCCGCGCCGTATGAACTCGTCTTCCTCGGCGGTTTCGGCGAGGTGGAGCATCAGCGGGAGCGATTCCTCGCGCGCCAGCGACTTGAGCGACGCGAAGAGCCTTAAGGAAACGGTGTAAGGGGCGTGCGGCGAAAGACCGGGTTTGGCGCCCGTTTTCCGCATTTCGGAAATTCTCGCGGCCGCCCCTTTAAACGCCCCGTCTGCCTCTTCCTCGCGGGGTTCTATCACCTCGGCGAAGCAGACGGAGCCCAGTTTTGAGCGTGCGACGAGCCGTGAACACCTGACGTCGCTTGCGACGTCGGCCACGGACGTGGTTCCGGTGGCGATCATTTCCGCGACACCCTCCTCGACGCCCCGAAAAATCTCCTCCGCCGTCGCGGAGGCGTTGAAGGCTATCACTCGCCTTATCCAGTCCGCGAAGGAAAGTCCGCGCGGAATTTTTCCCCTTGCGGCGGAAAACTGAAGGTGCGAGTGGGCGTTTACGAATCCCGGCGTAAGGGTTTGTCCGGAAAGGCTTATGACCTCGTCAAAATCCCGTTCTTGAAAATCCGACGCATGGCCCACGGCCTCGATGAGTCCCTTGTGGACGGCGATTGCGCCGTCCCTGACGGGAGCCGCGGCCACGGGGTAGACGACCCCGCCCTTTAACAGCGTGTCCATTATGCGCCATTATAACGTCCCCGCCCCGCCGCCCGAACCCAAAACGACCTCCCCGTCGGCAAAAAACGCCGTTGATTTTAACCCGGGCGATGATGCGCGCCGGGCATGCGATGGCAAACCAAGGGTGATTGTGATTAAGGGGGGAAGACTTGGAAAAAATCCCCCGCCCCTGAGGGCGGGGGTTCATATGGCTATGAATTATTCCGGAAACGGAAGGTTAGAAACGGTTGCCGCCTCCGCCAAATCCGCCGCGTCCGCCGCCGCGTCCGCCGCCGTAGCCGCCGCGTCCGCCGCCGCCTTCGCGCGGGGCCTGGGGTTTCGCTTCGCTGACCTTCATGGCGCGACCTTCGAAGTCGGCGTTGTCCAACTTGGAAATGGCCGCGGCCGCCTCCTCCTCGGTTGACATCTCGACGAAGCCAAAGCCTTTGGCCCGGCCGGTGTCGCGGTCAACGATCACCTTGGCCGATTCGACGGTGCCCGATTGTTCGAAGACCGCCTTGAGGCTGTCGTCGTTGGCCGAATACGGCAGATTTCCCACGTACAATTTCTTACCCATAAAATACAAAAGCTCCTGAAAAAAACCGGTGCCGTAATTGGAACCCAGACTCCGTGTCTAGAACTGCCCCGGTCACGCGCACTAAGGTTAGTTAAAGAGAGGATACCACAACTCAAGCCGGGAACATAGAAAATTTCGATGGGCGCATTGCCTCATATTAAATGTAACCGAAGGAATGGGCAGGATTGATTCGACGCCTCATATTCCATGTAACCGAAAGGAGCGTGGAAAATGGGGAAAGTATCAAGGAAAGAATACCTTGCGGCCATC
>JACQBU010000012.1 GCA_016194375.1 Nitrospinota bacterium
ACGGGCGGAAACGGCTCTCTCGAATTGATGTCTGGGAAGGTGTTTCAGTAGCTCGGAAAAAACAGTGTTGAAATGGGGCATGGTTTGTTCCTCCTGTGCTGATAATGGTTTTTCGCAATTCAATTATCTAACACAAGAACAGAACAGGCCATTACCCCTTAATTTTTACCGGACACTAGTGTAAATGCCTATATAGCTATGCTGTGTGTACCCTCGGTCTTGAGGCTGGAAATATATTCCGTATTTTTTATTTAACTCATAACTTTGACCGCATGGCACCACACGCATTAAATATTGTGATTGGTCATTTAATTTAGCATCATTGCAATACTCAATATAATCTTCAATCATTGCGCACATTTCATACTCATGTTCTTTGAAGAGAGGTCTAACCATTTTACAAATATCCTCAAAAGTAATATTTTTGAAGATAACTCCCGATGCCCTATCCCTAATTTGGCTACGAATCGCCTCTTCTTTTTCAGACCCAACGTTTTGAGATGTCAATAAAAGCAAAATCTTTTGAGGTTCATTATCAAAGCTTTCAGCATGATTGATTAACTGATTAACGTCCACTTTGGCATCTACTTTAGCTTCTATTAGGATTTTGAAACCTCTTTGTAGAATAGCCCCATCAGGTACGGAGCTTTTGCCTTGTTCCTGTTGATTAATGTTTACGCCAATTTCAACCTGTTCCCCCGTAAGGTCACTTAATAATCGTGATGCTTGACTTGTTGAGTAATCGTAAATTCTAGCTATCAGCTGAAGGGTATTATTGGTAACGGTATTTTCACGTGATGAATAACGCTGGAAATAATGAATTTTCGACATTGTAATTTAATCTCCCAATAATACTCACATAAAATATAGAGTCCCTGTCTGACAAGCTAACACTAATTGTCAAGCCAGATTCAATATATTCCCACATAAGCATCCATTCAATTGACCGCAACCAGCTTAAACATAAGGTCATATCGTTACATGTTCTATTAAAACTCTGTAGCAGTAGTGTAATTTCCAACCCCCGTAATACATGGACGGGGGTTGGCACCGCACCCCTTGCCGCGTGGTCTACGCGGTTGCGGGACGCGGTGCCGTCTGGCAAAATCCGCAGAACGGCTAAGATAAATTTTCTTTTAAGAGCTTTTAGCGGACATGTTTTTTCCCAAAACCCCGAAAATACGGTTTTACTCACACCGGGGAAAAATATTTTTTTGCAGCTTACATAACGCTTACATTTGGCGCATCAAGGAACGCCATTGATTGTCTACCGGTATAACGGTTTAAAAAAATGGTGCGCCCGGCGGGACTCGAACCCACGACCTACGGATTAGAAATCCGGTGCTCTATCCAGCTGAGCTACGGGCGCTCCGATTTATTTGGAGAACAAAGCGCGTCAACCGGAGTGAATATAACATAGCGCAAATAAAAAAGGCCGTCCGCCATTTTGCGTGACGGACGGCCCGAATTATCGAGCGAACCGATTCCGGCTTATTTGTTCTTAAAGTAGTCTTTGAGTCCCCCTTGGTCCTCCTTCATCCCCTTTTCCCCCTCCGTCCAGTTGGCGGGGCACACCTCGCCGTGCTTCTCATGATACTGCAACGCCTCCAGCATCCTTAGCTCCTCGGCTATGTTTCTGCCAAGCTCCATCGCGTTCACCACCTGGTGCTGGACGATTCCATTCTTGTCTATCAGGAACAGCCCGCGATAGGCTTTGCCGTTCCCCTCCTCCAAAACGTCGTAATTCGTCGATATCGACTTAGTCAAGTCCGCGACAATCGGATAGGTCACGCCCTTTATTCCGCCGTCCTTCACCGGGGTGTTCATCCACGCGAGGTGGCTGTACTTCGAGTCCACCGACACGCCGATGACCTCCGCGTCGCGCTTTTTGAACTCGGCCAGTTTATCCTGGAAAGCGTGTAGCTCCGTGGGACACACGAACGTGAAGTCGAGCGGGTAGAAGAAAAGAATTACGTATTTTTTCTTCTTAAAACTTGAAAGGGTTAATTTCTCAAAATTTCCGTTTACCACGGCGTCCGCCGTGAAATCCGGCGCCATGCGACCAACTAATACACCCATGATTGCACCTCTCGCAAAAGTTAAAAACGGTTGGTTAGGAACATCCCAAACTATGTAATTATTTTAACTCAGGGGCCGGAAAAATAGAAGGCCGGATTTGGCGGCGGGTTAGTACTAAATAAATTAAGATCGCCACGACCGCCAAAGGCGGCCTCGCGATGACAACTGATTGTCATTGCGAGCGTAGCGAAGCAATCTACGTTTCGTGAATGTCCCAAAAATTCAAACTGACCCGCCACCCGTAATTACGGCGCGGCAAGTAGCGGCAGAAGTTTCGAGTGTATCCCGCCGTTCGCGGCGCACACGGTTTTTCCAAAAAGGTCCAGCGGCCGTCCCCTCATGTCGGAGACGATGCCGCCGGCCTCCCGGACGAACAGCGCGCCCGCCGCCATGTCCCACGGGTAAAGCCACATCTCCCAAAATCCGTCGAACCGGCCGCACGCCACGTAACAAAGGTCCAGCGCCGCCGCGCCCGCCCGCCGAACCGCCTGGCAACGCAGGGCAACCCGGGCGAAGTTTTCGACGTTGTTGTTCTTGTTCGTGCGCAGGTCGTACGGGAAGCCGGTGGCAAGGAGAGCGTCGTCCATCTTGTCCACGGCGGAGACCGCCATCCGCGCCCCGTTGAGGAACGCGCCGCCCCCCTTGATTCCGCTGAACATCTCGTCCCGCATCGGGTCGTAAACCGCCCCGACCACGGTCTCCCCCTCGTATGAAAGCGCGATGGACGGCCCGAAAAAGGGGAACCCGTGGGCGTAGTTGGTGGTGCCGTCGAGCGGGTCCACGTACCACGCGTACCCGCTGTCCGATTTTACGTCGGTCCCCTCCTCGGCCAATATTTCGTGGTCGGGATAATTTTTCGAGATGGCGGAGGCAATGAGTTTTTCGCATTCGAGGTCCACCTCCGTGACGATGTTGATGAGCCCCTTGTGTTGCACGACGAGTCCGCGTTTTTCGTATTTTTCCTTTTGCAGTTTTCCCGCCGCGTACGCGGTTTCAACGGCGAACTCGAGCGCCTTCTTCAAGTCAAAGCTCATTTCTTCACCTTATTTCTTTTAACCGCCTGGCCGCCAAGTCTACTTGCGGTGGCGCAGACACTCCTGTCTGCGTTGCCGCGACAGCGGCAAGCCAACTCTTCTTGCGTCCTGCGGACGCAACACGGACAAGAGTGTCCGTGCCACCAGTGGCAAGGCGGTTAATCTCATGTTCATCCGTGTTCGTCGGCGGTTCTCGTTCCCGTTATCCAGCCGCCCCCGACGACCGCGTCCCCTTCGTAGAAGACCGCGGCCTGTCCCGGCGCGACCGCGCGAACGGGTTTCTCGAATTTTAATTCGGCCCGGTTTTCGCCCAGCAGTTTTATCGCCGCGCGAACGGGGGCCGACCTGTATCGCACCTGCACGTCGGCGGAATTTCCGTCTTCAACCGGCCTTCGGAAAATCGGGTTTTGAACGACCATCAAATCCGTCCAAAGCTCCGCCTCCGCGCCCAGCACCACGGCGTTGGATTCCGGCCTTATGGCGGTGACGTACATCCGCTCCCCCGCGCTCACGCCCAGCCGCCTGCGCTGACCGACGGTGTAGAACGGCACGCCTTTGTGCGTCCCGATTTTCTCGCCGAGGCGGTTTACGAACTCCCCCTCTTTCACGTCCGGAGCCATGGAGCGGATGAATTTTTCGTAATCGTCGTCCGGCACGAAACATATCTCCTGGCTTTCGGCCTTTTCGGCGGTTTTCAGCCCGAGCCTTTCGGCTGTCTTTCGAACGTTTTCCTTCGTCATATCCCCGACCGGGAAAAGGACGTCGGCCAGCGTTTGTTGCGGCACGTCGAACAGAAAATAGCTTTGGTCTTTTGAGGAATCCGCCCCGCGCAACAGGGAATAAACGCCGCCGGTTTTTGATATTCTCGCATAATGGCCGGTCGCCAGCTTTTGGGCGTCCAGTTGTCGCGCCTTTTTCAACAAGAGGTCGAACTTCATCACCCGGTTGCAGGCGATGCACGGGTTCGGGGTGCGCCCGGCGAGGTATTCGCCGACGAAATAGTCAACGACGTTCGCGCGGAACTCGTCCCTCATGTTGAGGGTGTAATGCGGGATGCCGAGCTGGTCGGCCACCATTCTGGCGTCGTTCACGTCGTCCAAGGAACAGCATCCGCGCCGTTTTTCGGCCGTCTCGGGCTGGTCCCACAGGCGCATGGTCACGCCTATCGGCTCGTACCCGCCTTTCAGAAGGAGCGCGGCGGCCACGGAGCTGTCCACACCGCCGCTCATTGCGACGAGCACCTTCTCTTTTTTCATCGGTACAGGATACCAGATTGGGAAACAGACCGTGCAGCGGACCCAATGATTGGACAATCTGCTCTTTATGATAAAATTGCCAATAAAAAGGGGAGGCAAAATGAGCATACCGGATTACCAGTCGATAATGTTGCCTTTGCTTGAATCTGCTGGAGATCAAAAGGAACACTCACTACAGGATAGTTGTGAGCGGATGGCGCGTTATAAAATATTTACTTGCGGCCTTTCGGTAATATCTGTCACCCCTTCAAAAGTTCAGGGACGGAGACGTCCTCGTCCAACTCCTCCCAATGGATGCCGATTCCCCTTCCGATAAGCCGGTAATTTTCCCGCTGACCGGCGTCGGCGTCCCGCAATTTTGGGAACCATTCGAGGGGGACGCTTATTTCCCGCCCGTCAACAAGACGGACGTGCATCTTGTCGGAATCAAACCAAACGCCGGACGCCATCGGCTCGGCAGTTTTACCGGTTAAAGTGGACACGCCATTTCTCCTTTTCTACTATCCCTTCGTAATATTGTCCATCTAATATCGCGGCTCTCGGTGCAGATGTGCGACCGCAACTACGATAATCGCATCAGAGTCGATTCCATAGATAATTCAATATGGGAAGCGTGAGAACAAACAACGCCGAAGACCTTGCTCGACTTCCACGCTTGAAAGCGGATACGCCAGGACTCTTCTGAGCGTCCTGTCCAAATCATCGAGAAATCCCGTCTCCAATCCGGCAGACTGGGAAGAATACCATTCAACGGCGGCGTCAACCTCAAATTGAGCGGGTTTGAGGAAGCGAACATTCATTTGACGCGATATTTATTCATTACTTGATCGTAAGGCACGGCTTCTATTTTACCCAGCTTGTGCGCCTGCCAGCGCTTTCGCGCCTCATCCGCCCAAATCCGGTCAATTGCAGGGTCGGGTTTGTCGAGTTGTAAGAGAATGGAGTCCACAAGCTCGATTTTTTCCTCATCCGGCAAAGATTTTATCTTT
The DNA here is from genome assembly GCA_016194375.1 of Nitrospinota bacterium. Classification (GTDB taxonomy): domain Bacteria; phylum Nitrospinota_A; class UBA7883; order JACRGQ01; family JACRGQ01; genus JACQEX01. The sequence continues at coordinate 5,359 of JACQBU010000012.1, forward strand.
TTTGCAAGTTCATCGCTAAGAGTTCCCATTAATAATCCTCCAATTCTTAATTTTACAAGAAATTTTTCAATATTGTCCAACGATTCAGATATCATATTCGACAGGGTGCCATTCTCCATCGAAAATACAATGACTTGGGCATAGATTTGCCTTCTTTCTTTGCATGATATTTCAAGGGAACCGGATGCCGGTTACCCGTGTTCACGAGGACAATCTTCGCGGACACGACAATTAAAATCCGAATGAATTTGACACTAAACCTTAATGTGGTTATGATTTGAGGCTTTTGGAGGATTCTCTTAACGTAAGAACCGGAAAAAATTAGGCCACTTGGCTAAACGCCCGCCTTGTCCGTAGGCAAGGGCGGGAAAAAAATAGATTGGGGTGTCGTCAAGTGGTAAGACACAGCTCTTTGGAAGCTGCATTCGTAGGTTCGAATCCTACCACCCCAACCAGGACTTTTATGCGGCTAACCGCGCGTTATATATTTAAGGAAAGGTGAAATGGCAGACAAACCACTTTTGATTTCGGGGCGTTCAAACCCGAGGCTCGCCCAAGGGATAGCCGCCAAAATCGGCGTGCCCCTCACCAAGTGCGACATCGTCAACTTTTCCGACGGGGAGCTGTTTTGCCAAATAATGGAGAACATACGCGGCGGCGACGTGTTCATCATCCAGTCCACCTGCCCGCCGGTCAACGACCACCTGATGGAACTGCTCATCGTCATAGACGCGGTGAAGCGGGCCTCGGCGCGAAGGATAACGCCGGTCATCCCGTACTTCGGGTACGCGAGGCAGGACAGGAAGGTGCAGAGCCGCACGCCGATAACCGCCCGCCTGGTGTCGGACCTCATCTGCCAGGCCGGCGCGGACCGCGCGCTTTTCATGGACCTGCACGCCGGCCAGATACAGGGTTTTTTCGACAAGCCGGTGGACCACCTCTACGGCACGCCGCTCATCGTCGAGGCGATAAAAAGGAACGGCTACGACGACCTGGTGGTGGTCTCGCCCGACGCCGGCGGCGTGGAGAGGGCGCGCGCGTACGCCAAGAGCCTGAACTGCGGGCTCGGCATCATCGACAAGCGCCGCGAGGGGAAGAACATCGCAAAGGCGATGAACATCATCGGCGACGTGAAGGGGAAGGACGTGATGATAGTTGACGACATGGTGGACACCGCCGGGACGCTGACCGAGGGGGTGAACGCCCTTTTGGAGGCGGGCGCCAAGACGGTCCAGGCCTGTTGCAGTCACGCGGTCCTTAGTGGAAAGGCTATAGAACGCCTGAACTCCTCGCCGGTGAAGAGGCTCATCTGCACGAATTCGATAGACCAGACCGAACACATGAAGCATTGCGGCAAGATAGAGGTGCTGGACATCGCGCCGCTATTTGCCGAGGCCGTGGAAAGAATCCACAACGAAAAATCAGTAAGCAGTCTTTTTGAGTTTTAAAACAGGAGAAAAAATGGAAACAATAGAGCTGACGGTAGAGAAAAGAAACGATTCGGGCAAAAAGTCGTCCTCGGCGCTTCGCCGCGAGGGGAAGATTCCCTGCATCATTTACGGCCTGGGAAAGTCGCAAAAACTGGCCTTGAACGCCTATGCGTTCAGGAAGGCGCTTTCGGGGCCGGGCGGCACGAACGTCATTTTGAAGCTGGACCTGGGCGACGGCAAGAGCCTGCACAACGCCATGCTCAAGGAGTTGCAGTACCATCCGATAAACGACACCCTCATACACGCCGACCTTCTCGAGATTGACATGACCAAGCCCATCCGCGTCAAGTTGCCGCTTGAATTCAAGGGGGACGCGGTCGGAGTGAAGCTAAAGGGGGGCGAACTGCGGGTGCACATGAGGAAGATGGACGTGGAATGCCTCCCCTCCGCCATCCCGAGCGCCATAGTCGTGGACGTCTCCACCTTGGACCTGAACAAGACCTGGCACGTTTCGGAGGTCGCGGTTCCAGAGGGGATCACCAAGAAGGACGCCCCCGCCGCGGCGGTGATTTCCTGCTCGACCATCAAGGAAGTTAAGGAAGAGGTCGCGCCGGTCGCGGCCGTCGAAGGCGCGGAAGGCGCCGCCCCCGCCGCCGAAGGCGCGGCCCCGGCCGCCGCGGGCGGCAAGGCTCCCGCCGCCGCTGGCGGCAAGGCCCCGGCCGCCGCTGGCGGCAAGGCTCCCGCCGCTGGCGGCAAGGCCCCGGCGGCAGGCAAGGACGCGGGCAAGAAATAACCCGCCTTCCGGAAAGTGAAGCTGATCGTGGGTTTGGGCAATCCCGGCGCCGAGTATGCCGACACCCGGCACAACGCCGGTTTCATGGCGGTGGACGAGGCGGCCCGGATGACCGGCGCCAAGTTCGGCAAGAAGGAGGTTTGCTCCTCCTTCGTCGCCGAGGCGAGGTTCGGCGACGAGCGGTACGTCCTCGCCAAGCCGCAGACGTACATGAACAGAAGCGGCTCGGCGGCGGCCGCGCTGGTTAAGAAGTTCTTGGTGGCCTTGGAGGACGTCACGGTGGTCCACGACGACATCGACGTCCCGCTCGGCGCGCTAAGGGAAAAAGTGGGCGGAGGCGCGGGCGGCCACAACGGCGTGGCCGACGTGGCCCGGAAACTGGGGACGCCGGATTTTAGGAGGATTAGAATCGGCGTCGGCAGGCCGCCCGAGGGGACGGACGCCGCCGACCACGTGCTGTCCCGGTTTGAGAAGGCCGAACTGCCCGCCGTCGAGGGGGCGGTCGCCGAATGTTGCAGGCGAATTTTTAAGTGAACGGAGACAGCGGATTTGAAAAAGGCATGACGACGATGACGGAGAAAAAACCGGCCGTCCAGGTGGACGTGGACACGATAAGCCCCGAGGAGGGCCTGACGCTCGACCTTCGCAGGCCTTTTGATTTCTTCTTTTCGGAGGAGGATGGCGTGGTCGGCGCTTCGGACGTCGGCATAAACGTCTCCCTCTCGAAAGTCGGCAACGAGGTGTTCGCCGTCGGAACGGTTGGTGGCGCCGTGCGCCTTCAATGCGGAAGGTGCCTCAAGGAATTCGACTACGAATTGGAGGCCGAGGTTAACGCCCCTTTCCTGCCAAAGGGGGGGGGCGACCGGGAGCCGTCGCCCGCTTCCGAGGCCGAGGGCCCGGAGGAGGACGAGGGGGACGTCAACTACTACAAGGGGAAGACGCTCGACCTTTACAACGTTCTGCGCGACCAGCTTTTTCTCGCCCTGCCGCTGAAGCCGCTGTGCAGGGAGGAGTGCAAGGGACTTTGCCCGAGTTGCGGCGCCGACCTTAACAAGGGGCCGTGCTCGTGCGGGCCCAAAAAGGGGGATCCGAGGCTTGCCGCGCTTAAAAAATTGAAGGACAAACTTTAAGGAAAGGAAAAAACGATGCAACCAAAAAAGAAGACGACGAGGAGAAAAAAGGGGTTCCGAAGGTCCCACGATGCCCTTACGGCCACGGGGCTCTCCACCTGCCCGCAGTGCCACGAGCCGAAACTGCCGCACCACGTTTGCATGAGTTGCGGGATGTACGCCGGCGCGGAAGTCATTAAGGTCGAGACGAAGTAACCCGGCCGGATTGACCGCCCGTCTCAGAAGGTAGGCACGGCAATCCTGCCGTGCAGGGTTGACGCTATGGGGGGGGATTACGCCCCCGGCGAGATAGTGGCCGGCGCCGTGATGGCGGCGCGGGAACTCGACTGCCGCATCCTCCTAGTGGGGATGCGAGACGTGGTCCAAAAGGAGATTGACCGGCTCGGTGCTGGAGGCCTTCCAATCGAGATCGTGCACGCCTCTGAGGCGGTCGAAATGGACGAATCCCCGTCCGCCGCCTACAGAAAGAAAAAGGACTCCTCCATAATGGTGGGGGCGGAGCTTCTCAAGAGCGGCGGCGCCGACGCCTTCGTGAGCGCAGGGAACACCGGCGCCGTCATGGCCACGGCCCTGCTGAAACTTCGCCCCATGCCCGGCATAAACAGGACCCCGATAGCGGTCATGTTGCCGACCTCAAAAGGCTGGTCGGTGTTGCTGGATGCCGGGGCGAACGTTGACTGCAAGCCGCGAAACCTCCTTGAGTTCGGGATAATGGGGTCCATATACGCGTCGTTCATCACCGGCAAGGCGGCCCCCGTGGTCGCCACCCTTTCGATAGGCGAGGAGGAGGGGAAGGGAAACGAGGTTCTGCGCGAGGCGAGCGCGCTCCTGAAAAAAAGCTCCATAAACTTCAAGGGGAACATAGAGGCCAAGGAGGTCTTTCGCGGGAACGCCGACGTGATAGTGTGCGACGGGTTCGTCGGAAACATCGCCCTCAAGGTCGGCGAAAGCCTGGCGGAAATGACCTCGAAGGCGCTTCGGGACGTCTTCGAAACGAATCTGCGGAGCAGGCTGGCGTACCTGCTCGTCCGCCCGTACCTTGACGCGTTCAAGAAAAGGGTTGACCACAGCGAGACGGGCGGCGCGCCGCTGTTGGGGATCAACGGGACGGTGATAATCTCCCACGGCTCGTCCAAGGCCAAGTCTATTAAAAACGCCGTCCTTCAGGCCTTGAACTTCACAAAGAGCGACGTCAACTCCAAGATACGGCAGGGGCTGGAGACCAACGCCGCCATACGCGGCGAAACCGCGCCGGAGAAAACTTCCGAATCATAAGGGCGAACTTAACCGCCAAGCCCTGGCCGCCAAGCCCTGTTCGCCAAGATGCGAACAGGACGAGAAGCAGGAGTGAAGACGAGTGCTGATGCGGCTAGGACGAGAAGGGAAAGCGGAGACGAAGGCTGGCGCGGAGAACGCCAAGAAAAAACACCCCGCACTTGTGAAAATTTCCAACCCCGCCTTAATCCTCCC
>JACQBU010000085.1 GCA_016194375.1 Nitrospinota bacterium
ATTGAGCGAAAGTCCCTTGTCCAAGAGTTGTAACGAGCGTTTACGCCGGTCGGCGATTAGGCTGGCATTTCCTTTTGGTCGCATATTGGCACCCCCTTGGGACACCAGTTTATTGCATTAATTATGCAGAAGTCAATAATTCCGATGAACAACACGCATCATGCGACAATGGAAGAGCTTGTCATAGGAAAAGATTTGACTTGGATGGACGATTTTCCATCTGTCCACGAACCCGAACGGGAATATCGTAGGATAAAAAAGAAACCCAGATAGCTCCGGCCTAAAACCGGAACGCCAGCTGGAACCTGTAGAAAAAGTGGTCCACAAGCCTGTCCGGCTGGAAGTCCATTTCGGAGCCGGTCATGTTGACCCCGACGTACGCCGAGAGCGGCCCGCGATCCAGCACGCCCGCCACCTCCCCGTCAAAGACGAACCGTTTCAGCCCCGTCGTGTAGGGGCTTTCCCTGTTGAAGATCCCACCTTGGAGCGTCGCGTTGTATCCCACCAAAACCCCGCCGAGCCTCGCCAAGAGGTAGAGGTTGCGCGCGTTCTCGACGTTAAAGTAGGGTCCGATTTTTCCGAACCTCGCGTTCAGGCCGAGGCGGAGCCTGTCGAAGATGTTTCCGGCCTCGAGGCCCGCCACGGGGGCGAGGTCGAAGTCAAGTCCCGCCGTCGGGCGGCCGGACGCGAGTTTTGGAAACCGCCTGTCGTAATGAAACACCAGCCCGACTTCGTCGCTAATCTGGTTTTTCCAGCCCTCGGGATGTATGTAATGTGTGAAGGAATGCCACGTTTCATGTATGCGATCCGCCCCCGAGCAGGCGCCCAGGCACCCCAAATCAAGCTCGATTCTCTCCAACGTGTCGTCGTCCGAACGGGATTTTTCGGCAAAAAGGCCGACGTACAGCCATCCCGCATAGGGGCGGTCGCCATAGACTATGGCGGACGCCGCCAAGTCGGACGGCGTGTAGACCTCCAAACCCGTCGCGAGCCCGACGTCCTCCCGGACGAGCGCCGGGCCGCCGTCCCCCCCTTTGCCGGGGAAGGGTTTGCCGCCTTGCGCCGAATGGGCGCTGCCGAAGGCGCGCAGTTCCAGGCGGTTTCCGGCGGTGTAATATTTGTCGGAAAAATTGAGGTCGTTGTCAACTATCACCCTGGCCTCGTACTCCGGCGCGTGCAAAAGACGGCCGAAGAATCCGCCAAGGCCGTCGGCGCGTGCCTCCGACGCGCAGGCCGCCAGGGACGCAAGGACGGCCAGACAGGCAAGGACGCGGCGCGGGGAAAAGAATCGGGGGTTCATTCCGGCAAAGCATAATTGTTGACGGGCGTTCGCGCAAGATTACTTTTCGCCCGGCCCGCCGGGAAACCGTTCCAAAACGGGAAAATATGAGCCGCCGGGTCGTCGAAAAACGCCCTGGGGCGCCGCACAAAAGCGGCGCAAAAAACATTTTGATTGACGTCCGGTTTTAAGTTCGGGATTGTGGACGCGCCGGCGACGATTTTCATCCGATTAGGGGGGCGGTTTGACGAAAGGTTTTTAAAGTATATGCATAAGGAAAACGGGCTTCCCGACCCGAGAAAAAACTAACCCACTTTAATTGCCGACTGAATCGAAGATAGGCGGTGGCGACTTGAAATAGATTCAAATTCCGCGTCGAACTCCGCGTAATTCGAAACGATTTCCTCACCCCTTTTAATATCCTTATTTGCGATGGTAAGCCCCGTGGTGTCGTCCGTGTTGGGGTTGTCCGAGTGGTTTATGAACCTCGCGTTGTCCATGCAGATTACATAATGGTCGGGGTTGTCGTGCGGGAGGTATGCGTAATGACTTAGGAAGTCTTTTATGTTTGCCGGGCTGTTTCGCACGTTAGATATGGGCACGCGCACGTCAAAGTGGGGGGTGAACTCCCAAATGATGGTTCCGGCGCGAATATCCTCCTTCGCGAAAAGTCCAACGCCATGAATTGAGCTTTGCGACAGATATGTCGGAACCAGAAGCATTTATCAACCCCCCCGAAAAACCACCAATAAAAAGCCGTCGGCGCAACACTTCAAACCACATCATTTTAAGAACTTTATCGATTTAGTCAAGCCCGTTTGAGGCGGCCAAAAAAAATTAAAAAAATTGAATTTTCGGTGGATTTTGTTGTAATGTTTGACATCAAGATGACATTGGTGGTTTCATGTCACGTCAATTTCGTTCTTAGGCGTCTATCCCTTCGTCAAAAACTTGCCCGGGGGGTTCCTCTTTGATGGATAGTGGTCCAAGTAGCGTCAATCTTTCCGCACCCGAATCAAATAAGAATGGCAGTCTAGACGCCTGTGGCGGTTGTCACACGGTTTCTTGTTGTGGAAAAGGGGGGAGCGTAATGCCCCCTTTCCTGACTTTTTACGACGTGAAAACCATAAGCGAAAGAACGGGCCTAAGCCCGGACAAATTCTCCGACGAGGTCGTGAACCCCGCCACGGGCAACGTCGTGAAGTTCCTAAAAACCAACTTCGCGGAGGGATGTCATTTCCTCAGCGCCGGAAGGTGCCGCATCCACGAGTTCAGGCCGGTTGACTGCCGCCTTTTTCCCCTGGACCTGAAGAAAATAGACGGAAGGTTCCAGTGGGTCATATACGGCTATCACCATTGCGACCTTTCCGAAAGGGACCGCAGGCTTCTCATGGGACAGATAAAGTCGCTGGCCCCGGCGATCGGGGGCCAGACGGAGGATTACGCGACGGTGCCGACCCGCGGCATGGAGAAGATGGGATTCAAGGTCGTCTTCCCGTCCGTCGTCTAAAAAAAGGATTTGGTCCCCTCGTAAGCGCCGTTCCCGCCCCCGTGAGAAACGTCATCGCGTCCGTTCCGCCCCCTACGCAGACAAGGGTCGTTTTACGCCGCCGAAAGGCGCCCGCCCGCCGCCTAAAAATGCGAAAAAAAAACGCCCCGCGCCGGGTATAATTAGCCGAGGGCGGAAACGGGCGCAACCCTTTACGGGAGAAGAAAAAAGTGCGATTCATAACTCAAAAGCGGGAACGTTGCGATTCCCAGTCCACGGGTCGGAAGGCGTAAGTCAGTCCCGGTCAGTCATGACGAACCGAAGCGGAAAGAAAGAAAAAAAAACCGAGGGCGCCAAGGGAGGGCCGCCGGTCGGGCTTAGGAAAGCCTCCCCAAGCCCGCGCGCGGGAGGAGGCAAGCTGGTAAGGGAGTCCGACTCCGCCACGATGGACGTCTACGAGCACAAGGGTTTCATTTTCGTCGAGGTGGACGTCGCCGGGGTCGACCCGGAGGACATAAGGGTGATGGTGGACAGGCACGAACTGAGGATAGAGGGGGTCAAGGCGGAGGCCGCGCTGACCGAGGGGAACGTGGTGTTTCACTGCGCCGAAAGAAGCTTCGGAAGGTTCCGGCGGGTGTTCGAGCTTGGCTCCGCCATTGATTCGGAAAGGATAGAGGCCACGTTCAAAAACGGCGTGTTGCTCCTCAAAATGCCCAAGCTTCAGGATAGAAGACAAACCGTTCGTCAAATAAAGGTGCGCGTTGATGGTTGACATCCCCGAAACGGGCGACAAGCCCAAGGAAAACGAGCAGGGCGAACTGACCGAGTTGAAGCTCCCGGAGTTCCTGCCCCTTTTGCCGGTGAGGGACATAGTCGTCTTTCCGTACATGATACTGCCGCTGTACGTCGGCAGGGACCTGTCCGTAAACGCCGTCAACGAGGCCCTGGCCTCCGGCAGGGTGATGATTCTCGTGGCGCAAAAGGACCAAACCGTGGAGGACCCGGCCCCCGGAGACCTCTACGGGATTGGAACGATAGTCACGATAATCAGGATGGTGAAGATGCCGGACCAGCGGGTGAAGATACTCGTCCAGGGGCTGATAAAAGGGCGCGTCAAGGAGTTCGTCAGCCTGAAGCCGTACTATAAGGTGAGCGTGGAGCGGTTCGAGGACGAGGCGCCGGACCCCAAGGAGGTCTCCGCTGTGGAGGTCGAGGCCCTCATAAGAAGCGTGAAGGACCAGATGTCGAAGCTTCTCGAGAAGGGGAAGATGATTTCGCCGGACATCCTCGCGGTGGTCGAGAGCATAGACGACCCGGGGAAGCTCGCCGACCTCGTGGCCAGCAACCTCGGGCTGAAGGTGGCGGAGGCCCAGAACGTGCTCGAGACCGCCTCCCCCGCGAAACGGCTCAAAAAGGTCGGGGAGATACTGGGGCGGGAGCTGGAGCTTCTGACCATACAGGAAAAGATACAGACCCAGGCGCACGACGAATTTACGAAGGCCCAGAGGGATTACTTCCTGCGCGAGCAGATGCGGCAGATACAGAAGGAGCTGGGCGACACGGACGAGAGGTCGGCCGAGATAACCGAGCTGAGGGATAAGATAAAAAAGGCGGAACTGCCCGAGATCGTCGCCAAGGAGGTGGACAAGCAGGTGGTCCGTTTCGCGAAGATGCACCCGGACTCGGCCGAGGCGACGACGGTCAGGACGTACCTCGACTGGATACTGGACGTCCCGTGGTCGGTGAGGACGAAGGACAACATCGACATCAACAAGGCCAAGAAGGTGCTGGACGAGGACCATTACGACCTCGAGAAGATAAAGGAGAGGATACTGGAGTACCTCGGGGTGGCGAAGCTAAAGAAGGACATGAAGGGCCCCATCCTCTGCTTCCTAGGCCCGCCCGGCACCGGAAAGACGTCCCTTGGAAAGTCGATCGCCCGCGCGCTCGGGCGCAAGTTCGTCAGGATGTCCCTAGGCGGCGTGCGCGACGAGTCCGAGATACGCGGCCACCGGCGCACCTACATAGGGGCGTTGCCGGGCAGGATAATACAGGGGTTCAAGCAGGCCGGCTCCAACAATCCGGTGTTCATGCTTGACGAAATAGACAAGCTGGGGTCCGACTTCCGGGGCGACCCGTCCTCCGCCCTGCTCGAGGTGCTCGACCCGGAACAAAACCACTCCTTCCAGGACCATTATCTGGCGTTGCCGTTCGACCTCTCAAAGACCCTTTTCCTTACGACGGCGAACGTGTCCGACACCATCCCCCCCGCCCTGCGCGACAGGATGGAAATAATCCAGCTCTCGGGGTACACCGAGGAGGAAAAACTGGAGATAGCGAAAAAGTACGTCGTGCCGAAGCAGATCGAGGCGAACGGCATGACCCCGGCGAACCTGAAGATAACCGACGGCGCGATAAGGGGGATCATAAACGACTACACGAGGGAGGCGGGGCTCCGCAACCTCGAGCGGGAGCTGGCAAAAATCTGCCGCAAACACGCGGTGAAAGTCGCCAAGGGGAGGAGTGCCAGCGCGTTTCAGGTGACTGAAAAAGACCTGCGACGCTACCTCGGGGTTCAAAAGTTCCAAAAGGACGACGAGAAGGAAAAACCACAGGTCGGGGTGGCGACGGGGCTCGCCTGGACACAGTTCGGCGGCGAGATAATGCACATAGAGGTGACCACCATGAAGGGGAAGGGGGTGCTGACCCTCACCGGCAAGCTGGGCGAGGTCATGCGCGAGTCGGCGCAGGCGGCCTTTTCCTACTGCCGCGCCAACGCCGCCAAGCTGGGCATAAAGCCGGGGTTCGCCGGGGAGATGGACGTGCACATCCACGTCCCGGCCGGCGCCATACCCAAGGACGGGCCGAGCGCGGGCATAACCATAGCCGTCGCGCTTGCCAGCGCGCTCAGCGGAAGGCCCGTGCGCAACGACGTGGCGATGACGGGCGAGATAACCCTCAGGGGGCGCGTGCTTCCCATCGGCGGCCTGAAGGAAAAAACGCTCGCCGCCATGCAGGCCGGGATAACGTCGGTGATGATCCCCTACAACAACATCGGCGACCTCTCGGAAATACCGGACTACGTCAAGAAGAAGGTGAAATTCATCCCGGTGAAAACCGTGGAGAACGTCCTCAAGCACGCCTTCGACGGCGCGCTGGCGGCCAAGGCGGACGGCGGCAAGAAGGACAGGGGAAGGTATAGGCGGTAGTGGGTCAGTTTGAAATTAACGGGGATCGCCACGACCTCTTAAGGAGGTCTCGCGATGACAAATAATTGTCATTGCGAGCGGAGCGAAGCAATCTCGCGCCCGTTTTTATAATATTTGCAAACTGACCCGACACCGATTAGGCGGCGGATGTAAATCCGGTTAGAAAAAACGACGGGGGAGGGGTTAAGCGGTGGATCAGGCGTCGGCAGAGAACCCCCACGGGCCGCCCCCCGCCTCGTTCAGGGGCGTGGACGTCGCGGGATGGCTGGGGGAGGGGTGGCGGATATTCCGGACGGCCCCGTCGGCGTTCGTCGTTTCCACCGCTATAATTTTGGTCGTGCTTCTCATGGCGCGCGAGTTCCCCCTATTGTTCGGGCTGGCCCTCCGGCCGCTCGTCCTCGGTTTTTACCTCGTGGTGGACGACGTGGCGTCGGGCAGGCCGTTCGGCCCGTCGCGGCTCTTCAAGGGGTTCTCCTGGTTTTTCCCCTGCCTAGCGGCGGACCTTCTAATAACGATTTTTACCACCGTCGGCCTGGTTTTTTTAGTAATCCCCGGGCTGGTCGTCGCCTCGTGGTACCTCTTCACCTGGCTGTTCATGATGGATCGCGGGCTTGGTTTTTGGGGGGCGATGGAGGCGAGCAGGGGGGTCGCAAGGAACGACATGACCGGTTTTTTCCTGTTTTTCCTCGCGATAATCTTCATAAACGTCCTGGGGGCGCTCTGCCTCGTGGTCGGCCTCTTCGTCAGCCTTCCGGTATCGGCGGCCAGCGTCTACGCCGCCTATCGGGCCTCCGCCGGCCTCAAAACGATGGGCGCCCAACCGGAGCGGGTGATATAATTTAAAAAATGAGCGCCCATGTCTCACTGCGCAGTTGTACCGACTACAACCCCGACGGGATAAAAAAGGTCCTAATCTCGGCCGTGGACGCCCTGGGGGGAATCGGGGCCTTCGTAAAACCGGGGGAGACAGTCCTCCTCAAACCCAACATGCTGGCCCCGGCCGCGCCGGAAAAGGCGGTGACGACGCATCCGACGGTCGTCAGGGCGGTCGCCGAGATGGTTTTGGGGGCCGGGGGAATCCCCTTCATAGGGGACAGCCCCGCCGTGCCGGGCTTCAACAACGTCTGCAAGACCACCGGCATCTCCGCCGTCGCGGCGGAGCTTGGAATCCCGCTGGTCGAGCTAAAGGACTCGGCCGAATACAAGCAGGGGGAGAAGAAGCTGTTTCGGATATTGGAGATATCAAGCAAGGTGATGGAGGCGGACAGGATAATAAGCCTGCCCAAGTTAAAAACGCACTCGCAGATGTTCCTCACGCTGGGCGTCAAAAACGTGTTCGGGTGCGTCGTCGGCGTGCGCAAGGCCCAATGGCACTTCAAGGCGGGGGTGGACAGGATGTTTTTCGCCCGGATGCTGGTGGAGCTGTATCACGCCATCGCGCCCGACCTCACCATAATGGACGGAGTGCTGGGGATGGAGGGGGACGGCCCGGGAACCTCCGGCACGCCCAGGACGTGCGGGATAATCGCCGCCTCGGCGGACGCCGTGGCTCTCGACAGGGTCCTCATCGAGATACTCGGCGCGAGGGAGGACCAGTATTTCGTCATGCAGGCGGCCAAGGAGATGGGGGTGGGCGAGTCGAGGCTTTCCAAAATAAAGGTGTCGGGGGAGCCGCTGGATTTTTTCAGGCTGGAGAACTTTGTTTTTCCCAAGGTCGGCAAGGTCGCGTTCGGGCCGCCCGTCCTGAGGCGGTTCATACTAAACCACCTGACGGCGAGGCCGAAGGAGACGAGGGAGAAATGCACCATGTGCGGCCGGTGCATAAACATCTGCCCGACCAACGTCATATCCGAAAAAAACAAGAGGCTGTACTTTAACTACGACGCCTGCATAAGATGTTATTGTTGCGTCGAGGTCTGCCCCGAGGGGGCGATGAAACCCGCGGCGCCGTTTTTGTTGAGGATAACCGGTTAGAAAGGAGTTTTTATGAGAAAAATCACAGTAGCGGTAGTTTTGGTCGGGGCCATGATCGTCCTGGGCGGCCGTCCGGCGCTCGCCAACGATAAGGGGGACGACGGGAAGCCGCAAAAAAAGATGATGATGAAGGACATGGAGGGCCACAAGGAGATGCGCCGCGCCATGCGCGAGATGATGATGGAGACCCAAGACATAATGTTGGAGACGATAAGGCTCGTGAAAAGGACCTCGATGGACAAGGAGACCACGAAAAAGGCGGAGGCGCTGGAGCAACGGATGGAGGCCGTGATAAAAAAGCACAAGGATATGCACGATAAAATGGACAAGATGATGAAGGAGATGGGCGACATGCCGATGGGCGAGCACGAAATGAAGATGGAGCACATGGAGATGAAGGGGAAATAGAAGAGGGGCCACTACGGGCAATCCCGGCCTTCGCGGACGGGGCCGGAAATAACGAAGCAAAAGGAACGCTTTGTGAAAACGGCCGCGTCCATATCGGACGCGGCGTTTTCAACGACCGCCGACTATTGGTGGTGCCTCAGCTTGAAATTTATGGGGATCGCCACGACCTCTTTCAGAGGTCTCGCGATGACAAGTATTTGTCATTGCGAGCGAAGCGAAGCAACATTCGTCTTTGCCCGCGCTTCTCGTCCTGGCCGCATCTTGGCGGCCAGGGCAATCCCGCACCCGTCTTTTTCGATCATTTTCAAACTGACGCACTACCCGACAATCAGGGCATTTGGACGTTTGATAGATCGGATTCCTCGTCCGATGCATTTTAACTTGTCCTGGATACTGAAACATCGTCATTCCCGCCCTCCACTTGTCATCTCTGAAAGCGCGCCTTTGGTCAAGCCATATTTTTCCATACCTTACTTCCATTATTTCTTCCATAACC
>JACQBU010000078.1 GCA_016194375.1 Nitrospinota bacterium
CCCGTTCTTCAAGGGTTACAAGCCGCAGTTTTACTTTAGGACGACGGACGTGACCGGCTCGGTGACGCTTCCGGACGGGGTCGAGATGGTGATGCCCGGCGACAACATATCCATGGTGGTCGAGCTGATAACGCCGATAGCTATGGAGAAGGAGGTCCGCTTCGCGATACGCGAGGGGGGCCGGACGGTCGGCGCGGGCGTCGTAACGGAAATAATAGAGTAGGAAGCGGGGTTCGGAATGAGAGAGATAATCGGGCTTCAGTGCGAACCCTGCAAGAGCAGGAACTACACCACGAAGCGGAACAAGAAGCTAAAGGCCGGAAAGCTGGAGACGAAGAAGTTCTGCCCGTTTTGCAGGACGCACACCGCGCACAAGGAAGTTAAGGTTTGACGATGAAGGATATTAGGCCAGTAGCTCTAACGGCTAGAGCACCGGACTCCAAATCCGGGTGTTGTGGGTTCGAATCCCTCCTGGCCTGCCAAGGCATTACGAGAGGATTTGGGAAAAATGTCGGAAATTAAGCCGAACCCCGTGCAACAGGGGGTCCAGTTCCTTTCAGAGGCGAGGAACGAGCTCAAGAAGGTGGCCTGGCCGACCCGCAAGGAGACCACGGGCATCACCTGGGTCGTCATCGCCACGTCGTTCGTGATGAGCATCTATCTTGGCGTCGTGGACTGGTTCCTGGCGCAGATAATAAAGGTGCTCGTAAGGTGACGGCGGTGGGCGGGCTGAAATGGTACGTCATACACACGTACTCGGGGTACGAGCACAAGGTGAAGGAGTCGCTCGTCAAGCAGTTCGCCATGGAAAACATAAGCGACAAGCTGGGAAAGATCGAGGTGCCGATGGAGGACGTGAAGGAGTTCCGCGGCGGAAAACAAAGGGTCGTCAAGCGGAAGTTTTTTCCGGGATACGTCCTCATCCAGCTTGAATTGAACGACAAGGTGCTGGCGGCCATCAAGGAGTCGCCGCGCGTGACGGGGTTCTTAGGCGGCTCGACGCCGACGCCCCTGCCGGACAAGGACGTAAAACAACTGATGGATCAGCTTGCGGGCACGGTCGAAAAACCGCGCCCGAAGGTTGCGTTTGTGGTCGGGGACTCCGTTCGCGTCGTTGACGGGCCGTTCACCCACTTTTCGGGCAGGGTGGAGGACGTCAATCCGGAGCGGGGTAAGGTAAAACTGATGGTGTCCATCTTCGGCCGGGCGACCCCGGTGGAGCTGGATTTTCCGCAAATAGAGAAGGTGTGATTTATGGCGGCAAAAGAGGTAAAGGCTAACATAAAACTTCAGATACCGGCGGGCGCCGCGAACCCCGCGCCGCCTGTTGGCACGGCGCTCGGACCGCACGGCGTCAACATAATGCAGTTTTGCAAGGCGTTCAACGAGGCGACCAAGGGCAGGGAGGGGCTGATAATCCCCGTGGTGATAACGGTGTTCGTGGACAAGAGCTTCACGTTCATCATGAAGTCCCCGCCGGCCGCGGTGCTCCTAAAGCGCGCCGCCGGCATAGTGAAGGGCTCGTCGGAGCCGAACAAGACGAAGGTGGGCAAGGTGAAGAGGGCGCAGATACTCGAGATAGCCAGGATGAAGATGGCGGACCTCAACGCCGCGTCCGAGGCGGCGGCGGCGAGGTGCATCGAGGGGACGGCCAAGAACATGGGCCTTTTGGTGGAGGATTGACGATGGCGCTGAGGCTTACCAAAAACAGGAAGGTCGTTTCCGCCAAGGTCACGCCCCTTAAGAAATATTCGATCGAGGAGGCGGTGTCGCTGGCGAAACAGACGAAGTTCGCGAAGTTCGACGAGTCGGTGGACATGGCGGTCCGCCTCGGGGTTGACCCGAACAAGGCCGACCAGATGGTGCGCGGGAGCGTCGTGCTTCCCGGCGGCACGGGCAAGAAGGTGCGCATACTGGTCTTCGCCAAGGGGGAAAAGGAGGCCGAGGCCAAGAAGGCGGGCGCCGATTTCGTAGGGGCCGACGACATAGTGCAGAAGATACAGGGCGGCTGGCTGGACTTCGACGTGGCCGTGGCCACGCCGGACATGATGGGCGCCGTCGGCAAGGTCGGAAAGGTGCTCGGGCCGCGCGGCCTTATGCCCAACCCGAAGTCCGGCACGGTGTCGCCCGACGTCGCGGGCGTCATAAAGGAAATCAGGTCGGGCAAGGTGGAGTTCCGCGTCGACAAGGCCGGGGTGGTCCACGCCCCGATAGGGAAGTCCAGCTTCGAGGCGGCGGCGCTGGTTAAAAACGCGCGCGCGCTCGTCGAGGCGCTGGTGAAGATGAAGCCCTCCACGGCGAAGGGCACGTATGTAAAAAGCATTTCGCTTTCAACGACCATGGGGCCCGGCATAATGATTGACGAGTCAATCGCCGCGTCCATGGCCAACTGACCGCAGGGGGTGAAATCGTGGTTACATCGGCAAAAGAAAAACAGGTAGCGGAGTTAAGGGAAAAGTTCGAGCGCGCCCAGGGCGTCGTCGCGGCCGAATACCGCGGGGTGAGGGCGGGCGACATGGACGCGATAAGGGCGAAGCTAAGGGCCGAGAACGTCGAGCTAAAGGTGGCCAAGAACCGCCTCGCCAGGCTGGGCGCCAAGGGGACGCAGTACGAGAAGATCGCGGACAACCTCGTCGGCCCGGTGTCGCTGGCGTTCAGCTACTCCAGCCAGACCGCCGGGGCCAAGCTCCTCGGCGACGTCGCCAAGGACAACAAGGCGGTGGTGCTGGTCGGCGGGATGATAGACGGCGGCTGGTACGACGGCGGCCAGCTTGAGAAGATAGCGAACCTCCCCGGGAAGGACGCCCTGAGGGGGATGTTCCTCAGCGCGTTGCAGGGGGGGCCGCGAAGTTTTGTGTCAGTGTTGAACGGCGCGTTGGGGATGTTTGTTTATCTCCTCGCCGCGCTTAAGGAAAATAAGGAAAATAAACCCGAATCCATAGGAGGTCAGGAAATGTCAAATTTAACTTCTGAAGACGTAAAGAACTATCTCAGCAACCTTTCGGTGTTGAAGCTCGTCGAGCTCACGAAGGAGCTGGAGGACGCCTGGGGCGTCAAGGCGGCGGCGCCCATGGCGGTCGCGGCGGCGCCGGCGGCGGGCGGGGCGCCCGCGGCGGCGGCGGCGGAGCAGACCGAATTCACGGTCGTCCTCAAGGCCTCCGGCGACAAGAAGATACAGGTCATAAAGGTCGTGCGCGAGGCGACGAGCCTCGGCCTTAAGGAGGCCAAGGACCTGGTCGACGGAGCCCCGAAAACATTAAAGGAAAAGGTGAGCAAGGACGACGCCAACGCCCTCAAGGCGAAGTTGGAAGAGGCCGGAGCCACTGTTGAGATTAAGTAGGCGGCGGGTCGGCAAATCCGACCAGTCGGCGCGCCGCGCGGGAGAACCGCGTCCGCGCGCCATTTGTCCAACAATCCAATGCCGGGAGGCGTGTATCCATGAATAAAGATTATTCGGTCGGGAAGTCCGTCATCAAGAGGAGAAGTTTCTCCCAAATTCCCCGCGTCCTCGAAATCCCCAACCTGCTGGAGTTGCAGACCCGCTCCTACGACGAGTTCGTGCAGGCCGGGGTTCCGCCTGAAAAGAGGGAAAACAAGAGGCTGGAGGAGGTCTTCCGCTCGATATTTCCCATAACGAACTACAAGGGGGAGGCGACGCTCGAGTACGTCGGGTACGAGCTCGGCTCCTGGCTGTGCAAGTGCGGCGAGTACAAGGGGCTGGGGGGCGACGGCGTGGTGTGCGACAAGTGCAGGAAAGAGGTCGTCCGCAAGCCCAAATACACCGTCCAGGAGTGCAGGCAAAGGGGCGTGACCTACGCCGACCCGCTGAAGATAATCGTGCGCCTGATCCTCAAGGAGAAGGACGAGGCCTCCGGCAACATGGAGATACGCGAGATAAAGGAGCAGAAGATATACCTGGGCGAGCTCCCGCTGATGACCGACGTCGGCACGTTCATAATAAACGGCACGGAGCGGATAATCGTTAGCCAGTTGCACCGCTCCCCGGGCGTGTTCTTCGTCAAGGAAAAGGGGAAGGGGATACACCAGGGAAGGATGGTCTATTCCTCGCGCATCATCCCCCACCGCGGCTCGTGGCTCGACTTCGAGTTCGACACGAAGGAGGTGTGCCACGTGAGGATAGACAGGAGGAAGAAATTCCCCGTCACCATCCTTCTGAAGGCCCTCGGGTTCGGCACGAACGAACTGCTCGGGCATTTCTACTCGTTCCAGCCGATTTTCTTCAACCCGACCACGAACGAGTTCTCCACGAGCGTGACCGAGGCGATGCACGCGCTCCCCTACAAGCCCATCGCGGACATAACCGACCCCAAGACGGGGGAGGTGTTGGTGAAGGCCGGCAGGAAGTTCACCAGGGGCGCCGTCAGGAAGTGCCTCTCCGCCGGCATCAAGCAGTTCAAAATCGACCAGTCCCAGCTCGGCAACGAGTTCATAGCCCAGGACGTCATAAACGAGGAGACCGGCGAGGTGTTGCTCGAGGTCAACGCGCAGATTGACGAGGCGGTGGTGGAATCCATCCGCGCCAACAAGATAAAAAAGTTCATGGCCCTCGGAATAGACGACCAGCTCAGGGACACGTCGTTCCGCGACACGCTCGCGAGCGACGCGCTGGAGACCCATCAGGAGGCCCTGAGGGAGATATACAAAAGGATGCGCCCGGGCGACCCGCCGACGGCCGAGGCGGTGAAGATATTCTTCCACAACCTCTTCTTCAACGAAAAGAGGTACGACCTGAGCGAGGTCGGCAGGAAAAAGATGAACGAAAAACTGGGGCTCAACACCCCGCCGGACCAGCGCCTTCTCACGAAAGAGGACATACTGGCCACGGTGAAATACCTCTTCGACCTACGCAGGGGAACCGGCTCCAGGGACGACATAGACCACCTCGGCAACCGGCGCGTCCGCGCCGTGGGCGAGTCCGTCGCCGCGCAGTTCCGGATAGGCATGGTCAGGATGGAGAAGGCCATCATGGAGCGGATGAACATAATGGACCTCGCGGCCTGCATGCCGCACGACCTCATAAACTCCAAGCCGGTGACGGCCGCCATAAAGGAGTTCTTCGGCTCGTCCCAGCTTTCGCAGTTCATGGACGAGACCAACCCGCTCTCCGCCCTCACCCACAAGCGGCGCCTGTCGTCGCTCGGACCGGGCGGGCTCGCGCGCGAAAGGGCGGGGTTCGAGGTGCGCGACGTGCATCCGACCCACTACGGAAGGATATGCCCCGTCGAGACCCCGGAGGGGCCGAACATCGGCCTCATCGCGTCGCTTTCGACCTTCGCCAGGGTGAACAAATACGGCTTCATCGAAAGCCCGTCGAGGAAGGTGGTCAACGGCAGGGCCACGGACGAGGTCGTTTACCTCACCGCAACCGAGGAGTACGGGTACCACATCGCGCACGCGAACGCGCCCGTGGACGAAAAGGGCAGGTTCGTGAGCGAGGACGTCATCTGCCGCCACGAGGGGGAGGTCATCTCCGTGCCCCGCGACAAGCTGGAGTTCATGGACGTCTCGCCGAACCAGCTGTTCTCAGTGGCGGCGGCGCTCATCCCGTTCCTTGAGAACGACGACGCCAACCGCGCCCTGATGGGCTCCAACATGCAAAGGCAGGCGGTGCCGTCCATAAGGACGGAGGCGCCGCTCGTCGGCACCGGCATGGAAAAGGTCGCCGCCCGGTATTCCGGGACGCTCGTGCTCGCCAAGAACGACGGCGAGGTTATAAACGTGGACTCGCGCAGGGTCGTCGTGAGGGTGAACGAGCGCGGCGCGAAGAACGTCCAGGGGACCAAGGTGGACATCTACGGAATGACCAAGTTCGGCAGGTCCAACCAAAACACCTGCATAAACCAAAAGGCGCTCGTCGTCCCCGGACAGAAGGTCAAAAAAGGGGACGTGCTCGCCGACGGACAGTCCACCGACCGCGGGGACCTCGCCCTGGGGCGCAACCTGCTGGTGGCGTTCATGCCGTGGCGCGGCTACAACTTCGAGGACGCGATAATAATCTCCGAGAACGTCATCAAGAAGGACGCCTTCACCTCCGTCCACATCGAGGAGTTCGAGGTGGAGGCCCGCGACACGAAGTACGGCAAGGAGGAGATAACCCGCGACGTCCCCGGCCTTAGCGAGGAGGCGTTGCGAAACATAGACGAAAGCGGCATGGTCAGGATGGGCGCCAAGGTCCGCCCCGGCGACATCCTCGTCTGCAAGCTCACGCCGAAGGGGGAGACGCTCCTCTCGCCCGAGGAGAAGCTCCTCAAGGCGATATTCGGGGAGAAGGCGGGGAACGTCATGGACACCTCGTTCCGGGTTCCGCCCGGCGTGGAGGGGACGGTCGTCGACGTGCGGATATTTTCGCGAAGCGGCACCGAAAAGGACCCCCGCGCGCTCGCCATCGAGGCGGCCGAAAAGGCGCGGATAGAAAGCGACTTCGACGAGCAGATAAGGATAGTGAGGGAGGAGCGCGACAACCGCGTGCGCCAGGCGCTCGAGGGAAAGACGGCAGAGAAGGCCGTGAACGCCTCCGGCTCGAAGGACGTCCTCGTCGAGGCCAGGAAGACCCTCACCGCGGACGCCCTGAGGAAGGTGGAGGGGAAGGACCTCCTAAAGATACAGGTCAAGGAAAACGTCGGCCCCAAGCTCGACGAGATAGAGGAGTCCTTCTCCGAGCTGACCCACGACCTCAAGACTGAGCTCGCCGAGAAACTTGCGAAGCTGGACAAGGGGGACGAGCTCGCCCCCGGCGTCATAAAGCTGGTCAAGGTTTACGTGGCCGTGAAGCGCCGCCTGCAGGTGGGGGACAAGATGGCGGGAAGGCACGGCAACAAGGGCGTCATCTCGGTCATCGTGCCCGAGGAGGACATGCCGATGCTCGACGACGGCACCCCCGTGGACATCGTCCTCAACCCGCTGGGCGTTCCGTCGCGCATGAACGTCGGACAGCTGATGGAGACCAGCCTCGGCATGGCCGCGAAACTCACGGACGAATATTTCGAGACCCCGGTCTTCGACGGGGCCAGGGAGGACAGCATCCGCAAGCTCCTCAAGGAGCTCGGCCTGCCCGAGGACGGGATGCGAAGGCTCAGGGACGGCAGGATGGGCGAATATTTCGACCAGAAGGCGTTCGTCGGCATCATATACATGCTGAAGCTCCACCATTTGGTCGAGGACAAGATACACGCGCGCTCCACCGGCCCGTACTCGCTCGTCACCCAGCAACCGCTGGGCGGAAAGGCGCAGTTCGGCGGCCAGCGGCTCGGCGAGATGGAGGTGTGGGCGCTCGAGGCCTACGGCGCGGCGCACACGCTTCAGGAGATGCTCACGGTGAAGTCCGACGACGTCGAGGGACGTAAGAGGATGTACGAGGCGATCGTCAAGGGGGACAACACTCTTCAGCCGGGACTGCCGGAGTCCTTCAACGTGCTGGTGAAGGAGCTCCAAAGCCTTTGCCTTGACATATCGCTGGACGAGAACGCGAAGAAACCAACACTTTAGGAGGGATTTGCCTTGGAAAAAACCATGCGCTTGTTCGATAAGCCCAAGGATCCGCTTTCCTTTGATTCGGTGATGATACGCCTGGCCTCGCCGGAGAAGATACGCTCGTGGTCGTTCGGCGAGGTCAAGAAGCCAGAGACGATAAACTACCGCACGTTCAAGCCGGAGAGGGACGGCCTCTTCTGCGCGAAGATTTTCGGCCCGGTCAAGGACTGGGAGTGCCTGTGCGGAAAATACAAGAGGATGAAGTACAAGGGGACCGTCTGCGAAAAGTGCGGAGTCGAGGTCACCCTCTCGAAGGTGCGCAGGGAGAGGATGGGCCACATAGAGCTGGCCAGCCCGGTTGCGCACATCTGGTTCTTCAAGGGGCTTCCGAGCAAGATAGGAAACTTCCTCGACATGACCCTCACGGAGCTCGAGGCGGTCATCTATTTCGAGAAGTACATCGTGATAGACCCGAAGGGGACGAAGCTCAAGAAGAGCGAGCTCCTGACGGAGGACGAGTATTCGGAGGCGGTGAACACCTACGGCGAGGACGCGTTCGACTGCGGCATGGGCGCCGAGGCCATACAGACCCTCCTAAAGGGAGTGGACATGGACGCGCTGGCGGCGGAGCTCAAGGCGGACCTTTTGACCACCACCTCCGTGCAGGGGAAGCGCAAGCTGGTAAAACAGCTCAAGATAGTCGAGGCGTTCCGCAAGTCCGGCAACCGGCCCGAGTGGATGGTGCCGAGCGTGATCCCGGTCATACCGCCGGAGCTGAGGCCGCTGGTGCCGCTCGACGGCGGAAGGTTCGCCACGTCGGACTTAAACGACCTCTACAGGAGGGTCATCAACAGGAACAACAGGCTCAAGAGGCTCATGGAGCTTCGCGCCCCGGACATCATCATACGGAACGAAAAGAGGATGTTGCAGGAGGCGGTCTCCGCGCTGTTCGACAACGGGCGGCGCGGCAGGGTCCTGAAAGGGCCCAACAAAAGGCCGCTCAAGTCGCTGGCGGACAACCTCAAGGGGAAGCAGGGCCGCTTCAGGCAGAACCTGCTCGGCAAGCGCGTGGACTACTCCGGCCGCTCCGTCATCGTGGTCGGCCCGGAGTTGAAGCTGTACCAGTGCGGCCTGCCGAAGAAGATGGCGATAGAGCTCTTCAAGCCGTTCATCTACCACAAGCTGGAGGTGAAGGGGTACGCCGCGACCATAAAGAGCGCGAAGAAGATGGTCGAGACCGAGCAACCCGAGGTGTGGGAGGTTCTCGACGAGGTCATCAAGGACCATCCGGTGGTACTGAACCGCGCCCCGACCCTGCACAGGCTCGGCGCCCAGGCGTTCGAGCCGGTGCTGGTCGAGGGGAAGGCGATAAGGCTCCACCCGCTGGTGTGCGCCGCGTTCAACGCGGACTTCGACGGCGACCAGATGGCCGTGCACGTCCCGCTCTCGCTCGAGTCCCAGGTCGAGGCGAGGGTGCTGATGCTCTCCATCAACAACATACTCTCGCCGGCGAACGGCAAGCCGATCACCGTCCCGTCGCAGGACATCGTGCTGGGTTGCTACTACCTCACGAAGGAGCGCGGCGGGGCCAAGGGGGAGAACAAGGCCTTTTCGAACCCGGCGGAGGTGCGCTCGGCGTTCGACCACGGGGCGGCCCACCTGCAGGCGAAGGTCCGGGTGCGCATATCCGGCCAGATTCACGAGACGACGGTCGGGCGCGTCCTCTTCTACGAAATCGTGCCCAAGGACATCCCGTTCGCCCGCGTCAACAGGCTCATGAACAAGGCGGCTCTGCTACAGCTCGTCAACGAGTGCTACACGAAGACCAAGCTCGACGTCATCGTCAAGTTCCTCGACGACCTCAAGGACATAGGGTTCTTCTACGCCTACAAGTCGGCCATCTCCATAAGCCTGGAGAACATGACGATCCCCAGAAAGAAGACGGCCCTCGTGAACGAGGCCAAGGGGAGGGCGCAGGAGGTCGAGGACCAGTACCACAACGGCCTCATAACCAAGGGGGAGGGGTACAACAAGATAATAGACATCTGGGCGCAGGTCACGGACAAGATAACCGAGGAGGTCTTCGCCGAGTTGAAGGAGGAGGACAAGCGGCTCGTGGACGGGACGGCACCGGCCGGGGCCCAGTTCAACGGCGTCTACATCATGGCGGACTCGGGGGCGCGCGGTAGCAAGGCGCAGATATCCCAGCTGGCCGGGATGCGCGGCCTCATGGCCAAACCGTCGGGCGAGATAATCGAGACCCCGATAACGGCGAACTTCCGCGAGGGGCTGACCGTGGCCCAATACTTCACCTCCACCCACGGCGCGCGCAAGGGGCTCGCGGACACGGCGCTCAAGACCGCCAACTCGGGATACCTCACGAGGCGCCTCGTGGACGTGGCGCAGGACGTCATCGTCACGATGGACGACTGCGGCACGCTCAACGGCATAGAAATCACCGCGCTCGTCGAGGGCGGCGAGATAATCCAGCGCCTGGGCGAAAGGATACTGGGGCGCGTCACCCTGGAGCCGGTCATAGACCCGTTCACCAAGGAGGTGCTGGTCGCCGCCAACAAGGAGATAAACGAGGAGGCGATGGAGAAGATAGAAAACGCCGGCGTGGAGCAGGTGAAGATACGCTCCGTGCTGACATGCGACGCGCAGGAGGGGATATGCACCCAGTGCTACGGCAGGAACCTCGCCACGGGAGAGCTCGTCGAGGCGGGCGAGGCGGTCGGGGTCATAGCCGCGCAGTCCATCGGCGAACCGGGCACCCAGCTCACCATGCGCACGTTCCACATCGGCGGAATAGCCAGCAGGGTGGCGGAGCAGACGAAGCTCCAGACCCTCAAGGGGGGCATCGTGAAGTTCGTCGAACTGCGGACCGTCGCGCTCAAGACCGGCGAGCTCGTCGTGATGAACCGCAACGGCGGCATCATAATCCAGGACGACGAGGGGCGCGAAAAGGAGCGCTACAAAATAATCTACGGCGCCAGGCTCAAGGTTAGGGACGGCGTCCGCCTGGGCGAGGCGGACACGATAGCGGAGTGGGACCCATACACCGTCTCCATCCTCACCGAATCCGAGGGCTCCGTGGCGTTCGGCGACATCATAGAGAACGTCACGATGCGCGAGGAGGTGGACGAGGTGACCGGACACTCCATCAAGATAATCCTCGACCACAGGGAGGAGAAAAAACACCCGCGCCTGTCCATCAAGGACGCCCACGGCAAGACCATAGCGAGGTACATGCTCCCCGCCGGCGCCCACATCAACGTCAGGGAGGGGGACAAGCTGGAGGTCGGCGACGTCATAGCCAAGATCCCGCGCGAAACCACCAAGACGAAGGACATCACCGGCGGACTCCCCAGGGTCGCGGAGCTGTTCGAGGCGCGCAAGCCGCACGACCAGGCCACCATATCCGAGGTCAGCGGCAGGGTCAGCTACGGGCCGTTCGTCAAGAGGAGCCGCGAGATAGTCGTGACCACCGAGGACGCCATCGAGCACAAGTACGTGATACCGCGCGGCAAGCACGTCAACGTGCACGAGGGGGACTTCGTGCACGCGGGCGAGCCGCTGGTGGACGGCGCGCCGAACCCGCACGACATTTTGAACATAATGGGCGAGAAGGAGCTCCAGAAATACCTCGTCAACGAGGTCCAGGAGGTCTACCGACTGCAGGGCGTCCAGATAAACGACCAGCACATCGAGGTCATCGTAAAGCAGATGCTCAAGCACCTCGTCATAGAGGACCCGGGCGACACCGACTTCCTGGTCGGGGAGCAGGCGACCAAAAAGCTGTTCCAGCAGAAGAACGCCGACCTCATAAGGCACGGGAAGAGGCCGGCGAAGGGAAGGCCGATCCTGATGGGCATAACCAAGTCGTCGCTCGCCACCGAGAGCTTCATCTCCGCCGCCTCGTTCCAGGAGACCACGAGGGTGCTCACGGAGGTCGCGATATCCGGCAAGATGGACTCGCTAAAGGGGCTCAAGGAAAACGTCATCATGGGAAGGCTCATCCCCGCCGGAACCGGCGCGAGGAAGTACGCGAACATGACCGTCGTCCCGACGAAGCTCCCGGGGTTCGACTTCAAGGAGAAAAAACCGAAGGTCGCCGAGGAGACCGCCGTCGAATAGCCGGCGCGAACCCGCTCGCCAAAGCCGAAATATTTAACGCATTAAAAAAGGCCGCCCCCGAAAAGGGCGGCCTTTTTTTTGCCTCGGGCGGGCCGGGCGCGGGCCGGCTTCTTTCCCGGGACAAGGCGGGTTAAAATCGCTCCATGAGGGAATATAGCCCCGCGTTCCTAAGGGGGGTGGACTACGTCGGCGCCATGATCATCGGCGCGTCGTCCGTCCTTCTCCCGCGCCTGCTGGTTCCGCACGGATGGGGCATGGCCGCCTCGATGGCGCTCGGGATGGCGCTTGCGATGACGGCGGCGTTTTTTGTGACCATCTTGCTCTCCCCGCTCACCGCCTTCGAGGTCGCCGTTCCCGGGATGATCATAAGCATGACCCTGGGAATGCTTCCTCCGCACCTAATCTCGGTCTCGTTCCCTCGTCTGGCGCTCGTCGGCGTCCTGGCCGGAGCCGCGACGCAGTTGGTCTTTCACGTTTACGACATGTCGCTCCACGGCGAGGTGAAGGGGTGAAGCTCGGCGGCGAGCTTGTCAAGTGGGACAGGGCCGCCGAGTCCATAGACAAAACCGCCGTCGGCGTGGAGCGTCGGTACGGAAAATACAAACGGAACCTCTTCGCGGGCGCGCGCGGCAGGACGCTCCTTGTCGCGGCCGGAACGGGCCAGGACTTCGCCTCGCTTCCGGAAAACCTCCGGGTGACCGCCGTGGATTTTTCGCGGGCCATGCTGGAAAAGGCCCGGCCGAGGGCGGCCCTTTACAAAGGCTCGCTAAACCTCGCCAGAATGGACGTGCAACGGCTGGCGTTTCGGGACGGGACTTTCGACACCATACTCACTTCGTGCACCTTTTGTTCCGTGCGGGACCCGGTGGAGGGGCTGAGGGAGCTCAACCGGGTCCTGAAGCCGGACGGCCGACTGATGATGTTCGAGCACGTGAGGGCGGGGAACCCTTTTTTGGGGATTCTTATGGACCTGATGACCCCCGTGTCGCGCCTTGTCGGACCGGACCTAAACCGCAGAACTGGGGAAAACGTCCGAAAGGCCGGATTTGAGATTGTTCGGGAGTTCAACGTCTATCTCGACATCGTGAAGATTTTCGAGGCGATAAAGCGGGGGGCGTGAACGCAGTTCTGCCAAGACGTCTTGAAACCTCTTAAAGGGGCGTCCCAGTGTCATAGCGAGCGTAGCGAAGCAATCTCATTAGGCGACGAATCAACAAGTTGTAGATTGCCTCGTCGCTTTGCTCCTCGCAATGACCTCCCTTTTTGGATTTTTCAGAGGTTTCATCCTAACTTTATATAGATACGTTCCGGCGTCCTCGCGCAGGGGCTTGACCCGGCGTCCGGCCGCATTTCAAGGGGGAAAATTCTGCCTCCTGAGGCCAAAACTCTGACGCGCCGCCGACCCATGCGGACGGGCCTGATTCAAAACGTCATGCCCGCAACAGGCCGAATAACGGGCGTTTATGCAATACCGTTCCGTAAATCACGTCATACTGGCGGATTATGGCACGGCTTTTGTTCTACTGGCGTACAAAGAAGGATTTTTGACGGGAGGATTTTTTTGGAAAAAGGGATATACGTGGCGACGAGCGGCGGCATGGCGCAGGAGCGGGCGATGGAAATTGTTTCCAACAACCTCGCCAACACGAACACCAACGCCTTCAAGGCCGACCGACTTGTGTTCTCCTCCTTCATCGATAAATCGTCGCGAGTCCCCCCGACCGCCCCGCCGTCCCCGAGCGAGATAAGGGCGGGGTTCGCGTCGTCCTCGCGCAACGACGCGGTTTACAAGATAGGCTCGCAGGGCTACACCGATTTTTCGCAGGGAAGCCTGATTTCCACCGACAACCCGCTTGACGTGGCGCTGGACGGCGGGGGGTTCATCGCAGTCGAGACGCCCGACGGCGAGCGTTACACAAGGGGAGGGAGTCTTAAGTTGGACGACAAGGGAACCCTTGTTACGGCCGAGGGACACGCGGTTTTGGACGTCGGCGGCAGGCAGATCGTCGTTCCCGGCCGGATCAACCTTAAGGGGAGCGGAATTGACAAAACCATGACGATTATGGAGGACGGCTCGGTAGTCGTCGGGGACGGGAGGGCGGCGGGCAAGATAAAAATTGTGGATTTTTCGGACAAAACCCG
>JACQBU010000082.1 GCA_016194375.1 Nitrospinota bacterium
ACGGAAGGACGAAGGCCGCCGACACCGCCGTCGCCATCAGGAAGCCGCCCCTGAGCCAGCCGAGGTAAATGGCGAGCTGGGCCGCCAGAGGGCCGGGCGCCAGTTGGGCCAGCGCAAGCCCCTCCTTGTACTCTTCCGGAGTTATCCAGCCGCGCCTCTCGACGAGGTCGCGTTGCATGTACCCGGCGAGCGCGATCGGCCCTCCGAAGCCGAACGCTCCCAGCCTCAGGAAGTAAAGCAGGAACCCGTGCCGGGTATAGGGACCCATGTTTTCGTCGTTTGATTCCACAAAAATTTCCCCCAATTGCCGCCGGACGTTTTAATCGTTTCAGACCGGAGGCATGAAACTGGAAAAACCTAAACAACCTCGATCCGCTTGGTCCCCTCCCACAATCCGTGAATGTTGCAGTGTTCAACCGCCCTCAACGCCGCCGACTCCCTCAAAACCAGCATGGTTTTGAACACCGGTTGGGTAAGGTTGGGGGTCAGTACCATCTTTGTCAAAAAGATTTCGCCGGCATAAAGGTCAATCCAGTCTATATAGTGAGTAGGTATCATCTCATGAAGTTTTTGGCCGACCGCAACTTCCACCTCAAACGGCTCCCCTGCCTTTACCGCGTCGGGCGATTTAATCTGCGGGGCGTGCCCCACCTCCAGACCCCGAAGGGTTCCCGGGTCCTTCGCCCGGTTGATCCGCGCCAGGAGGTCCGGTTCCGCCTTGGACGCGGCATAATTTTCCGCAAAGGCGTTTTTAAGCGGGTTAAGGACCAAAAGGCCCGCCGTTGCCAAGAGGCCTCTGGCCATGAACTCCCTTCTGTGACTGTTTGTATTCATGTCATGTCTCCTTTCATTCCAAAAATGCCGAATATAAATGGTCGAATATCTTTTCCGCCTCCAACCGCCTTGGCGTTTGTGGGTAAAAAATCTGTCGCCGCTTCGGGCGTCCTGTCCTCCTAGTGGCCGCGAATCTTGTCGAAGGCAAACGTCAATGTTCCTATTTTTATCTGCCCGCTTGCGAACTCGCGGAACAACGGCTCCGGCCCCGCCTCTGCTGAGGAGGCCATGATCGAGAATCCGGTTGACGCAATAACCACAAAAATCCAAGGGGGGCGGACGCGCCGTTTTTTTTTGGTTGGAAGGGGGGCGGACGCCATGGTTGACCTTTCAAATTATACGTTGACCAACGCGTTGGTTGCTAAGACCCGATCTTTATGTAGAATATGCCATATTTTTGTAGGCACATCTACTTTATGAATTTTTTGGCGACATCAAGAGGTTTGCCCGTTGGCGGCCTGACGACGCCCCAAGACCGGCAAAACCGTTAAAAATATGCCCCGTTCTCACGGGGCAAACAACTTTGTGGAGGCCGAAAGCGGCGTTATGTTCGATCCGGGTCCGGAGGAGGCAAAAAGGAACTCGCGCCGCTTGATTCGCCGACCGACGGCCGTCTTCGCCGCCGCCTCCCTTAAGATTCTTCTTCCTCTTCCTCGGGTTCTATTTCGTCGAGGCCTATGTCGCCAAGCTCGCCCAATTCCCCCTCGCCGAGCTTTTCGTCAACCTCTATCTCGTCCGGCACGAGGACCCGCGGCCGCGGCCTTGACGGCGCGGAATGGGCGGCCCTTGCCGGAATCTTCGTCTGGTCGGCCCCGCATTTGGGACAAATCGGAACCGGCTTGTTAAGGTCGTAAAATCGGGTGCTGCACTTAAAGCAGACGTACCTGTTGCCCCATTCTGATTTCACCATTTTTTCCTCCACAAAATAATTGTTTTATTCCCATTCAATCGTGCCGGGCGGTTTTGACGAAATATCATAAACCACCCGGTTTACGCCATCCACCTCGTTTATTATCCTGTTTGCGATCCTAGCCAGCAGTTCGTCCGGCAGGCGCGCCCAGTCCGCCGTCATTCCGTCCCTGCTGGTCACGGCGCGGACGGCAACGGCGTTCTCGTATGTCCGCTCGTCTCCCATCACGCCGACCGACCTGACCGGCAGAAGGACGGCGAACGACTGCCAAACCTCCCTGTACAGCCCCGCGGCCTTGATTTCGCCGACCACTATGTCGTCCGCCTCCCGCAGGACGGCCAGCCGCTTCGCGGTCACCTCCCCTATGATGCGTATGGCGAGCCCCGGCCCCGGAAACGGCTGGCGGTGAATGAGGTCGTCGTCCAAACCCATCTCCGCCCCCAGCGCCCGAACCTCGTCCTTGAAAAGTTCCCTCAACGGCTCCAGCAGTTTAAGCTTCATGACCTTCGGAAGGCCGCCTACGTTGTGGTGGCTTTTTATCACGGCGGACGGGCCCCTGAACGACACGGACTCTATCACGTCGGGGTACAGCGTGCCCTGCGCGAGCCATTTCACACCCCCGATTTTCCGCGCCTCGTCCTGGAAGACTTGGACGAACTTGGCGCCTATTATCTTGCGCTTTCTCTCCGGATCCTTGACCCCCTTAAGCGCCCTTAGGAAAACGGCGGACGCGTCCCTCCCCCTCACCTTAATGTGGAGTTTCTTGCGGAAATTCTCCAGCACCCTTTTGGCCTCGTCCTTCCGCATTAGGCCGTTGTCTATGAACAGGCAGGTGAGCCGGTCCCCTATCGCCTCGTGCACGATGGCGGCGCAGACTGTGGAGTCAACCCCTCCCGAGATGCCGAGTATCACGCGGTCCTCGCCGACGGTTTCTCGAATCCTATCCGCCTCGGTGGCGAGAAACGACCTCATGTTCCACGAGCCGGAACAGCCGCAAATCTTTTTTGCGAAGTTGGACAGGATTATTTTCCCGTTCGGGGTGTGGACCACCTCGGGATGGAACTGAAGGGCGTACACCGGCTTGTCCGCGCTTCTCATCGCCGCGACCGGCGAGTTGTCGGTCGTCGCCAGGGTTACGAACCCGGGCGGCGGCGACTCTATCCTGTCGCCGTGGGACATCCAGACGTTTTCGACGTCCGACAACCCCTCGAAGAGGCCGCCCTTGTCGCTTATCTTTAGCAACGCGCTCCCGTACTCCCTTTTGGAGGAGCGGGCCACCCTGCCGCCGAGGGCTTTTGTGATTATCTGCATTCCGTAGCAGACGCCGAGCACCGGCAGGCCAAGCTCGAAGAACCCCTTGGGAAGCCCCGGCGCCCCCTTTTGATGGACGGAGAACGGCGAGCCGGAAAGTATGATTCCCCTCGCGCCGAACGACCTTATTTTGTCGAGGCCCGCGTCACATGGGTATATCTCGCAGTAAACCCCCGCCTCGCGCATCCTTCGCGCAATGAGCTGGGTGTATTGGGAGCCGAAGTCGAGGACGAGTATCCGCTCCCCTTCGGGGCCGTGTTCGAGCATCAATCAACCCGGTAGTTGGGCGCCTCTTTGGTTATTATCACGTCGTGGACGTGGCTTTCGCTTAACCCGGCGTTGCTTATCTTTATGAACCTCGCCTTCTTTTGCAGTTCTTGGATGGTCGCGGCCCCGCAGTAGCCCATGCCGGAGCGAAGCCCGCCGAGGAGCTGGGTTACGATGAATGACACGGAGCCCTTGTATGGCACACGCCCCTCGACCCCTTCGGGCACCAGCTTCGTCTCGGACAAATGCCCCTCCTGGAAATACCGGTCCGCGCTCCCCTCCTGCATGGCGCCTATCGAGCCCATGCCCCGATACTCCTTGTAGGCCCTCCCCTGAAGCAGTATCTTCTCGCCGGGGCTTTCCTCGGTGCCGGCGAAAAGGGAGCCTATCATCACGCTGTCGGCGCCGGCGGCCAGCGCCTTGACCACGTCGCCGGAATATTTGATGCCGCCGTCCGAGATGACCGGAACGCCGCTATTCGCGGCCGCCTCCGCGCACTCCGAGACGGCCGATATCTGCGGCACGCCCACGCCGGTTACGACCCGCGTCGTGCATATCGAGCCCGGCCCTATCCCAACCTTCAAGGCGCTGGCCCCGGCCTTTATGAGGTCGCGCGCGGCCTCTGCGGTCGCGATGTTTCCGGCTATTATCGGCAGGGACGGATATTTTTTCCTCAACACCCCGACCGACCGGATCACCCCTTCTGAGTGGCCGTGGGCGGTGTCCACGACAATCGCGTCCGCGCCGGCCCTTAACAGCGCGTCCACGCGCCAGTCGCGGTCCTGCCCGACGCCCACGGCGGCGCCGACCAGAAGGCGCCCCAGGGAGTCCTTCGACGCGTCCGGGTACGCGATGCTCTTCTCGATGTCCCTCACGGTTATGAGTCCCTTGAGCGCCCCGTGCTTGTCAACCACCAGCAATTTTTCTATCCGGTGCTTGTGCAAAAGCTCCTTCGCCCTCTCCAAGGGGGCGCCGACGGGAACGGTCACGAGTTTTTCCTTGGTCATGACCTCCTCCAACGCGGCGTTCATGCGCTTTTCGAACCTAAGGTCGCGGTTGGTCACTATTCCGACGAGCTTGCCGTTCTTGGTGATGGGGATGCCCGAGATGTTGTATTTGCGCTTTACCTCGAGCGCCTCCCTTATGGTCTGGTCGGGCGAGAGCGTTATGGGGTCCACTATCATGCCGGAGCTGTACCGCTTCACCTTCTCCACCTCCTCGGCCTGTCTTTCAACCGTGAGGTTCTTGTGGATTATGCCGATACCGCCTTCCTGGGCGAGTGCTATCGCCAGCCGGGAGTCGGTGACGGTGTCCATCGGGGCGCTTATAAGGGGGCAGTTTAAGCGGATGGTTTTGGTCAGGCGCCCCTTTATGGACACGTCCTTGGGAAGAACCGAGGACCTCCCGGGCGCAAGCAGGACGTCGTCAAACGTCAAATATTCCTTGAGCGGTCCCTTGAGCGTCACTGTCAATAATTCCTCAAATAATGTAGAATCGCGTAACTAGGAGAAAATAATGCATAGAAGCTTCCCTGTCCAGCCAAAAATGCCATATTCGATTATAAACGATTCCAAGGTTGTAATTGACTACTCCGCGATTTTTTGCGGATCCCCGGCAAAACTGCTGAAAAGCGGCCTGTTTATGGAGGTCACAAGGCGGTTTTACGCCAGGATAGCCAAGAAAAAGTCCCCCGCATACCTTTTCCTCAGGGAAAAGCTCCCGCACGTCGGCGACAGGGGTATGCCCTCCCTGCTGGCTGACCTGTTCCTACACCTCGTGGGGTACAGCGCGGACGAGCTTGCGGAACGCGACGGCAGGTTCGCCGCCATCCTGGGCGGGGAGGGACGCGAGTGGCTCGCCGCGTTCGGCCGGGACTTGTACAATTTCTGGCGCAGGTACGAGCGGTTCATATACCTTGAAATGCCGAAAAAGTCCGGCGGTGGGCGCGTCGAGATGCACCACGCGCATTTCGTGTCCGCCTGCGAGAACCTGCGCGACCTCATCCTGGAGACCAACCGGATAATCAGCGAAAGCCTGTCGGGAATGGAGCCGAACGTCTACCGCCAGCTACCGGCCGGGAGCAACATGGGGATGTTGCTCGAGCGCATAGACTGGAGGCACCCGAAGTTCCTGGCGCATTTCAAGAACGTCCCGTTCATACGGCTTGCGCTAATAGAACCCCCGCTCATCCTCTACTCCCGCTCGAACACGCGAAAGGGGGTCTTTAGGGAGATACCGAAGATAAGCCCGTCCATGCTCAGGATAAACCCGCAGGAGTGGTTCTGCTTCCCGGTAAAGGCGGGGGAGCTGACGGTCTTCGTCTATTTCCACCAGGACTACATCTCGCTCGGCCTGTCCCTTTGCAACCTTTTCGAGATAGCCGAGTTCGAGGACATCCACCAAAAGGCGCCCGACGCCGTCGTGTTGTTCGGGGTTTCCGGCAAGGGGATGGAGGGGCCCACGGAATACTGCGAGGACAAAAAAAGCGGGATTATGGTCGGCCTCGTCAAGCATTCGGTGGAGACGGAGTATTTCGGCTACTTCAAGAAGATGATACTCACCCTTCACAACGCGGTGATGATAAACAGGGGGAGGTTGCCCGTGCACGGGGCGATGGTGCACATAAGGCTGAAAAACGGCGGACACTCCAACATCGTGATAATGGGGGACAGCGGCGCCGGCAAGTCGGAGACTCTCGAGGCGCTTCGCCTGATCGCGGAGGAGCATTTCAGCGAGATGAAGGTGATATTCGACGACATGGGGTCGCTGGGCGTGGACTCCAGGGGGCGCGTCACCGCGAGCGGCACGGAGATAGGCGCCTTCGTGAGGCTGGACGACCTCTCCCCGCGATACGCGTACGAGGAGATAGACAGGAGCATTTTCATAAACCCGGACAAGAAGAACGCCAGGCTCGTCGTCCCAATCTCCCAATACAAGGAGGTGGCCGGCCGCTACCCGGTCGACCTGTTTCTCTACGCCAACAACTACGAGCCGGTAGAGAACGGCAAAAAGATAATCGAATTCTTCCGCACCGCCGACGACGCGCTTGACGTCTTCAATCTCGGCGCGAGGCTCGCCAAGGGAACGACCGACGAGAAGGGGCTGGTCCACACCTATTTCGCCAATCCGTTCGGGGCGTGGCAACGCATGAGCGAACACGAGGCGATAGCCCAAAAAACCGTCCGGGCCATGTTTCGGTCCGGCGTCATGGTCGGGGAGATTCGCACGAGGCTGGGCATAGAGGGAATGGAGCAGGAGGGGCCCATGGCATGCGCGATGGAGCTAAAGAAGGTTCTCTTCGCGCTTCCCCGCGTGAAGAAGAGGTAACCGGGCTTATCCGCCCGACGGGCCCCTTAAGGCCCATATCGCGGGCGGCGTTGCCGTTCCCTTACGCCAAAAGGCCTACTTGCAGGCGTCCTTAAAACCCGCGGCGCATCCCTTTTTGTAGTCCTCGTTGGCGCTTTTCATGTCGCCCATTATCTCGTTCACCTGCGCGCGTATAAAATACGCCTCGGCCATTTTCGGGTCGTACTCTATCGCCTTGTTCAGGTCCTTGACGGAGTTGTCCACGTCCCCCACGTCCTTGTACGCCTTTCCCCTAATCATGTACGCAAGCGCAAACTTCGGTGATTCGCCGATCGCGGAGGTCGCCAGCGCTATGGCCTTGGGATATTGGGCGCCGCCATACGCCCTCTTGGCGTCGTCCACAAGGTCCTGCGCCTTTTTTTGTTTGGCGTCCGCCCCGCCGCCCAAGCCCGGCATCTTGAAGTCAAAGGCGAACGCCTGGGATGAAACGACGATTGCCAACGCGATTGAAACCACGATTTTCCTCATTTGTTACCCCCTTTAAATTTAGGCCAATTTACCATAATCACGATAATTTTCTCAACGCCTCAAGGATGGATTGCTTCTCGCTTTCGGAAGGACCGAGTCCGAGCGCGTAGGAGTAAAGCTCCCTTGCCTTGTCCACGTTGTTCAGCTTGAAGCCGTAGAGTCCCGCAAGGTTCACCACGGCCATAAAATATTTTGGGTCGAGCCTCAGCGCCTCCATGAACTCCATCTCCGCGCCGGTTATTTCCCCCTTTTCGGCCAGGAACATCCCCTTGAGGAAGCGGAGCTGTGGGCCGAAAAGCCCTTCCGTGTCCAGCGTCCGCGTGAACTCGACCATTTTAATCGCCATGTCGGGCTGTTGTTTCCCCAGGGCCGAATAAAGAATCCCGACGTTGAGGCCGAGATAGGCGTACCTTGCGTCCGAATTGTCCTTGTTGACGTAAAGCGCGGAGGCAAAATGCGCGGCGGCGTTCTTCAGGCGGTTGTCGTTGACCTCCACCTGGCCCAGCAAAAACTCCCCTTGGGACTTGAAATACGCCTCGAAAAGCCCCGCGTCCCCCTCGTTCTTGAACGCCACGACGGGAGGCGCCCTGAATTTGAGGAGGTTTTCAAGGTTCCTTCCCTTAATCGTCAGGCCTTGCGAGTGGATGCGCGGGGCGGAGAACTCGACCGTTGGGCGGTCGTCGAACAACGGGGCGGCCCCGTTTACGAACATTTTCATCTGCGAGGCGCCCATCATGTAGTTTGAAAACAGCTGGAGCGGGTTGTCCACGCCTATTTCCTTGAGGCTCGCCGCGACGGCCTCGTTTTTCATCCCGTTCTCGACGGCCTTAAAATCAAGGACGAGCGGCTCGGCGGAACCGATCATTATCGCGTCCCACTTCGTGTACCACATCTGCGAATGGGGAAAGGCCTCCGCGAAGGTGGCCACGAGTGAACGGAAATCATCCTGGGAAAGATGGTGCAACGGTATCCATTGCGACACTATCCCGTTTTTTGCCAGCCGCATCCTGCACAACCGGTAGTATTCCGCGGTGTATAGGCTCACTATCCCCGCGTTCGAGGGGGGCGGCGGCTCGGATGTTATGAAGTCGAATTTTTTCCCGGTCGTAAGAAGGAAATTCCTTCCGTCCTCCACGACCATCTTCACCGACGGATTGCGGGCCACGTCGAAATTGGCGGCGGTGAAATGTCCCGCCGCCTTGAAGACCTCCGGGGATATGTCCACCGCCGTCACCTCGGACAGCCGATGTGTCGCGGCGGTCCCGGCGGTCGTGCCGGTGCCGAAACATATCACCAGGGCGTTTTTGGGGGACGGATGGATCAAAAGCGGAATGTGGGCCTGCAACCTTTCAAGCTGAAGCGCCTCCCTAAACGCCCCCGCGATCGGGTCCCCGTTTATCCAAAGCCTTTTCACCGGCGCCCGCCGGGACGACAGGTCGCTTTCCTGGGACGAAACCAAGACGGTCGCCGTGGGCCCCTCCCCGTAGTATTCAACCCTGCTTCCAGCGTCCAACTTTTGAAGGCTCAAGTCGAAGGCCGCGTCGCCGGAAAACAGGACTACCACCGTCAAAACCGCGCATGCCGCAATGACCGCAAAGGCCGTCCCCTTTTTCCCGAGGGCGGGCCCTCTTAGCGCCAAAAACGCCGCCGAGACGACCGCGAGCCAACCCGCGGCCAGGACGCCCGATTGGGCGCCCATCAACGGCAGAAGGAGATAGGCGGCGAGTATAGAGCCCGCGACACAGCCGATTATGTTTACGGCGTAAAGGCGACCGACGCGGCCGCCGACGTTTTCCGAATCGTTTGCGGCCGCCCGAAAGGCCATCGTAAAACCGCCGCCCATCAAAAACGTGGCCGGAAAAATTGCGGCGAGGGAAAAGACGAAGGCGGCCGTTAGCTCCTTTCCGCCGGGGATAATCCTATGGATGAGCCGGCCCGCGGGGAGGAGCGTTTCCAACACGCCCAACAGCGGCCGGTTGTACGCAAACGCCGCCAGCGAGAAGACCGCAAAAAGCCCGACCCCCATTTGGAAAAGGGCGTAGGCGGCCTCCCGCCCTTCGGCGGTTCCGGGGTGTTTCCGCGACATAAAGGCGCTTCCGGCGCCGATGCCCGAAAGAAATATGACCAGGATGAGGGAAAACGCATAAGTGGTGTTGTTAAGAATCAACACGAGCATCCTCGTCCAAAGAACCTCCAACGACATGGCGCAAAAACCGGCTACCCCGAAAACCGCAAGAAAAAAGCGGGTCGGCCCGCCCGACGAACCGGACGCGGCAAACCCCTTTTTTTCAACCGGCCTTTGTGCGGCCGGGGCCGTAGCGGTCCATCCGGCCTCGGCGGCCGTCAGCCATGCGGCGACCCCTATCACGAGGTTCAGGGTTCCGCCCAAAACCAAGGTTTTGGAAAACCCCGCCAGTTCCACCAGGAAAAAACCGGCGGCGACGCATCCGACCATCGCGCCCAGCGTGTTTACGGCGTAAAGCCAGCCCGCCTTGTTGCCTATCTCATCGCCGGTGTTCGACACGAAACGGGAAAGCGCGGGAAGGGTCCCGCCCATAAGGGTCGTGGGGATGATCAGGGCGCCGACGGCGAGCGTAAACCGAAGAAAAAGGACGAAAAGGGTTATGCCCTCGCTCCCGGGATGCAGGGCCACGTAAACCTTCTGCAAAACGGCGAGCACAACCGGAAACAACAGCACGTAGACGCCGATGCCCATCTCCATGAGCGAATAGAGCCTTATCGGCGCCAACCCCCTGTCCAGCTTCCTCCCGAAATACTCCGCGCCCAAGCCGAGCCCCCCCATGAAGGCGGCGACGACGGCGCTGACGGAATAGATGCTGACCCCCATTAGGAGGGTGAGTTGCCGAGCCCACACCACCTCGTACACGAGCCCCAAGGCCCCCGAGAGGAAGAAGAGCCCGGTAATGACGGATTTTTTCACTTGAAAATCTTGGGGGGCGGTTTGAACTTTACGGCCATGTCGTTTTTCGACTCGCCGACCACGGCGGGGTCGAGCATCCCGATGCTTGAAACTCCGGGTTCGGAAAACCACACCCTGTTTTTTCTATCAACGCTTATTGAATTTGGCTTCGACTCGCCCGTCGGAAGGTCGAACGCCTGAAAATTGCCCGTGGACGGGGTGAACATGAGGACGCGGTTGTCCGTGCTTTGAACGAACCATATCCTGTCCTTGGAATCTATGGTTATCTCCTGGGTCCCCTTGTTGTTGGGGAGGACGTATTGCGTCTGCTTTTCCGTTCTGGGGTCGAACTTCACCAGCTTGTTGTCGATAAGCTCCATGAACCAGACGCCTCCGGCGGAGTCCACCACCGTTCCCAGCGCGGATTGGAGGGCCTCGTCCACTTTCCATTCGCGGAATTTTTTCTTCTCCGGGTCGAAGGCCGCCAGTTTGTTGCCGGCCCTTTCCACAAACCAGATGACTCCGCGCTTGTCCTCGGCAAGATTATAGGAGTTGCTGTTGACGGTCGGTATTCTGTATTCCGCGAATTTTTTTTTCGCCTGGTCAAACCGCACGAGTAGGTTGCTGTTCCAACCCAGCATCCACACGGCCCCGTTGCGGACCGCAAGAAGCGAATACACGTTCGACTGCGGGGTCGGAAGCAGATACTCGGAAAATTTTTTCGTCTTGGGGTCGAATTTCGCCAACACGTTGGAGTCCTGTTCCGCCACCCACACCGAGCCGTCTTTCCCCACGGAGACGTCCATGGACTGGCTTTTTGTGGACGGGATGGCGTATTCGTCCATCGCCTTGCTTTCGGGGTCGAATCTCGTGAGCACGTTGGAGTTGAACTGGATGAACCATATCATGTTGTCCAAGCCCGCCCTGATGGCCGTCGGATAGGTGTCGTGCGCCGGCAATGCATATTCCGTAACCAGCTCGCGGCCCCACGAATTGGTGAACGAGAACAGGGCCGTGAGAGCGGCCAGGAATAACCAACGCCTGGCGCCGCCGAAGAGGCCGCCATAAGCCGTTCGCCCGTTCAATTTCGGTCCCTTTCCATCATTCATGTCATAGTCCTCCGGTCTTCGGTCCGCCGAAGACCGCGATTAAAACTGGAACCACGGCACGTTCCGGCATTCCGTTCGGGGTTGATTACTTGGCTTGCCTCGTGCCGGGCAAGGCAGGGCGTCCCCCCCGAGTTGTAATCTTGATTGCAGGGGCATCCCTTAAGTTTAATGGCCGCCGTGAGAGGACGGCGCTTGCAGATTCTTCGTCCCCATGTGGCCCTTGGCGATCATCTCTTCCTTCACCGAAGAACGCACAATTTTCGAAATCTGGTTTGCGTAGCGATCGCTTTCCGTGTACCAGACGTCCCCCTTGGAGTCCAGGGCCAGATTCATCGCCTGGGCGTTGTTGGTCGGTATTTCAAATACGCTCCATTTCGCCTTGTCCTGGTTGAAGAATCCAACCGTGTTCATCATGCTGTCCACGTACCAGATAAGGCCGTCGGAGGCCGCCGCGATGCTCTGCGGCACGGCGTTGTAGCCGGGCGCGTCAACAATGCCGAAAAGCCCCTTGTCCGGGTAGAAAGCCCCTATTTGCTTCGCATGGGGGGCGCAAAACCAAACCTTGCCGAGCTTGTCAAAAATCATCTTTCCCGGCTGTGCGACCGGGGTGACGATGAAATACTTGGTGAGTTTCTTCGACGACGGGTCGTATTTTCCGACGTAGTTTCCCTCCACGGAATCCAGCCACACCGTGTCATCCGGGCCGACGACGAGCCCCATGGGCTTGGTGCCGACCTCCAACTTAATTTCATTCATTTTCTTGGTGCCGGGGTCTATATACGCGAGCTTGTTTGGTAAAAATTCCGTGAACCGCTCCTTCTCAGGCTCGAACCGCACGACGCTGTTGCCCAACTGCATGACGAACCAGACGTCCCCCTTCTTGTCGATGGTGAGGTTGCCCGGATCACCCACCGAGTAGATGTTAAGCGTCTTTTCGGGCATTTTTTTGTCCTTGGAGGAATAATCCCATTTGGTGTCGGGAAGGCCGACGGTGGAGGGAATCCTGTAGAGCTTTACCTCGTTGTTCGACGGGTTCA
The DNA here is from genome assembly GCA_016194375.1 of Nitrospinota bacterium. Taxonomy (GTDB): domain Bacteria; phylum Nitrospinota_A; class UBA7883; order JACRGQ01; family JACRGQ01; genus JACQEX01. The sequence continues at coordinate 12,223 of JACQBU010000082.1, forward strand.
ACACTCCCAGGGAATTACCCGTCATCAGCGTAAACCACACGTTGTCCTTTTTGTCCACGCCTATTCCAAACGGCGTGGAAAAGGCGTCCGGCATCTGATATCCGACGATCTGTATCTCCCCCTGCGTCATTCTGGGGGTGATGGTGACCTTTTTCGGCTTCACAACCTTGCCGATTTCCGACGTTTCAGCCCCAAATCCGGGGGAGGGGAAAAATCCGCCAAACAACCCCGTCAACAACAGGATTAAAAGGGCGCTGAAAACGCGAGTCCCGCCCATGTCACCAGGTGAACGTTGGTTCATACATATGCCTCATCTGCCAATCCGCGTCCTTATAGCCACCGGCCTCGCCGGCGCCTCCGATTTGGAGCTTGCCACCCTCCTCCTCCGTGCTCAACTTACCCGCCCTAAATTTTCCGACGCCAATCTGCCTGGCCCTGTCTGTGAAATAGTACTTGGACACGTCGATCGGCGGAATGGCCTGCCTCGGCCCCATCGCGGGGTTGTGGCAGGAATCACACCCAAGAATTTTGGCCTGGTGGCCGCCTTTGTAAATGGCGCCCGCAAGAACCAGCCCAAACAAGAAAACGGGTAGTCCATATAAAAAGCTCTTTTTTAGGCCCGATTGCATGGCCGAGATTTTCGCGAACAAACCCCGCAGACCCGGGATTTTTGCAAGCGGAATCTTGTGCCAATACGGCATGAAAACCATTACTATAAAAAAGAGTATCGCTCCCACGGGCATCAGGACCAAGTATTTTTTCTGGCTTCCGGTCCAGAACCAGAACCCCTGCCAAAAAAGGAGAAAAAGCCATTCCGGACCTGGCACGTTCCCCCCCTCGTCGGGTAATGGAACCTCTTCGGGCGCCATGAACGGCACCGGAATGGTTATGGCCAAGTAGACTATCGCCGCCAACACCAACAAAAAGACGACCGAAAGTCTTAAGAGGTAATCGGGCCACCATTTGAGCCGTTTTGGGGACTTTTTTTGTTCTTCGCCCACCTTCTCCTCCATCGTCACACCCTCTCAGAGAGGCCGAGCCGCCTCATGACTATTATGTGAAACCCAAGCACGGTGAAAAGAAGGGCTGGAAGGAACATTATATGCACCGCGAAGTTGCGCCCCAATGAAAACTGCATGATGATGTTGTCCTTGAGGAATCCGCCAATTCCGGGCAACAGGTTCGCCCAATCGGCCCATATGATGAGCTCCCAGTAGCTTCTCCAGTCCCATGGGAGTATCACCCCCGTGATCAGGAAAAGTACGAATATAATTCCCAGCGCCATGCCGGACCACCAGTTTAGTTCGCGAGGGGAACGGAAGGCCCTTCTGGAGAGCACGTGAAGGGCGTGCAGGATGACGAACGCGGCGCCGAAGGTGGCGCTCCATCTGTGAATGTTGCGCATAAGCATGCCGGTGAAGGAGAGCCTGCACATCGCCCTTATGCTTTGATGCGCAAGGGTGGGATCGGGCACGAAGTACCAAAGCATGTAGAAGCCGGAGATGATTTGAAGCGTGATGCAACCTATCGTGAGCCCGCTGAACATGTGCCAATAGGAGACCCCTTCGGGCAGTTCGTACGCGATCTGTTTGTGGTAAAAGTCGACGACGCCCGTGCGCTCGTCCAACCAATTGATAAAACGGCCTTTCATATCTGGTCACCCCCCGCCTTTAAATTATTTTATTTCCCGGACTCCGGTTCCTGGTGTTCCTGGTGTGCCTGGTGCTCATGGCCTTGAGAGGCCGTCATGTATTGGGTTTCGTCGACGGTGTCCGCGACAAAATCCACCTTCCATTCCTTTTCCTTCTCGTCCAGTATCAGGTTCAACTTGCTTGTGGAGGTGAAAAAATCGCCGAACAAGGAGGGAGTTTTTATTTCAAGGTTGACCGTGGCCACCCAGTCGCCGGATTTTGTGCGCGCCATGGGGAGCGTGGTGCCCACGACTTTTATCTTCGATGCGGAGGTGCCGAAATTCTCCGTCCACTTCCTAAAGCTGTCCGGGTTTAGCTCGATGTATTTTGTGGAGACCATCTTCAGGGCCTCCTGGTTGCTCAACCGCCCCTGGTCCTGCAACAGCTTGAAGAACGTCGTGGCCACTTCGGCGGGAGATTTTTCGGGAAAAGTCGGAGCCTTGCCTTTTGTGCATCCCGTCAACGTAACAATCCCCACCAACGCGGTTGCAAGCAAAAAAGCCCTTGTTTTCATCTGGCCAGTCTGGTCATCCTTTCATAACATCTAAATTCAGACGCATACTATACTAGGAAACTTTTTGAAAATCACCCCCTAAAATAAAAAAAAAGGCCGGGATTTTGTCCCGGCCTTTTTCAAGCCTTTTAGAGAAGAACTCGCCGTCCGTCAAATGGTCGGTTCGTTGCCCTCGTTAAGTTTGTTCAACAGCTTGTTGGTGCCGACGATCCATTGTCTCTCGTGCTCGGACAACATCGTCTCCTGCTTGGAGATGTCGTCGTAGTCTCCGGAAGCAAGGGAGGCCTTGCCGCCTGGAGGGTCTACGAAGAACGTGCCGCGCATTTCAAGATGCAACGGACCGCAGAACTGCTGGCAGTAGTACTCGAATTCGCCCGCCTTCTTGGCCACGAACTCACCCACCACCGACATTCCGCGAACGCCGAACAACATGGTCCTCGGCCCGTAGTAACCGGCCGGGGTGAATCCCATCGTGACGTCCGGGTTCTTGGTGAGACCGGCCGCCTTGTCTATGTTGGTCAGAATTATGCGGACTTTCGCGCCCTGGGGAACGTGTATGAAGCGGGGCACATAGCCGTAGGAGAAGGCCTTCACCCTGACAACGTACACATCGCCTTCCTTGGTAACGCCGGGCTTGCCGTCGTCGCGCGGGATCCACGCCCTCATCGAATCGCCGGTGTGGGTCGGCTCGATTGACGGCCTCTCCTTGGAGCTGAGGCCCGGGCCCTTGTCAAAGCTCACGTGGTAGTCGCCGAGATCGTACCCCTTCTCAAAGAGGTCGTTACCTTTACCGGTGTTCCACCTCTGTATGTAGGAGCCGAAAATCTGGCGTCCTTCGTGCGGCTCGCCGTCGACCGGGATCAGCTTTACGGTTTTGCCGTAGGTCGGGCTGGTCTCGTCTATGTCTTGCAACTCGAAGTTAACCGCGAACACTATTCCGGTGGGCGTGAAGAGGCCCGTCGAGAACTTGTTCTGGGAGACGTAGTAGGCGTTGTCCGGCGCTATCGAGTTGTGACCAACGCGATAGTGAACCGGGAACTCGTCAACCAGCTGACCCCTCATGAGGTCGATTTTCGAGGTCGAGTCGGAAACGAAGCACGATTGGTAATCGTACTTGCCGAGCGAGTCAACCTGGTTGTGCAACGGACCCGCGCCGGTCGGGATGACCCTGTGCACGCGGAGCTTGTCGACGTCGATTATGGAAAGGGTCGCCGAAAGCTTGTCGCACACGACCACCATTCGGTTGGTCGGGCTGACGTTGGTGCCGTGCGGGTTTTTGCCGACCGGGATTTCCTTTATCAGTTTAAAGGGATCCTGGCTGAACACCATTACCGCGGAGTGGTAGTAGTTGCCCGAGAAGACGTACCTGCCGTCCTTGCTGGTGTCCGGATAGTCCGGCGCGCTGGGCGCGGGCGGAATATCAAGAACCGTGGTGGCGCCGTCGGCGAGCCTGAGCTTCAACATTCGGCCGGTTAGTTCGCCGGTCGCGAAGAGGTACTTGCCGTTAGGAGCCAGGGCCGCGCTGTGATGGATGCCGAAAGGCTTCGGCAACGCGAATATCCTCTCCGGCATGCCGGTCTGTAGGTTCACTTCGACGACCGTGTCGGCTCCCTTGTCGGAAACGTAGAAGTATTTTCCGTCAGGCGTGCCGTTGTTGTTGCCCGCATTGGAACCCGAGAACGGGAAGTTATGCAGGTCGACGCCGCACTTGATGTGCCTGTAGGTCCTCATCGACGGGATGCCGATGACGCCTATGGAACCGTCCGTGCCGCCGGCGTCATAGAGGATGGCGTAGTCGTGCAATGGCGCGTCGCTGTCCTGCGGGGCAATGACTTGCCAGTCGCGTTTGTCAATGTCTTTTATGACGGTCTTTTTCGCTTCCGCAGGGCCGCCGTAAAACGCGATTGCGGCGATAAGCGCAAAAACAACCAATATTCTGTTTTTCAAAAAAATCACCCCTTCCATGTTATCTTTCACCTTTGTAATAAACACCCGCCTTGGCGTCTTCGGCCAAGCGTTTAATCAGGTAGTCGTTAGGATCCATGACTGCGATCCTGCGCGCCCACCATTTGCCGTCCCTATACCACCCGTAGGCGGCCACCAAATTGCCGGTCTTCAATTCGCTGAACTTCATGAACTGGCCCCGGTCTCCGGTGTGAACATAAGCGTCCGGATGCATGGTAAGCGTGTAGGTTTTTGGCGCCTTTTCGAACTTGGTCGTAATGACCAGCTCCCTGTTGCCAATCTTGGTTATTTCCCCAATCTGCAGGCAGTCGTTAATGTCGGAACCGTTACCAAGCCTGTCGGCGAAAGAGCGGGATACAAAAACCATCGAAACCAAGCAAAATGCAAAGAAAAGAACAGATACGGAATTTTTTAACTTCATCAATTATCACCCCTTCCTAACAAAAAGTTTAACTATAAGTTTAAAACACCATGGAACAGTACTCAAACCTTTCTCATCGGCTCCTAACCATGCAATCAACATACCAATAAAATAACAAAACGCGAGGCTATTTGTTTTCTTTTAACAACCTATTTATCAACATTATATAAAACAGCGGACATCCTCTCACAATCGCCGCCCTAATGCCTAACCAGCCGGAGTGTCTTAATCGGGTTACACCAATTTGACCTGTTAATTTTAACCTCGCTATTATCAAATGGATTACTAATAACTCGGCACGCTTCTGATGTTACAGTCAATATTGTCAATTTAACATTCGATTGAACATTACGTTATAAACAGACCTAATTCGATAAGGCCTTATTCTTTAGGCAAAGTCAACGGCCGAATGTCCGCAATCCTCTATTTTACAGAAGACTACAATGGACGCGGGTTGTTTTCCCGTTGTCAATGGGTTTGGCCCACGAGCTTTTCCGCAATATCCGGCCTGATTTTTTTTAGTTCGTCAAACGCCTTGGCGGCCGCCTCGCGCATTCCAAGGTTGACGTACGACTTAATCAGGTAAAAGTGCGCCTCTGGGAGGTTTGGATAAATTTGGGTCGTCCATTGAAAGATTGAGGCGGCCTTTGTGTAGTCGCGCCTGAAGTAATAGAGGTCTCCCAGGTCGAAGGCCGCAAACGCCAGGTTCGGGTCGTGCGGGGAGAACGACGCCGCCTTTTGATAGTCGTCCAGTTCCTTCGGGTAATTATTTAGGGCGTGCTCGACCTTCCCCCTCAGGATGTTGGTGCGGGCCTCGTAATACCTGTCCAGGGCCTTTAGAAGCTCCGAATCCCCCGAGGCGCCGGCGACCAAGGGGGCCACCTTTTGCCTTTTTTCTATGAGGGAGGCGAAGTTGGAGACCGCGTTTTCCCTCCGTTTCCAGACGTTCCTCGGCGCCATGTATTCAATCAGGGAGTTGTCGTCGGTGTTGATCCCGGCCCCTTTGGTGAATTCCATGACCCCCTCCCTGTCCATCACGTAGAAACTCAGGAAGCTGAGCGGGTCGGCGGATTCGATCATGTCGTCCTTGACCCTTCCCAGTTCGAGCTCTTTGGCGAGCCTGTCGGGCGGTATTACGAGCGGCTTTTGCGAAGCCATCACCAGCAGGGTTGGTTCCTGGCTGTTGACGTCGCCGTACCAGACGGCGACGTGCTCGTACGCCCGGGCGATGGTCCGCAATATGACCTTGAGGTCCTCCGGGGAAAGCTGGTAGAGGGGGAGCCATTGGGCGAGCGCCCCGCCGTCCTTCAGCACGGATTTTATGTTTTCGTAATGTTCGAGCGCGTATAGGCTCCCCTCTCCGGCGCTGTCGGGCTGGAACAGGTCCGAGATTACCATGTCGTATTTTTTGCGGGTGGTCTTCACGTAGTGTCTGCCGTCCCAAAAAGTGACCTTAAAACGGGGGTCGGCGATTATGTCGTGGTTGTCCTTCACGAAAAGGGGCTGTACGTCCATCAGGGTGGGAACCAACTCGACGCAGTCTATGCTTTTGACGTCGTGCGCGCCGACCGACCCGGCGGTTATGCCCGACCCGAGCGAAATCAACAGGACGTCCTTCGTATCCGGCTTCAGCAGGAGCGGCATGTGGCCGAACCTCACCGCCACGTCCCCGCTGGTGGCGAGCTGGTAGTTGTTGACCATCAGCGAAAGCGGGCCGTTTTCGGTCTTGCGCATGACCCTAACGGTGCCCATTATCCCCTCGCGCGCGAAGACGGCGGTCTCCCCCTTGCGCACCGGAAGGCCCATGTTGACGTTCAATATTTGAAGCAAGATCACGATCGCGAGAAAAGGGAGCGCGGCGGACGGGAGAACCCAGGACAAACCCTTTCTGGACGTGGAATTCATGATGGCGACAAACCCGACGGCAATCGCCGCCCCGGACACCATTAGTATGCTGTTCTGCACGCCGAAGAACGGGAGAAGCCCGTATCCCGCCGCGAGGGAACCCGCAATCCCACCAAACGTCCCCACGGCGTACGCGTCCCCCATGGTCTTGCCCATGGTGGGGATGTTGCGGACGACGATGCGGCAAATCAGGGGGTACGCCAGCCCCATGAGGAAGGTCGCGGGCAGGAAGGCTATCATCATGAGGATGAACATCGCCAACGAGTCCTTCGCCCAGTTCATCTCGCCAAAAACCGAGCCGACGCCGAGGGCCAGGTCCACCGAATTTATGAAGATGACGATGCTGAACAGGCCGTAGAGGCCTATGCCGGTCATCGCAAGCCCGAACCACCTCATGGGGTCCTTTATGGCGTCAACGCGCCTGCCGAGGACCCAACTGCCCAGCGCCATTCCCAAAAGAAAGACCGCGAGCAGGTTGCTGAACAGGTAAATCGTGGATTTAAACGATATGACGAACGCCCTCGTCCACAACACCTCGAACGCCAGGCTACAAAACCCGGCGACTGCGAAAAGAACGAGCACCATTGTCGTCGAATACTTATGTTCCCAAACGGGGGGGGTGTTCTCGTCCCTCTTCTTGTTTCGCGACGGGGAGGATTTTTTCGCCTCTGCGACGGCGGGCGCCTCGGCGTGCTTCTCCCCCCGTTTGCCCCAAAGGGCCGTTGCGATGGCGGCGTTCGTCACAAACGCGACGGCAAGGGTTCCCCTGACGCCGACCAGCGGCATCATTAAAAAGCCGGACGCAAACGCCCCGGCCATCCCGCCCCACGTGTTGACCGAGTAAAGGGATCCCACGCTAAGGCCGAGGCTTCCCATCTCCATGGTCAAAAACCTGCCCATCACCGGGAGCGTCCCCCCCATCAGCGCGGTCGGCAGGAGCAGGATGACGAAGACAAGGACGAACCTCAAGAGCAACCATCCGCTCCCCGTCACGGACTCGGGGGTCATCACGGACGTGATTGCGTTGTCCAGCAGATATATGAGCGCCGTGACGGCAACTGCCGAGACGGCAATCCCTATTTCGAGGTTTATGTAAAGGGAAAGGGGGTTTTGGGCCTTGTCCGCCCTTTTCCCCCAGAACATGCTTCCGATGGCAAGGCCGGAGAGAAACGCGGCCACGACCATGGAAACCGCGTAGATGGTGTTCCCGAAGACAAGCGACAGGATCCTTATCCACGTCACCTGGTACACGAGGCCCGCCGCCCCCGAAAGGAAAAAACAGGCCAGGAATATTTTATCTTTTCTCACTGCGGTCGTCCCTTGTTGCCCTCTTCCTCGTCCCTTTTTTGGCGGCGTTCGCCGCCGGCCCTGTGCCATTCGACGTCCTTCACCAGTCCTATCCTTTTCAAAATCCTGTAAAAGGACATCCTCGTGATGCCGGCGTGTTCCGACGCGCGCGAGATATTACCATTGTTTTTGAGCAGAAGTTTTTCCAAATATAATTTTTCGAACTTGTCGAGGTACAGCTTGCGCGCCTCCCTGAAAGTCAGGTTCCCGGTGCCGTCCGCGTTTAGGACCTCGTCCTGGAGGTGCTTCGTCATTATCGTCTTCTCGTCGGACATCGAGGCGGCCCGCTCTATGACGTTGCGCAGTTCGCGGACGTTTCCCGGCCAGTCGTACGCCATGAGCCTTGCCAGGGCGTCGGGATGCAGGACCTTCAGGGGGAGGCCGTTTTTCCCGGGCATCTGCCTTAAAAAATGGTCGCACAGCATCGTTATGTCCTCTTTTCTATCCCTCAGCGGAGGGATGGTGATGCCTATCACGTTGAGGCAGTAGTACAGGTTCTCGCGGAATTTCTTCTGATACACCGCGTCCTGAAGGTTGACGGCGGAGGATGCTATCACCCTTATGTCCAGCGGCGTCCACTGCCATTCGGAGCCTTGTTGGACGCGGCGGTCCTGCAGTATCCTTAGGAGCCTCGCCTGCATCGCCATGTCCAGGTCCTCGACCTGCTCAAGGTATATCGTCCCGCCGTTTGCGGCCTCGAAGAGGCTTCGTGCGCGCGGCTTGCCGGCGTCCGCCCCCTCGAACGGGGCCGTTCCCAGCATCTCCTCCGAAAGCGTGCTGCAATCCACCACGATGAAGGGCTTTTCGGCCCTTTTCGAGTAAAGGTGGATCGCCCGCGCGGCCAGCTCCTTCCCGGTGCCGGTCTCCCCCTGTATCAGGACGCTGGACTGCGTGGGGGCTATCCTGTAAATCTGCTCCTGGATCGATATGAACCGGGGGTGCTTGCCCACAAAAAACGAGCTGAAAAACTCGTCCCGCAACTTTTTCCTAAGCTCGTCGTTCTCCATTCCCAGCCGGTAGCGCTCCACCGCCCTTCGGACGGTTATGACAAGCTGGTCCGAGGAGAACGGCTTGGTGAGGTAGTCGAACGCGCCGACCTTGACGGCCTCCACCACCCTCTCGACGGTGGCGTAGGCGGAAATCATGATGACCGGCGTCCTGGGGGATATGCGGTTTGCGTCGACTAGTATCTCAAGCCCGTTTTTGCCGGGCATGAGGAAGTCGGTCACCACGACCCACGGCCGTTTTTCGCGCAAAAGGTCGGGAACCTCCAGGCTGTTCGCGGTGGTTATACAGTCGTAATTCTCCCCTTCGAGTATCCTCAGGCAACTTTCCAGCAGATCCCGTTCGTCGTCCACCAGCAATATCGTGGGCTTTTCCGCGTTTGTCATTGGAATCCCTCCCCGGCCGGTTCGACGACCTTGAAAATCGCCGCGCCTTTGGCCGGAACCAATTGAATTGTGAAAACCGTTCCCTCGCCGGGCGCGCTTTTGACGTTCATCAAGGCGCCAAGCTGCTTGATGATACCATAGCTTATCGCCAGGCCAAGCCCGGTGCCGCTTCCCACCTCCTTGGTCGTGAAAAACGGCTCGAAAATATGCTCCAACACCTTTTCGTCCATTCCGCAACCCGTGTCGCCTATCTTCAGCTCCACCTTTCCCTCGTCGTCCAGCCTGGTCGCGACGGAAATCGCCCCGCCCGCGTCGGTCGCCTGATAGGCGTTATAAACGATGTTGTAGACGACCTGTTCCATGCCCGGGACGTTTATGGAGACGGCGGGCAGGTCGCGCCCCAGCGACAGGTCGAGGGCCACCCCCTTCCTTCGCAACTGGATTTCCAGAAGGCTCGTGACCCTTTCCACCACCTCGTTGAGGCTTGCGTCGGTGACCTCGGTCGAGGCCCCGCGCGAGAAGGACAGTAGGTTCCCGGCAATCCTCCCGATTCGGATGGAATGGGCCAACAGCACGTCGACGTCCTTTTTCAGCATGTCGCTCCTGCCCTTTTCCAACTCCTTCTTGATGAGTTCCAGCCTGGTGATGAGTATTGAAATCGGGTTGTTGACCTCGTGCGCCACTCCGGCCGCAAGAAAGCCGATCGCCGCGAGCTTTTCCGCCTGCATGAGCTGGCGCTCGACCCGTTGTATGTGTTGCGAGCGCTCCTCGACCTTTTTTTCCAGCGAACCGCTGTATTCCTGCAAGGCTTCCGCCATGGTGTTGTAGGCGCGGGCCAGCGCCTCTATTTCGTCCCCCGAACGTATGTTCAGGCGGTGGCCGAGCACCTTCCTGCGGATCATATCGACGCCGGCGCGGAGTTTGCCGATGTTGCGGGTCAGGCCGTATGAAACGACCGTCGCAACGGCGACGCACAACGCCAGCGCCCAGAGAAGCCCCCTGAGGTAATCCTCCTTTAGCTTGTTAATCTCGCGCATAAGGTCGGCCCGCGGGTAGCGGTCGAAAACCACGTAGAAAAAATCCCTGTTCATCGGCTGTGGATAAATGGCCCTGAAGGCGAATATGTGGTCCGCGTCGTCGGTTATGACGCCGTTTCTTCCGGAAAGAATCTGAGCCACGACGTGGCCGGGAAACTCCTGCGCAATGTTTTTGGCCGGATGCGCCGGATCGCTCCAACTTTGAAGCGAATCAAACGGGTCGTTTATGTAGCCCCCGGTGTTAGTCACCATCGCCGCCTTCCGCCTTTGGTCAACCGTGGTTTGGTTCAACTTTTCGTATAATCTCAGCGGATTGAGGTCAAGGTAAAGCACGCCCCGGGGCCGGCCGGAGCGGTCAAAAACCTTCGTGGCGTAACGAATCAGCGGCTGGTTGAACAAGTTTTCCTTAAGGTCGATGGAGGTCCTCATGGGGATCGCCGCAACACCGTAGTCGTGTTCCTTGGCGGCTTCCACGTAATATTTTGAGGTGAGACGGTTGTGCTTTTGCTTGTCGGGCAGGGAGACGAGGTTTCCCTGGCTTCTGTAAAAAATGACCTTCTCGTCGCCGTACTCGTCAAGAAACCCCGCGCCCGCGTACGCGATTTTTTGGGAGAGAAACAGGTCGAACTCCTTTTCCACAAGAGAAATCCAATAGGGAAGCTTCGCGGATTTCCCCCCCGGCTGGTTCACCAGGAATTCCACGGCCATGCTGGAACGGAGGTAATTGACGTCCTGGTACACGTTCTTCAAAGTGGACTCGATGTCCCTGGACCTGACGAACGCGTTTAAAAGCACCGTATCCGCCGCCCTGTCCGCCACAAGGGCCCTTGCGTCAACAAGGTTTTTATGTATGAAATACACGATGGGAATAAAGGTCACCGTAAGGAAGGCCAACGCCAGTTTTTTCCATATTCGGTTGAAAAAAACCTTGAGTACTACCATCCGACTCCCGTTGCGCCCGCAGTCCCCGGAGCCGGGCGCCCGCCGCCGGCCGTTTCGGAAGGAGCGAGGCGACACGCATCCCGCGCAAAGGCGTTCATGCCGCGTCCCGCGGCAAAATCAGCGCAAGGGGGACGCCTGCGCGGGCGTTCGACAATTTTCACCAATACCCGGCCCGGGACGTCCCGCTTTTTTCCGCGAACGAGGCGGACTATTGCGCGGCCGCGTCCTTTGCGCAACGGAACCCCACGATGTGGCTTCGCGAGCCGACCGGGATGTATTCGACGTGGGCCGTCCTGGCGTTGACGTATAAATCCACCCAGGAACCCCCTTTGACCGCGGCCAGGTTTTTCTCATCGCGGGAGAGGCTGGAGGTCCACTCCCGCACGTTGCCCGCCATGTCGTGAACGCCGTAGGGGCTTATGTCACCCGGCGCCCCCTCGACCTTGTTGGCGGTGTTTGCCGTGCAAAGCCCGTGTGAAATGAAGGTCAGGTCGGAATCCGCCGTCGCGGCCATTTCGGGGTCGAAGTCGTTGCCCCACGGAAAAACCCGGCCGTCGGCGCCGCGGGCGGCTTTTTCCCATTCTTCGGCCGTCGGAAGCCGCTTTCCCTTCCACGCCGCGAAATCCTCCGCGTCCTTTTTAGACACGTAAAGGACCGGGAAATCCCCTTTTCCAGACGGATATTCCCCTCTCGGCCATATGAACGGCGGCTGATGCCCGGTCGCCTTCACAAACTCGGCGTATTCTTTGTTGGTGACCTCGTGCCTGTCGATGTAGAAGGCCTTGAGCGAAACTTTTCTTTTGGGCATTTCTTGGTCGAAGGAATGATCCCGGTAGAGTTCCCTTTGGCCAAACACCTTCTTCAATTCGTTTATCTCCTGCTGCGAGCTGCCCATAAGGAATTCCCCCTCGGGAACGAGGATCATTCCCTCCGGCGCCGCTTGTCCGCCCCACGCAACCCGGCACAAACCGAGGAAAAAGGTGATTGTCGCAAGCAGTCCGACAGAACGTCCCTTTCCCTTCATAACGGCTCCCTCGTGGAATAAAAGTCATATTTCGAGTCTTTTTTCGCGAACTCGAATATAAACGGCTCCTTCACGGCCTCCCTGTTTGGCCCGACGGTGATGACGCCGGTGACGCCGTGAAAATCCTTTATCGCCATGAGCGAGTCGCGCAGGTGGGTGGGCCTTAGGGAAGGCGCCTTCTCGATGGCCTCGGCAACCATGTAATACGCGTCATACGCCAGGGCCGAAAGCCTGGTGGGGGGCCTGTTGTACCGCTTTTTATAATCGGCCACGAACTTCCTGACCCTTGGATCGGAGGAATTGACGTTGAATCCGCCGTAAACCACGGTTCCTTCCGCCGCCTTTCCAAGCGAGACGAATTCGGGGACCATAAGGTCCTCGCATCCGATGACCGGGATGTTAATCCCTTGTTTGCGCATCTCACTTACCAACTCGGCCCCCTCCTTGCCGTCCCCGGTGTAGATCAGCGCGTCGGGCGTGTTGGTTTTAAGCTTGCTGATTTGGGCGGGTATGCTGGTCTCCTCCTTTTGCATGTTGGACATCTGCGCGGACCACAGATAGAGCTCCTGGGCGACGTTGGCCTTTTGTTTTTCTATCTCACCCTTGAAGGCGGCGGTGAGCTTTATGGAAAAGTCGTTGACCAAGGAGGTGAAGAGGGCGAAGTTCCTCCATTTTTTCTCCTTGACGACGTATTCGACCAGCCGCTTAATCCCGTGGTTGTCGTCCAGCGTGACGCGGAAGTTGTAGGGTCCGGAATCACCAAGCCTCCTTCTCGAACCGGCAGAGACGAGAATCAATTGGTTGTCGTTTAGGGTCTTGGTGGCCGAAAAGCTCACCTCGCCGGTGGCGGCCCCGACGATGGCCGCGACCTTCTCGTCTATGAATTTTTTCACGCCGGCCCGGGCTCCGTCCATAGACCCCTTCGTGTCGTAAACCAGGAGGTCGTATTTTTGTTTTTTTATTCCGCCGCGGTCGTTTATCTCGTCGGAGGCCATCTCCGCGCCGTCGGAGGCGTCCTTGCCGTAAAAGTCGAGCTCGCCGGTAAAAGGCCCCAACACGGCTATTTTGGTTTTCCTCTCCGGCTCCCGTCGTACGTCCGCCTCGTTCTTCTTCTCAAAGTCGTACTGGGGCGCGGCTTTTTCAACGGTCGCCCCCGACTGGACCACCGGGGTGTTGCGGGGGTTCTTCACGTCTTTTTGGAACTGCTCCTCCCTTTTTAGCCTGTTTTCAGACACGTTGGCGCCCGCCATTTCGCTGACCTCCGGTTCATCCGCGCCCCGCGTGTAGGGTTTGGCGCCTTTGCAACCGTATGACGGGAGGATAAGAACCAAGGCGGCAGACACTGGGATTAGGGCGGACAATAATTTTTCCAAAAAACGCTTGGCTTGAATATTTTCACTCGCGGGAGTATAGTCTAGCATATTATTTTTTTTGTCCCTATATTTGTTGAGGAGATTAGAGGTGATTAACATAAAGTTCCGGTTCGTCTCATTCATGGCCTTGGCGTATATTCTCGCTTATTTTGGGTCGGCGGTCAATTCGTACGCCGACGGCGACATGATAGAAATTCCGGCGGGGGAATTCAAGTCCGGCCCCGACCTCAAGGCGGTCAGCGTGGACAAATTCAGCATCGACAAATTCCCCGTCACGAACGCCGACTTCAAGAACTTCAAAAAGAATTTTGAGGCCCCTCCCGGGAAGGAAAAGCACCCCGTGGTGGAGATTTCCTACTTTGAGGCCGACGAATACTGCAAGGCCCAGGGGAAAAGGCTTCCTAACATGGCGGAATATGAAAAGGCCGCGCGCGGCACC
>JACQBU010000087.1 GCA_016194375.1 Nitrospinota bacterium
CCAATATACCCACCTGAAGGCGATTTTGCCGAGGTGGTTTATCCTAGTGTTCTTAAGGAGCGACATCGGCCCGATTCCCGGAAACGGGAAGGTTCCGTGCACCGGCTCCACCTCGTAGTTGAAGTCGATGAGGAACGCCTTGTGGTCGCCGGTTTCGATAAAGCAGTTCGTGTGGCCGTCGAACCCCGGCCTCGGCTCCTTGCCGGCTATTTCGAGCAGAATGTTCTCCGCCGCCATCTCGGCCTCGAAATGCGTGACCGACCCGGCCTTGGACGTGCGAAGGTTTGTGGCGTCCCCTATGGCGTAAATCCTCTCCGCCTTTTTGCTCTTGAGATTATGGTCGTCCGTCACCGCGTAGCACGCGCCGTCCCCGAGGCCGGAGTCTTCTATCGCCCTCGGTCCGAGGTTCACGGGGACGGAGCACAGCAGGTCGTACTCGATTTTTTCGCCGGCGAAGGATTCGATGGTCTTCGCCCCGGCGTTCACCGACGAAATCTGGAAGTTCGGCGTGACGGATATGCCCCTCTCCCGCATAAGCTCGCCAAGAACGCGGTTTGCCACCGGCTTCGTGAAGGCACCCGGGAGGGGGTCGCGTACTCTATCCTTATGCGCTCCCTTATCCCCTTTTTTCTGAAGAAATAGTCCGCAAGGAACGCGAACTCTATCGGCGCTACAGGGCATTTTACGGGCATGTCGGCGACGTTCACCACCAGCTTCCCCTCCCGAAAATTCTCGAGCGGCTTTTGGAAATTAACGGCCTCGTCGAGTCCGTAAAAGGTGTGGGCGTTTTTTCCAAGGGCCTCCCCGAGCCCCTCCGTCTCCTCCGGAGCCATCCTGCACCCCATCGCCAGAACCAGCCAGTCGTAGTCAAGGCGCCCCGCGCTGGTTTCGACTTTTCTGGCGGCGTGGTCTATGAGGCGGACGTCAGCCGACACGAACTCCACCGCGCTCCCCAGCGGCCGCCGGATATGCCTTGCCACGGAGTCCCTGCCCTCGTATCCGTACAGCCTGAACGGGATGAACAGGTAGCCGGGCTGGTAGTGATGCTCGCGCGCCTTGTCGACCACGGTTATTCGCCACTCCTTTCGGGGGAGTTTTTTGGAGAGTATGTTGGCGACGAGGGAGCCTCCGGTGCCGGCGCCCAAGACGAGCAGTTTTTTCAACTTAGCCTCCCGCCCATTATGTTGCTATCATAGCCGACATGGCGGTAATCGTTAAATTTATACGGGCGGCGGCGACCGTGTCGGTCGTGCTTTTGACCGGTTTCCTGGTGGCCATGGCCGTCGCGAAGGCGTTTTACCATCCGGAGCGATACAGAAGGGAAATAATCGAAAACGCCCGCAGGGAACTGGGGATTGACGTCGAGTTTGGCGGGATAGACCTGATTCTTTTTCGGCCCGGCATAACGGTGAGCGGCGTGGTCGTCAAGTCGGGGGGGCGGACGCTCTGTTATGCGGGGAGGATCAACGCGTTTTTGTCCCTGAGGTCGATACTCAAGGGGGAAATAGCATTAGGCAAGTTGGAGGTGGTCAACCCGTTGTTTTTCGCAAACCGGGGGCGGGACGGGTCGTGGGATTTCGTGCCCCTGCTCAAAAAAGCGGCCTCGAAAAGAGGGGGGGGCGCGATTCCCGACAGGATGACGGTTTCCGGCGGCAGGCTGTTGGTCGTTGACGAAAGGCCGCATGGACCGCCCATTGCGTTCGCGTTTTCCGGAATCAAGGCGGCGTTCAGGAACGCGGCCTGGGTTCGTCCCTTGAAACTGGAGATGGAGGCGACTTATCACGACCCGTTGTCGCCCGGAAGGGTCAAGGCGACGTTTGAGTCGTGGGTGAGGGCCCCCGACTGGGATTGGGGCGGACGATGGGCGCAGGGCAAATTGAGGATCGAGTCCGTCAACGCGAGCCGGCTGGGGGAGTATCTGGCGGAATACCTACCGCAACAGTACCTTGACAAAAAATATTCCATGGACTTGGGTTTCTCGGGCCGGTTTAAGGACGGGATAAGGTTCAATGGAAACCTTACCGCGGCCCCGTTGGTCGGCCCCGCCCAGGTGGACGCCTCCAGGCGGTTTGACTTGAGCGGAAGCCTGCTTGCCGGCGGGGTAATCCTCGACAAAGTGGAGCTCGCCCTGCCGGAGGGGAAGGTCGGCGGGTACGTCGCGTTGAGTGGCCTGGACGGCCCGAACCCGACGATAAGCTTTAGGGCCCAAACCTCCATGATAGACGTGACGAAGCTTGCCCAATTCGTCCCCTGGCAGTTTAGGGACGAGGCCATGGTCAAGTTCGCCCAGCATTCCATAATCAAGGGGGGCTTCAGGCTGGTCGGGGTCGCTTTTAACGGGCCGCTCAAGGCCCTTCCCAACCTAAGGGACCCGGAAAACCTCAGGAGGTTCTCGGGAACCATAGAGGTGGAGGACCTGCGTCTCAAGCTGGAGGGGATAACGCGTCAGCTGGAGGGCTTGAACGGGAGGTTGACGCTGGCCGGCGACGAACTTAGCTTCCGCGACGCGAGCGCGGTTTACGGCAAGAGCGTCCTGAAAAACATGACGGGGGCCGTGACGAACATCCATACGGCGCCCAAATTTGTCGCGGACCTGTCCGCGGACGTCAACATGAGCGGGCTTAGGGACGAGCTCTCGGGAAGGATAAAATCGGAGCGGCTTGCGGAAGTGGTCAAGCCGATACGGGACATGTCCGGAACGGTGGGGGCGGCGTTTAGGGTCGAGGCGGACTTGGAAAAGCCGGAGCTCACCGGGCTTGAGGGAAGCCTCGCGTTCAAGGGGGTGGGGTTCAGGCACGACCAGTACAACGCCTCCATAAGACAGCTAAACGGCGTGGTCGCGGTCACCATGAACGACGTGGAAATAAAGGACGTGTCGTGGATGCTCGAGAACACCCGCTTTCACGCCGCGGGAAAAGTCACCGGGTACGCCTCGAACAACTACAGGATTGACCTGGGCATCAACACTTCCGGAGAGCTGGCTCGGCTTTCGAACACGAGGTTTTTTGACCTCGGGTTCTTCAAGTACGTCGAGGGGCCGGCGACGACGTCCCTGAAGGTGGCGGGGGACCTGGACAACTTTGACTTCTCCCAAACCGCCGACTTTACCAACGCCGCCGTCCTATACAAGGACGTCATAAAAAAGGGGAAGGGAGCGCCGTTTTCGGAGAGCATCGTCGGCAGGATCTACAACGGGAACGGCATGCGGGTGGTTGACGGGACGGTGAGGATGGGCGTGTCGAGGATTTCCTTCTCGGGGGACGCTCCGGACTTCAAGTCCCTTGGAAGTTACGACATAAGGATAGGGGTCGAACAACTCCAGTTGGGGGCCCTGGACGGGTATTTAAAGATGTTGCGCAGGGACGAGGTCTCGGGGTCGGTCGGCGGCTCGGCGCATTTCTCCAAGGGAATGGGGGCGGACGAGACCGCCTTTTCGGTCAAGGTGAGGGACCTCAGGCTCAACCTAGCCTGGTTGACCAACCTGGCGCCGGTGTTGCCCGTGATGAACGCCATAAAACCGAGCGGGGTGGCGGAAGGCTCGTTTGACGCGGCGTGGAGGAACGGCGGGCTGGAGATGGCCGGAGGACTGACCGGGAAGGACGTCGGATTCAACACGGTCATGCCCAAGCCGTTTTACGCGGTCAACGGCGCCGTGAGCCTAAAGGGGAACAAGGCCAGGTTCAAAAGGGCGAGCGCGAGGGTCGGCGACTCCTACGGACAGGTCTCGGGGTCCGTCGTTTTTCAGAAGGAGCCGATTACGGACTACCACTTTTTCGCGGAAAGGCTGAACCTGGCGGACATCGTGCCGTTGGACGAGGCGCAATCCGCCCCGCCGGAC
Source organism: Nitrospinota bacterium (assembly GCA_016194375.1). Lineage (GTDB taxonomy): Bacteria > Nitrospinota_A > UBA7883 > JACRGQ01 > JACRGQ01 > JACQEX01. Next base: position 3,839 of record JACQBU010000087.1, read on the forward strand.
GAGTCCATGAAACTGCGCCCCCACGTGAGCGTGGCGATCGACTCAAAGAGCGGTTCCATCGGTTCGCTAACTTACGAGGACCTATCCGCCTCGTTCGACTATTTTGCGGACCGATTTAAGATAAACGAGGTTTCGTTTACGTCCCACGACGGAAAATGCATGGCAAGCGGTAACGTCGACGCCAGCGGCGACATCCCCGTCGTCGAAGCCAAAATCGAGGTGCGCGACGCCGACATGGCGGGCCTGTTCGGCGAAGTCTGGCCAAAGATGGACAAGGTCACCGGAAAGCTCGACGGGGACGGCGAATTCCACGGCGAGGGGTTGTTGTGGGGCAGGTTGCGAAACACCGTGGGCGGAAAGATGCGCTTTAGGGCGGAGGACGGCCTGCTGGTGAAGTTCGCCGGGTTGTCCGACGTATTTTCGGTGGTCAACCTCACGCCGATATTCGAGAAGAGGTCCGGCAGACAAACCGGGTCCGGCCTGCCGTATTCGTTCATAACGGGGGACATGGTCATAAAGGACGGGGTCGGGCACACCGACAACATAGTGCTTGAGGGGAGCGTGGTGAGGATGTCGGCGGTCGGGGACTTTGACTTTGGAAAGGAAAAAGTTTCGCTGTTGCTGGCGGTGAAGCCGTTCACCACGCTGGACAAGATAATCTCAAACGTGCCGCTTGCGGGAAAAGTGCTGACCGGCAGTGAAAAAAGCCTCATCATCTCTTATTATGAGGTTAAGGGGGACATGGGGGAGCCGGAGGCGCGGGCCTTGCCCGGTGAATCCATCGGAAGGGCCTTTTTCGGAATCATCGGTCGTCTGCTCGAGGCGCCGGCGAAAGCGTTGTCCACCGAGCCCCGGAAGGACGGCGGCGCAAAGAACGAACAGGGGACCGGGCATAAATAACGCGGGGCACTTTTAAGAGAGGACGAATGAACGATCGGAAGAACGGCGCGCCTGAGAAGATACAGAAACTTTTGTCCGACATCGGATACAAGCTGAACATAAAGCTGTCCAAGGAGGACGAGGAGAGGCTCGGCCTCATTTTCTCGGATTTTCTCACCGGGTTTAGCATGATGGTGGACAAGGGGCCGGTCATAACGGTTTTCGGATCCAGCAGGGTCACGCCGGACGGCGACGAGTACAAATTGGGGGTCGAGCTGGGGAGGGAGCTGGCGAAACTTGGTTTCACCGTGCTGACCGGGGGCGGGCCGGGCCTCATGGAGGCCGTAAACAAGGGGGCGCACGAGGCCAACGGCAACTCCATAGGCATAAACATTTCCATCCCGGAGGAGCAACCGGCGAACCCGTACGCCTCCCCGTCCATAACGATCAACTATTTCTTCGTCAGAAAGGTCCTGCTTTTGAAATATTCATGCGCCTACGTCTTCCTTCCGGGCGGATTCGGGACGCTCGACGAGTTTTTCGAGACCGTCACCCTCCTCCAAACCGGCAAAATAGCCCCGTTTCCGCTGGTGCTCGTGGGCAGGGAGTATTGGAGGGGGCTAATGGAGTGGATTGACGGGCGGCTCAAAAGGGACGGATTGATATCCCCGGGGGACACGGACCACCTGTATTTTGCCGACACCGCGGAGGAGGCCATCGGCGTGATAAAAAAACACATCGAAAACGGCACCATCAAGTTGCGGCCCGTCTGACGGTTTCCTTCCCTGCGGGAATCCAATTTGACCCGCCGCGCGTTTTCGGGTCTGTTGACTGGCTTGGCCTTTTGGCATACTATTCCGTGAACCTTTCAAAAGGGGATTTTGATTGAACAAGGCGATTTTCCGGATGCACTGCCCGGACAGGGCGGGCATCGTCCATTTCGTGTCCGGCCTCATAGCAAAAAAGCTCGGCGGCAACATCAGCTCCACCCAGGAGCTCATCGTGACCGGCGGAGGCGACGGAAGGCCCGCTAGGGAGTTTTTCATGCGCGTCGTGTGGGAGCAAAAAAACGGCGCGGACTGCGGGGAGACGGCATCGTTTTTCGCCCGGCACCTCCGGCCCTACGGGGCGGTCTTCTCGGTGGACGACGCCGACAGGCGCGACAGGCTGGCGCTGTTCGCCACGCGCGAGGCGCACTGCCTCGTCGAGGTGCTCGCGGCCCACTATCAGGACATCCTTCCGGCCGAAATACCGCTGATAATAAGCAACCGCGAACACGAAAAGGTGGTGAACCTCGCGCACATGTTCAACGTGAATTTTTACCACGTGCCGTACGAGGGGGGGATGACGCCGCAGGAAAGGAAAAAGGCGCTCAAGAAACAATCCGACCTCCTTCGGGACTACGGAATCGACCTGGTCGGCCTCGCGCGCTACATGCAGATAATCCCCCCGGCGATGATAGCGAAATACCGGAACCGCATAATCAACATCCACCACTCGTTCCTCCCGGCGTTCGTCGGGGCGCGCCCGTACCACCAGGCGTACGACAGGGGGGTGAAGAAGATAGGGGCGACGGCGCATTTCGTGACGGCCCGTCTGGACGAGGGGCCGATAATCGAACAGGACACCGAGGAGGTGGTGGACCAAAGCTCGGTCGAGAACTACATAGAAATAGGAAGGGGCATCGAGAAGAGGGTGTTCCTGGGCGCGCTCAGGAAATATCTGGAGCGGAAGCTGATTGTCCACGGCAACAAGGTAATCGTCTTCACCTGATTCCGCCGACGACCATGCCGGGGCGTGGATTATGAATTTGTTGACTATGGAATTTGACTGTGAGTAAATACCGCCTTCCAGGAAAGGGGGTAGGTTCGAATGCTTAAGGTTGCCGTCACAGGGTGCGCCGGTCGAATGGGACGCGAGATAACCGATCTCGTGTCTCGTGATGAGGACATGAAAATTGCGGGCATGGTCGAGCGCAAGGGGCATCCCCTCGTGGGGCAAGACTTGATCGGCCCAGACATGGCGGGCAACCCCGGGCCCATAATTACCGACAACCTAAGGGAGATAATCGGCGGGGTCGACGTTGTGATTGACTTCACCACTCCCGAATCCTCGATGGAACACTACAAGATAGTCGCCGGCGCCGGCAAGGGAATCGTCATCGGCACCACCGGTTTTTCGGCGGAACAGCTGAAAACGATGGAGAACTACCGCGACAAGGCGGCGTGCGTCCGCTCCCCGAACATGAGCATAGGCGTGAACGTCATGTTCAAGCTCGTTTCCGAGGCGGCGAAGATGCTCGCCAACTACGACATGGAGATAACCGAGATTCACCACAAGCTGAAAAAGGACGCGCCGTCCGGCACCGCGATGCGCCTTGCCGAAATACTGGCCCGGGAAACCTCGCGGGACCTTTCAAAAGTCGGGGTGTACGGCAGGCGCGGGATGGTGGGCGAGAGGAAGCCGGGGGAAATAGGCGTCATGAGCCTGCGCATGTCCGACGTCGTGGGGGAGCACACGGTGTATTTCGGCGGGCACGGCGAAAGGCTGGAGATAACCCACAGGGCGTCGAGCAGGATGAATTTCGCCGCGGGCGCGGTCCTTGCCGCCGGCTGGCTCGCCGGGAAGAAAAAGGGTATGTACGACATGCAGGACGTGCTGGGCCTCTGACGGCATGAGCCTTGCCGCGTCAATTATTATCCTTGCGGCGTTCGTGGCCTTGTTGGTCGCCGCCGGATATTATGCGATGCGCGCAAAAAAACGCGGAACCGACGATGACGATGGAGCAGGGGAAGATGGGAATAAGTGAGTTTCTTCGGCCCGAGTGCATGATTTTGAACTTGTCCTCCGCGACGAAACGCGACGTTTTCAACCAACTGACCGGCACTTTGATCGGGGCCGGCCTGCTGGACAAGCCCGGCGGGGACGCCTTGGTTCAGAGGCTCGAGGACAGGGAAAAACTTAGCACGACCGGGGTGGGGGAGGGGGTCGCCATACCGCACGCCTCCCTGGAGGGGTTCAACCAGACCGTGGTCGCGATAGGTGTCCTGCCCAACGGCGTTGATTTCGCCTCCGTGGACAACCAGCCGGTCAAGGTGGTTTTCATGATAATCGGCTCCCAATCCGTGCCACGGTTGCACATCCAGCTTTTGGCCAAGATAGTAAGGCTGTGCCGGAACAAGGAATTGATGGGGAAACTCCGGTCGGCTTCGACCCCGCAGGACGTCGTCGAAATCTTAAAGACCGTCGACAACTGAGAAAAGGCCGGAGCCCGGCCGGGGGCATTCTTGCCTTGCAATTTATTATAATTTAATTATAATAAACGGTAGTACAAAACGCTTCAACAGTTGCCGGATTTGCGGGCTTGGAATTTCGCGTCGAATCGTAGGTTGCCCGGAGGCCGGTCGGACGCGCGTTACGCAGATTGAACGCGCCCTTGTTTAGGGAGGTCGCATGGCCGTCGAAGAAAGCCACGAACGGGCCGAGGGTGGGGGCGGCGAGGCAAGCGAAGCCCCGAGGAAGTCCAAACCCAAGGTCGTCCTGCTCGCCCTCGTGGGGGCCGCAGTTTTGGCGCTGGTAGGGGCGGGAGGTTTTTTCGCCGCCTCCATTTTGGGGGGCGGGAACAAGGCCAAGCTTGCCAAAGGGGAACCGGCCGGTGCGGGCGAGGAGTCGGCGAAGGAGCCCAAGGGCGGCGAGGGAGGCCGCGGCGAGGAGGGGAAAAAAGAGGGGCTCTCCAACATCGTCCCGGTTGACCCGATAATCGTCAACCTAATCGGGGACGACGGCAGGCGCTTAATGAAGCTTACGATGCAATTGGCGATGGCCACGACGGCGGGGGCGACGGAGGCGCAGGGCAAGATGCCGCAGATTAAGGACTCCGTGATAACGCTTCTCTCGTCCAGGACCGCCGAGGAACTTTTGACGCCGGACGGAAAATCAAGGCTGAAGGAGCAGGTTATGACCAGGGTAAATTCGTTGTTGACCGGCGGGGCCGTGAAAAACGTATTCTTTGTCGAATTCATAATACAATAGCGGCGGCCCAAACAAGCCTAACCGGGGGTTTTAGAGTCCAAGTATGAGCCAGGTTCTTTCGCAGGACGAGGTCGACGCCCTTTTGCGGGGCGTCAGCGACGGCGAGATAGAAACCGAGGCCGAGGACGTCGGCGGGGGATCCGGCGTCGTCGCGTACGACCTCACGAGCCAGGAGCGCATCATACGCGGGCGCATGCCCACGATGGACATAATCAACCAGCGGTTCTCCCGCCTGTTCAGAAACTCGCTTTCAACGGCGCTCAGGAAGGTGCTGGACGTCAGCGCCGTGTCCGTGGACACGATCAAGTTCGGGGAGTTCATAAAGTCGCTTCCGGTGCCGGCCTCGTTGCACATCTTCAGGATGCCGCCGCTGAGGGGGTTCGCCCTGCTCGTGGCCGAATCCAAGATGGTGTTCGCGCTTGTGGACACGTTTTTCGGCGGCACCGGCGAGGCGAAGATGAAAATAGAGGGGCGCGACTTCACCTCGATAGAGCAGAGGATAATAAAAAACGTCGTCCTGATGGCGCTTGTGGACCTGCAAAAGGCCTGGGCGCCGGTGCATCCCGTCGAGATGGTGTTCGTCCGCTCCGAGGTCAACCCGCAGTTCGCCGCGATAGTTCCCCCGACGGACGTCGTGGTCGTGATAGTATTCGAGGTGGAGATGGACCA
>JACQBU010000088.1 GCA_016194375.1 Nitrospinota bacterium
AATCGCCAAAATCGCCAAAAACGCAAAAGCCCTCCGCCCCCGGACGTCGTATAAATTAACCGATGATTATTTAACCTAAATAATCGTCGGGCTTCCGGCGCCGGAAAGCCCCCGGCGGGCATTCGGCCGAGGGTAACGGGCGGAACGCCGAATGCTTGAAATCGTAATCTGTAAGGAAACGCCGATCCTTGCGTCCGTGCGATTAAAGATTCCTTTTGTTCCTTGCGGGGAAATCACTGGCTGAAAGTCCGTGCCACCAATCTTCTTCTTGCGTCCCACGGACGCAACGCTTACCCGTGCTACGCCGTAAAATGAATATTTGCCATGCGGCTCCGCAGGACACTTTCGCTTCGCTCCAGCGCAGGAGTGTCCGCGCCACCAAACAAATGTTGAAAAATGCGGGGACAAATCGGACAAACGGGACAAATCGGACAAACCGGACGTCCCAACGTCGGCGGGGGAAGGGATTTTTATTTATTTGGTAGCGGTGAAGGGAGTCGAACCCCTGACACTGCGAATATGAGTCGCATGCTCTAGCCAACTGAGCTACACCGCCCACCTATGAATCAATCGCGGGCTACTTCTTCTTTTTGTTTTCCTTTTCGGGCCCCTTTGGTTTCTCCTCGGGGAACAGGGCGACGTCCCTTGTAAAGTCCGGGCAATACAGGCCCGATTTCTCGTATGTGTACTTCTTCTTGCAGTCTCCACGCCAGGCGCATATGGCGCATTCCTCGGTCTTTTTCATTTTTTCGTTTTCAAAGAAGAACATTATGAGCGTTGCGCTCGCCGCGTGTCAATACCTCCCAAAAAATGGCGCGCGGGTTCGGGCCGTCGGGGCGCGAACTTAAAGCTGGCGGTCGACGGCGCGGTATTGTATGGCCTCGGCGACGTGTTCGGTCTTTATCTCGTAAGAGCCGGCGAGGTCGGCTATCGTGCGCGACACCTTGAGCGTGCGGGACCATGCGCGGGCGGACAGGCCTAGCCGCTCCATCGCCAGCTTAAGCAACTGCTCCGACTCCGGCCCGATTTTGCAGAACGACTTGATTTGCCGGTTTCCCATCTCGGCGTTTCGGTAAATCCTGCTCCTTGCGAACCTTGCGGACTGCCTTTCCATTGCCGCCTCGACCCGTTTTCTGACGTCGGCGGAGGACTCGCTCTCCGCGCCGTCCGACTTGAGTTCGTGGAACTTCACGGCCGGGACCTCCACCTGTATGTCCATCCTGTCGAGAAGCGGCCCGGATATCTTCCGCTTGTACCTCCTTATTTCCACCGCGGAGCATTTGCACTCCCTGGCGGGGTCGGTGGAGTAACCGCAGGGGCACGGGTTCATGGCTCCCACGAGCATGAACCTCGCCGGGAACGAAACGGTTGAGTTGGCGCGCGCGATGACGACGTGTCCGCTTTCCAACGGCTGGCGAAGCACCTCCAGCGCGCTCCGTCGAAATTCGGGAAGTTCGTCCAAAAACAACACCCCGTAGTGGGCCAGCGACACCTCCCCCGGCGAGACGGGGTTGTGTCCGCCGCCGACGAGCCCGGCGTCCGACACCGTGTGATGGGGCGCGCGAAAGGGCCTGGCGGAGAGCATCGGCGCGTCCCTCGTCAGGAGCCCCGCCACGGAATGGATGCGGGACGTTTCGATGGCCTCCTCGAGGGTCCAGCTTGGAAGTATCGTGGGCAACCTGGCGGCAATCATGGATTTGCCGGAGCCGGGCGGCCCGACCATTAGTATGTTGTGTCCGCCGGCGGCGGCGACCTCGACGGCGCGCCGGACGTGGTGTTGTCCCCTGACCTCCGAAAAATCAAGGTCGTCCTCCGAAACGGCCCGCGACTTGGGGGGCGGGGTCAGCGCGTGCGGGACGCTTATTTCGCCGTTGAGAAACCCCACGGCCTGCGCAAGATTTTCAATCGGGATTGCAGGCACGCCCTCCACCACGGCCGCCTCGGCCGCGTTGTCCGCCGGCACCAGCAAGACGGCCCCCTTGGTTCGTTTCACGGAAAGTGCGACGGAAAGTATGCCCCGCACCGGTTTCACGCGGCCGTCGAGCGCGAGCTCGCCTATCGCGTGAACGTCCTTCAGCCCCCCCTTTTTTATGATTCCCTGGGCCGAAAGCATGGCCAGCGCGATGGGCAGGTCGAACGCGCTCCCCTCCTTGCGCACGTCGGCCGGGGCGAGGTTGACGATGACCTTTTTTATGGGGGGCTCGAAGCCGGAATTTTTCATGGCGGCCAGTATCCTGTTCTGGCTCTCCTTCACCGCGGCGTCGGGAAGGCCCACGGTGACGTAATGGAATGGGCCGGGGGTGAGATCCACCTCCACCTCGACGGTTGAAGCCTCGATTCCCACATGATAGGCGCTCAATACCTTGGCGATCATCCTGCAAGATTTAACCCCGAACGGCCCGCCCCGGTCAACATCTTTGATTCCCTGTCGCGGCCTGGGCGGGCCTGCGACCCTCGTCCCGACCTGAGACGGGGGCGGACGGCTTTTCGGCTTTGTTCGGCGGGACAAAAGGGTTAGAATACCATACGGTATGGTTATACATGACCTGACGGACTCCGACTTCCAGGCCTTCCGACGGCTGATCTACGAAAAAAGCGGCATCGCGCTCAACGACGGCAAGAAGGAACTTTTAAGGACGCGACTGCGGTCAAAGCTGGAAAAGGAGGGGTATCCGTCCTACCGAGCCTTTTTCAACGAGGTGAAAAACGACGAGTCCGCCGGAACCATCGTCGCGCTTCTCGACGCCATCTCGACGAACCTCACAAGTTTTTTTAGGGAACACTCACATTTTGATTACATGCGGAAGGCGCTTCCGGCAATGATCGAGGCGAAAAGGAAGTCGAACGACACGACGCTTAGAATCTGGAGCGCCGGTTGTTCGTCCGGCGAGGAGCCTTACACCGTGGCCTTCGTGCTGTTGGAGGCGCTTGGCGCCTCTCCGGGCAGATGGGAGCCAAAGATACTCGGAACCGACCTCTCCACCGACGTCCTAAGGCGCGCCATGGAGGGGAAATACGAGGTCGAGAAGTTGAGCCAGTTGCCGCAGAACGTCCGGGACAAATATTTTACGCGCGAAACCGGGGAGGTGGTCACCAAAAGCGGAAGCATACTGAGGAACAGGCCGCTTGCAAGGATTTCGCCGGAGGTGCGCGGCATGGTCACCTTCAGGAGGCTCAACCTTATGGAAAACTTCCCCTTTAAGAGGCTATTCGAAATCATTTTTTGCAGAAACGTCATGATTTATTTTGACAAGCAGACGCAAGGCGTCCTGGTGAACAAGTTTTATGACGCCTTAAGGGAGGGCGGGTACCTGTTCATAGGGCATTCGGAAAGCCTCGCGGGCTTGCGGCACGGCTTCAAATACGTTCAGCCGACAATTTACCAAAAATGACCGGCGAATGACGCCGCGGCCCCGGGCCCGCCATATGATATAATGTAAGAAATTTATGGCCGCTTAAGACTCGGGCTGACAAACTGAAACCACGCAAGCCGCGTGGCACGCGCCCCGAGGGAGCGCCCTGCTCGGAAAGGAAATCGCCGGAGATGACCGTAGAGATGGAAGAGATGATGGACCCGGAGGTGTTGAAGGAATACCTCGCGGAGGTTTTTGAGTCCCTTGACGGCCTGGACGAAAGATTCGTGGCCCTTGAGGCGAACCCGCAGGACGTCAAAATAATCGACTCCATCTTCAGGCCGGTCCACAGCATAAAGGGGAGTTCGGCCTTCTTCGGACTCAACCACGTCAAAAGCTTCGCCCACAAGCTCGAAAACCTGCTTGACGACCTTAGGAAGGGGGATAAATCCGTCACACCCGTGATAACGGACAACCTGCTGAAGGGGGCCGATTTCCTCAGGGCGATGTTCAAGCGGGTCGTCGAAGGGAACACAATATATGAGCTGACGCCCGAGGAGAAGTCCTTCATAGACGGTTTGGAGGAAAGGATAGCGGTCAAGGCGGAAACGGGGGCGGAGGAGGCGACGAACGCCGAGTTCCATCTCCAGCGAATGGGCCGGACCATCGAGAACGCAAAGAAAACCGGCTCGGCGGGGACGGACTTTCTAAAGGAGCTCTCGGACGACCTAGCGGCCGTCATGAGGCTGGCCGGCTCGACTTTTTCCGTCGGCGCAGAACCCACTCCTCCGGAGGCGGGGAAACTGCAACAAGAAGGCGAGGTTCCCGTACCGAAGGTCGAAAAGCTCGGCGAGATACTAGTCTCAAGCGGGAAGGTTGACCGCTCGAAAATGACGGACGCGATGAGGAACAAGATGGAGGGGGAGAAACTGGGCGAGGTCCTCATACGCGAGGGGCTCGCCACCCGGGAAGTCATCAAGGATGCGATGGCGGCGCAGACAAGGCAGGCGGAGGACGCGGCCAAGGCCGGGGCTTCGGTGAAAAAGACCATGCGCATAGAGGAGGAGAAGGTCGACGAGTTTATGCGCCAGATTGGGGAGCTCATCATCATCTCCGAAACATTAAATTATCTTGAAAAGCGGCTTGACGTTCTCCCCGGAGCCTCCGCCGTGTCGAAGGAGTTTAAAAACGCAAACATGGCCTTTTCGGAGGCGACCTACCGACTCCAACAGGGGCTGTCGGAGGTGCGCAAGGTCTCCATAAGGGGGCTCTACCAGAAAATCCCGCGCATAGTGCGCGACACCGCCTCGCTAATCGGCAAGAGCGCCAACGTGGACCTGATAGGCGAAGACCTGTTGTTGGACAAAAGCCTCCTGGAGAAGCTTGAAAGCCCCGTAATCCACATGGTGCGCAACGCGATAGACCACGGGGTGGAGACGCCGGACAAGCGCGAGGCGGCCGGGAAACCCAGGACGGGGCGCATAACCGTGTCCGCCTCCATCGCCGACGACAACTTGTTCCTTACGCTAAAGGACGACGGCGCCGGCCTGTCCCGCGCGAGGATACTCCGGAAGGTCGTCGGCAAGGGGATGTTGACCCCGCAGGCCGGGGAACTGCTTTCTGACAAGGAGGTCTTTGACTTCATCTTCGCCCCCGGGTTCTCCACCGCGGAGGAGGTGACGGACATTTCCGGCAGGGGGGTGGGGATGGACGTGGTCAAGAGCGCGCTCGTGGAAGTGAAGGGGAAAATCGACGTCCAGTCCAAGGAGGGGCGCGGAACCACCTTCACCATAACGTTGCCGATAACCACGACGCTTGTGACGATAAACGGCCTCGTGGTCGCGGTCGGCAAGCTCAGGTTTATCCTTCCCGTCGAGGACGTCAGGGAGTCCATAAAACCGGCGGAGGGGGAGATTTTCACCGTCAAGGGGGAGAGGGAGATGGTCAACATACGCGGCAACCTTTATCCCCTCGTCCGGCTTTATGAAAAATACAATATCGAGACCGGCGTGAAAAACCCGGTTGACGGGGTGGGCATAATAATAGAGAAGGAACGCAACAGGTGCTGTTTGGTTGCCGACGCGATAGTCGAACAACAAAACGTGGTCATGAAGGACCTGGGCGGCCCCTTCAGGCGGGTGAAAAGCATTATGGGGGGCGCGATTTTGGGGGACGGCGCCATCGGGCTTCTTATAAACGTCGACCGTTTCATGGAGGGCGCTTAGATGGCTTCCGCCGAGGCCGTCGCGGCATTTTTCTCGGAGAGCGAAGCGCACATCGAGGCGATGGAGAATTCCCTACTCGCGCTCGAAAGCGGGTTCAAAGCGGAGTCCGTCAACGAGCTTTTCCGCGCCGTGCACAGCCTAAAGGGGAACGCCGGCCTGGTCGGTTTTTCGGACTTGCACGCGCTGGCCGCGGAGATGGAGACCCTGCTTGACGGCGTGCGAAAAGGGGGGAGGAATTTCGACCCGAACCTAAGGGAGGGACTTTTCAAGGACCTCGACAAGATAAGGGGGCTGGTCGAGAAGGCGCAGGGGGCGCCGGCATCGCCCAAGGCCGAAGAGGTGCCGGCAAAACCGGAGCATAAGC
>JACQBU010000081.1 GCA_016194375.1 Nitrospinota bacterium
GACTGAAACCCACAGTTCAGAATTGTGGCGGTTTTCTCGCCGCATCTTATGCATAAAGCAGAACCATTAACTGGATCATGGAGAAGCACTCGTCTTGACGGAAGCGTCAGGCCATTTAGAATAGGGACAACGTCATTATGGCTCTGGATAGGGCTTGGCTGAATCCATGAAGGTTCGCCGATATTCGTGCATGTTGTCCAGTTGACCAAGAGTGTACTAAACAGCGAGTTACCCCAAGGCACAACATAAACCGGTGGAACTCCATTTATCCCAGCCATTAGGTTAGGTTCACCCGGGCCGCTCAGGCCGCTCACTGAGAAAAGCGGTAACCGTAACAAGCCCATTGTGCAACAAGCGGGACACATTCCGTCTTTGTAATCTGTTGAGTGCCTGAAGTGCCAGAAGTTGTTTCCCGAAGGCACCTCTTGGATTAGCTGAGTAATCGCTTGGGATCGTCTTACGGTTCGATCCTGATAAAACCGCTTCCCTTCTCCCAAAAGGTCGAAGCAGTCATAATTATCATCGAGTTTTTTGAACCAATCCGGGGGGAACAAGTTGTCGGGCGGTTTGTACTGCGGATTCCCTTTGCACCAATAAAGCAACGCCAGCAGGAAGCGAGTGATTGCCACCCGGTCCATCGGGTTGCTTGCCGCTATTTGCCGAATTTTGTGCGCTTGCGTGAGTGCCTCTTTAATCCCAACACGGCAAACCGTGCCGTTACTCAATAAAACCGGAATCCATCTTTCTTCGAGAAGATTGAAGAGCATGCACCCCCCCCCTATGACCGCTGTTTAGCGACTTCCCTACGACATAAGGATTATACTATACGGTAAAATATGTCAACCGACATTTCCCAGATGACTCCTGTTGGGCACCCTTGCCATGAAGTAAACAATATACTCACCAGTGGAAACAGTCAAATCATGCCTCCCGGCAGGATATGGTCGCCGATCTTCAAGCCCCGCGCATCTTTTTGCTCGCCATGTGTTGTTCAAAGCAAGCATTTTCTCTTCCCGTTGCCTATTTGACACAAAATTTCCTTAATTATCCCCGTTTGTCGCGCCCCATAGGGACGTCCCGTTTGCCAACCAGCCGCCCGGCCGGTTGCGGTTTGGTTAGGCGGCCTTATAATTCGGGTTAAGTACCCGGCGGATTTGTTGTAGGATACCCACTTATGAAAACGAGGGACCTGCTCGCGCTTTACTCCAAATTCGTCGCGCCCAATTACGGGCGGCAACCGCTGGCCCTGGCGCGGGGAAGCGGCTCCACGGTGGTGGACACGGACGGAAAAAAATACCTCGACCTCGTGGCCGGCATCGCCGTTAACGCCATAGGCCATTCCCCCAAGGCGGTGGTGGGCGCGCTGAAACAGGCCGCCGTGCTGATGCACACATCGAACCTTTTTTACACGATACCCCAGGGGCTTCTGGCGAGGGAGCTTGTCAAAATATCTTTCCCCTCGAAGGCGCTTTTCGTCAACTCCGGGGCCGAGGCGGTCGAGGCCGCGATAAAGCTGGCGCGGAAACACCAGTACGACAAGAAGAACGGAAGGTTCGAGATAATCGCCATGGAGGAATCGTTCCACGGCAGGACGTACGGCGCGCTCTCCTGCACGGGACAGAAAAAATACCACGTCGGGTTCGAGCCGCTCCTCCCCGGCGTCAGCCACGTGCCGTTCGCGGACTTCGAGGCGCTAAAGAACGCCGTCAACGAGAAGACCGCGGCGGTCATAATCGAGCCGGTACAGGGGGAAAGCGGAATCCACGCCGCACCGGCCGACTTCCTTAAAAAAACGCGCGAACTGTGCGACCAGAACGGAATCCTCCTAATTTTCGACGAGGTTCAATGCGGGATGGGAAGGACGGGCAAGTGGTTCGGGTTCCAACATTCCGGGGTGGCGCCGGACATAATGACGCTTGCAAAGGGGCTCGGCGGCGGCTTCCCCGTCGGCGCGATGCTGGCCAAACCGGAGGTCATGGACTCCTTCGGCCCGGGCACGCACGCCTCCACCTTCGGCGGAAACCCGCTGGCCTGTTCCGCCGCGCTGGCGGTTCTCAAGTCAATAAGGGAAAAGAACCTCCTCAAGAACGCCAGGGACGTCGGAAACTTCGCCAAAAAGTCGCTGGAAAAGCTAAAAAGAGAATTCGGCTTCATAAAGGAGATTCGCGCGCACGGTCTAATGATAGGAATCGAGCTCGACAGGCCCGGCGCCCCGTACGTCGCCGCGTGCAGAAACCGCGGGCTGTTAATCAACTGCACCCACGAGACCGTCTTGCGGTTCGTGCCGGCCCTCAACGTCTCCAAGAAGGAGATGGAGAAGGGAATCGGAATCCTGAGGGAGGCGTTGTGCGAAGTCATTTCCTAAAACTCTCCGACCACGCCCCCCAGACCGTCCTCAAACTCGTGCGGGAGGCCGTGCGGATAAGGCGCAAGGGGCTCAAGGGAAAACCGCTGAACGGAAAGACCATCGCGCTTTTCTTCGAGAAAAGCTCGACCCGGACGAGGGTCGCGTTCCAAACCGGCATATACCAGATGGGCGGCTTTTCAATGATGCTGAGGCCGGACGAAATCCAGCTCGGCCGGGGGGAGTCGCACCGCGACACGGCAAAAGTGCTCTCCCGCTACCTGGACGCGGTCGTCATACGCACCAACGAACACGAGCAACTCGTGGATTTTGCGGAATACTCCTCCATACCGGTGATAAACGCCCTCACCGACGAGTACCACCCGTGCCAGGCGATCGCGGACTTCGCGACCCTGCTGGACGTCAAGGGAAAACTCAAGGGGCTTAAGATCGGCTACGTGGGGGACGGCAACAACGTCGCCAACTCGCTGTTGACCGGCGCGGCGATGCTGGGGGTGGACATTGCGCTCGCCACGCCGGAACGGTACCGGCCGAGCGACGAGGTGATGGCGAGGGCCGTCATGTTCGCCAGGACGACCGGCGCGAAGATAACGCTCACCTCCTCGCCGGAGGAGGCGGCGGCCGGGGCGGACGCGCTTTACACGGACGTGTGGGTGAGCATGGGGCAGGAGTCCGAAGCCGAGCGGCGCAGGAAGGATTTCGCCGGATACATAGTGGACGCAAAACTGCTAAAATCGGCCAAGCGGGACTGCAAGGTGATGCACTGTCTTCCGGCGCACCGGGGGGAGGAGATAAGCGCGGAGGTGATGGACGGCCCGGCCTCCATAATTTTCGAGCAGGCCGAGTACAAGCTTCACGCGCAAAAGGCGGTGTTAAAAATGTTTTTGGGGAAGGGGAAATAAAATGTCCTTAAAGGTCGTATTGGCGTACTCGGGCGGGTTGGACACCTCCGTCATACTAAAATGGCTCCAGACGGAGCGGAACTACAGCGTGATCGCCTACGCCGCCGACATAGGGCAGAAGGAAAACCTCGACCACCTTCCGGAAAGGGCCAAGGACACCGGCGCGGTGAAATGCATTGTCAGCGACCTGCGCGAGGAGTTCGCGCGCGACTACATCTTCCCCATGTTGCGCGCCGGGGCGATATACGAGGACCGCTATCTGCTCGGAACGTCCATCGCGCGCCCCCTGATCGCCAAGGAGCAGGTCAGGATAGCAAGGGAGGAGAACGCCGACGCCGTCTCGCACGGGGCCACCGGCAAGGGGAACGACCAGGTCAGGTTCGAGCTGTCCTACGCGGCGCTCGCGCCGGAGCTCAAGGTGATAGCGCCGTGGAGGGAGTGGGACCTGGGCTCCCGCGCCGAGCTACTGGAGTTCGCGAAAAAACACGGGATACCGACTCCGGTCACTGCCTCAAAACCGTACTCGAGCGACAGGAACCTCTTTCACGTGTCCTACGAGGGGGGCGTGTTGGAAAACCCCTGGAACGGATACGAGGAGGAGATGTTCGAAATCACCGTCTCGCCGGAAAAGGCGCCGGACAGGCCGACCCTCGTGGAAATCGGCTTTTCGGGCGGAAACCCCGTCTCCATAGACGGCGTGAGCTATTCCCCGTACAACATAATAGACCGCCTTAACGACCTCGGCGGCAGAAACGGGATAGGCAGGGCCGACGTTGTGGAGAACCGCGTCACGGGCATGAAGGCGCGGGGGGTGTACGAGACCCCGGGCGGGACGATCCTGCACGAGGCAAGGCTCGCCCTGGAGTCGATAACCCTCGACGCCGAGGTGGCGAACATAAGGCGCGACCTCATGCCGCGTTATTCGCGGATGATATACGGCGGGTATTGGTTCGCGCCGGAGAGGCTGTTGTTGCAGTCGCTGTTCGACGAGGCGGCCCGCGCCGTGAACGGCGTCGTTCGGCTGAGGCTTTACAAGGGGAACGTCATGGTCCTGGGGCGCAGGTCGGACAACTCGCTTTACTCCGAAAGCGTCTCCACCTTCGAGCGCGGGGCGATGTTCGACCACGGCGACGCGACGGGGTTCATCAGGCTGAACGCGCTCAGGCTAAAAATTCGCAGGGCGGCCGAAAAAAAGCGGTAAGCCGGCCTTTTCCGCCGCCTTTTCGTCGGCCCCTCACCTTTTGTCATCCCCGCCCCCGTTTTCACGAGGGTAAACTCCGGCGGGGATCCAGTTGGAATTGCTACGAGGCGGGTCTGGATTCCCTAGCCGCCAAGCCCTGCCCGCCAAGATGCGGCCAGGACGAGAAGCAGGAGCCGAGACGAATGCTGATACGGCCGGGACGAGAAGCAGGAGCCGAGACGAGTGTGGCCCGTTTTCACGGGAATGACCTTTTTTTCTACCAGCCCCGGACTCGAAGATGCTTTGCTCGATTGTGCAGAGGTCTGCCGAGAAGGGAAGCTAGGATTTCCTAATCGAGAGCGCGAGCTTTTGCGTGGTGGTCCCCGGCCAGTCCACAAGCAGGGCGCTCGCCACGAAAACCGAGGAGTACGTGCCGAAGCCTATCCCGACCAGCAGGGTGAAGGCGAAGTCGTGAAGCACCACACCGCCGAACAGGAACAGCGCCAGCACCACCACCAGCATCAGGCTTGCGGTTATCATCGTCCTGCTCATCGTCTCGTTCACGCTCTCGTTGACGAGCGTCGGCAGGTCCAGGCTCCGCTTAAGGCGCAGGTTTTCGCGTATCCTGTCCGACACCACTATCCGGTCGTTCAGGGAGTAGCCTATGACCGTCATTATCGCCGCCAAAAGCGGCAGGGAGAACTCCTTTCCCGTTATCGTTATCGCGCCCAGCGTCACTATTATGTCGTGCAACAGCGCGATGATGGCGGTGATGGCGAACCTAAACTCGAACCGGAACGCGAGGAATATCAGGATTCCCACGGTGGAGTACAACACGGCCAGCATGGCCTTGGTGGCGAGGTCCTTGCCCACCTTGGGGCCGACGATCTCGGTGCGCTCAACCGTGAAGGAGTCCTTGCCGAACTGCGACTCGAGAAGCGAGGCCACCTTCTTTGTCGCCTGCTCCTCGGACTCCCCCTTCTTCGGGTGTATGTTTATCAGCACGTCCACCGGCTGGCCGAACTGCTGGATGTCGCCGCCGAAGCCGGCGGACTCCACGGCGGTCCTGACGGCGGGGAGCGACGGGGCGGCCTTGAACTTGACCTGCATCAGCGTGCCGCCGGCGAAGTCAATGCCGTATTTCAGCCCGCCGTGCGCGATGAGCAAAACGACGGTGAGGGCCGTGAGGGTCCCGGAAAAAACGTATCCCATCTTTTTGTACTTCAGCCAGTTGACTTTCGGTTTTATGGCGAACAATCTCATCAGACGCTTATCCCCGTAACTTTCCGGTTTGTTAATATCAGGTCGAACACGGTGCGCGACACGAACACCGCGGAAAACAGCGACGCCAAAATACCGATGGAGAGCGTGACGGCGAACCCCTTCAGCGGGCCGGTGCCGAACTGGAAGAGCACGACCGCCGCGATGAGGGTCGTTATGTTCGAGTCCATTATGGTGACGAACGCCCGCTTGAAGCCGGCGTCCACCGCGGAGCGCACCGTCTTGCCGTTGGAAAGCTCCTCCCTGATCCGCTCGTAGATGAGCACGTTCGCGTCCACTGCCATGCCGAGCGACAGAATCGCGCCGGCAATGCCGGGCAACGTGAGTGCGCCGCCGAGAACGCTCAAGAGCGCGAACAGCGTGCCCATGTGGAAGATCTGCCCGACCACGGCAAAGAGGCCGAAGGTGTGATAGGCGAGC
>JACQBU010000113.1 GCA_016194375.1 Nitrospinota bacterium
AAGGCGTTCCTCATCGACTTCAACTACGAGGTGGAGCCGGTGCACGGAACCTTCCCGTTTCCGGGAATCGGGCCGATGTCGCTCCTTAAGAACACTAGGATAAACCACCTCGGCAAAATCGCCTTCAGGTGGGTATATTGGAACCTCCTGTTGCCCGGGTGGCTGGCGCGGTTTCCCGTGTTCCCCAACCGAATGGACACGAGGGGAAAAAATCTTTCCGAGACAAAAATCCCCGGGGCCCGGGACAAGGGGTAGAATCTACTCATGTGCGTTTGGAACGAGGGCCGAAAAGGGGGGGGCGTGTTCATCGTCATCGAAGGACTGGACGGCGCGGGAAAATCCACCCAGGCCGACATGCTCGTCGAGAGGCTTAAAAAGAGTTCGTTCGACGCCGTAAAGCTAAAGGAGCCGACCAACGGCCGCTGGGGAACGGAGATACGCCGCATTGCGGAGGAAGGCCGCGAACACCTGTCGCCCGACGAGGAGGCGGAGCTTTTCATCAAGGACAGGGAGGAGGACTCCAGGCTGAACATCATTCCGGCGCTTTCCGCCGGGAAAATCGTCGTGATGGACCGATACATCAACTCAAACGCGGCCTACCAAGGGGCGCTTGGGCTTGAGCCCGAGATGATTTTCAAGAAAAACGCGGGGTTTCCGCAACCGGACGCGGTTTTCTTCCTGGAATTGACGCCTGAGGAGGGGCTGAGGAGGGTCAATCAACGGGGCGCCGCAAACGCCGGGTTCGAAAAGATAGACTATCTAAAAAAAGTGCACGACATTTTCAACGGCGACGCCGGCGGCTTTAAGAAAATGATCCGGATAGACGCGCTCAAGCCGCCGGAGAAAATCGCGGAAATCGTCTGGCAAAACGTGGCGCCTCTGCTTAAGAAATAACAACCGCCAAGTCGCCAAGGTCGCCAAGAGGGACTCTTTTCTTTTCGAGTCTGGCGCCTCGGCGGTCAACGCCCCGTTTTTTTCGTCCGGGCGGCTTGTTTTTATTCTGAGTAGGAGGCCCAGGCGTCGTCGGTTTCGAAAACCCTGACCAAGGTCGGCTTAAGCCCCAGGGATTTTTCGAGCCCTTTGAAGAAAAATTTTGCTATTCTCTCGGCCGTTGGGTTTCCGCCGCGAAGTTGCGGCAGGTTGTTGAGCGTTTTGTGGTCCAGCATCGAGGCCAATTTTTCCAATTCGCTCCTCACGTCGTGGAAATCAACCACCATCCCCAGCTTGTCCAGCTTGGCGGAGCCGAACACCGCCTCCACGGTCCAGTTGTGTCCGTGCAGTTCCTTGCAGGCGCCCCGGTGTCCCCTTAGCCTGTGCGCGGCTGAAAATTTGGACTTGGCCCCGATTTCGTATCCGCCCATGTTCCGCCTACTAAACAAGCTCCAAGAAGACAAACGACGTTTTTTTTCCAAGGGCATTAATACCAGATATCCGCGCGCAAGCCAAGTTAAATCACCCCTCGTTTGCCTCCAAAACCGGCCTAAAACTCCCGGCCGACGAACCGCCGTTATTTCCCAAAAAACGGCCCGACTTATAGTAAATTATCGCCCATGGGTGCCAAATAGTGGGCGCGGAAGAGGGAACGAACAGGAAGTTTGACCCAAAGGAGAAGGACAGGCTTCGCGACCCTAGGCGGATTGAAAGGGAGGATCCGAACCTCATATGGGAAAAACTCGAGCCTGACAACCCGCTGTGTGTCGTGGACGTCGGTTGCGGGCTTGGGTTTGCCGCGATTCCCTTCTCAAAAAAAATGCCGGGCGGCAAGGTTTACGCCTGCGACGTTTCGTCCGAAATGCTGGAGGCAATGAAACTGGAGGCGAAGGCGGCGGATGCGAGGAACATCATTCCGGTGCTGTCCCAGGAAGCCAAGATACCCGTTGAAACGGGAATAGCCGACCTCCTTCTGACCCAAAACCTCCACCACGAGCTTCACTCCGCCGTGGAGACCCTCCTCGAGTGCAAGCGCATCCTAAGGCGCGGGGGCAAGATCGCCGTAATAGACTGGAAGAAGGAGCCGATGGAATTCGGCCCGCCGCAGGAAATCCGAGTCACCGCAAAAAAAATCGGAAGCGACCTTCGAGAGGCGGGGTTCGTCCGGATAGAGTCGCTCGACGCGCTGAGGTTCCACACGTTCATCGTCGCCAGGAAGCCGTGAACCGCAAAGGCCGTTATTTTTTTAACGGCTCCTCGACGGCCTGACGGATTGTGCGCTTCTCCTGTTCGACGGCACCCTCATCCTTGGGTCCCCTCATGAACAGCAACAGAATTACGATGATTACCATCAAGATTGTCAGGGCCGCGGCGACTTGAACCTTGGTCGAAACACCCGATTCCTCGGAGGCCTCGTCGTCGGTTACTTCGACGTGGGTCTCTTCCGGATTCCAATAAGCCTTGAATATCTTGACCGGATCCTGCTTACCCCTGAAGGTGACGGTCTTTATGTACCTACAGGCGGTCTCGTCCTTGTCGGAAAGCGCGTTTACCGTCACCTCGGATAGATATATCTCACATTCGCCCGCAACCGACTCGAACCTCGACGCAGTGTTGACGACGTCCCCGGAAATGTCGTGCTTTTCGACCAAGACCCTGCCCGTGTGAAGTCCGATGCGCATAAGGATTGGGGTTGTGATGGTTTTTCCCTTGTTAAAGGCGTCCAGCGCCCTTTGTATGCTCACCGCCGCCCTAAGGGCGTCCTGCGCGTTCTGGAAGTAGGACAGCGTGCCGTCGCCGATGGACTTCACAAACGTCCCGTTGAACTCCCTTATCGTGGGCAAAACGATGTCGTTGTGATACTTCAGCAACATTCTAATCCTAAAATCCCCGTGCGCTTCCGCTATGCCGGTGGAGCCCTTCAGATCCGTGAACATGATGGTCAATATTTTTGTGTATTTCTCGCGAATTATGGCCTCAAGCCTCTCCTTTTGCAGGAGTAGCGATTCCAAATCGTCTTCGCCGTGCAAATTATGAACGATTTCCTTATCCGCCATAAATATAGTCGCGCCCCCTGGTGAACCTGTCAAAATATACGTTGAAATAATACCACAAAGCCCCCGGATAACGTAGGAAACGCCCCCGCGCCACGCGCCGGACGCTACGGAGGGAGACGCGGGTTTTTTCGGGGGTCAGGGGTTGGCCGCGGCGTCGACCCGCGTGAAATTTCTCCATGCCGGGTCGTCGGGATTCGCGGCAAATTTGTGAAATCCCGCGGCGGCTATCATCGCCGCGTTGTCCGTGCAAAAAACCGGCTCCGGCCAGACGACGTCGTAACCAGCCCCGTCGCAGGCCGCTTTCATTTCGCCCCTCAATTTTTGGTTGCAGGCGACGCCGCCCGCCATCACGATCTGTTTAAGCCCCTGCTCGCGCGCGATGGAGACGGTCCTGCTCACCAGCGTCCTTACGATTACTCGCTGAAACGACGCCGCCAGGTCCTCCACCCGGGGGTTCTTTTCCAACGCAAGCCGCGCCGCGGTCTTTAGGCCGCTGAAGCTGAAGTCGGTCTTCTTTTCCCTTATGGTTGGCACCGTGAATTTTACGGCAAGCTCGTCCCCCTTCAACGCCGCCTTTTCCACGGCGGGCCCTCCCGGGAACCCCAGCCCCATTAGTTTGGCCGCCTTGTCGAACGCCTCGCCTGCCGCGTCGTCCCTCGTTCGCGCAAGCTCCACGAAGGAAACCGGCGAATCAACCCTGTAAACCGAGGTGTGCCCGCCCGAGACAAGAAGGCATATGTGCGGGTAGGTCAGCCGGTGGTTTAGGCGGGCCGCCGTTATGTGCCCGTGAAGGTGGTTGACGGGCACGAACGGCCTGCCGACCGCCCACGCCATCCCCTTGGCCGCGGAAAGCCCCACCAGCAACGCGCCCATCAGACCCGGGCCGAAGGTCGCCGAGAACAGGTCGACGTCCCCGGCCGGGACGCCCGCCCTTTTTAGGGCCTCCGACACGACCACCGGAAGGTTCTCGAGATGCCTGCGCGCGGCAAGCTCCGGCACCACCCCGCCGTATTTGGAATGCACGTCGTGCTGGGAGGCGACGACGTTTGACAGCACCCCTTCGCCGTCCTTTACTACGGCGCAGGCGGTTTCGTCGCAGGAGCTTTCAATCCCAAGGACCAGCATAAACGCCGACTGCGCCGCGGAGATCGCGGGTGCTGGGAAACGCGAACGACAAGGGGACGACGTTCAACTAGGTTTCTTGCCGGAGGTCACGCTGTTGAGGATCGACCACTCCCTTATGACCTCGACGGCGCGCTGAAGTTGATTGTCTTTCTCAAGGTCAAACACCTTGCGGACGCCGAACTCCGGCTTGGGGGGCGCTGTCAATTTCGGCGCTTCCTTGTCGGACGGGCTCTTCGGTTTGGCCGGAACCTCGGGGCGGGAGTCCTTGAGCCCCTGGAAGTTTTCCATAAGCTCCTTCTCCCTCATCGGCTCCTGCCCGTCGTCCTCCCGACCCTGGATTTTCAGCCTCACCTCTATGTCCGGCGCGACGCCGACGCCGTGTATCATCGTCCCCGCAGGCGTGAAGTACCTTGCGGTGGTCAGGCTCAGGCCGGAGCCGTCGCTGAGCTCCCTTATCGTCTGAACCGACCCCTTGCCGAAGGAGCGGGTTCCGACGAGAACGGCGCGCTTTGTGTCCTTCAGGGCGCCCGCGACGATCTCGGAGGCTGACGCCGAACCGGCGTTTATTAGGACGACCATCGGCACGTCGGCCAAAGGCGTCTTGTTGTGCGAATAATAGACCGCGTTCTGCTCCGGCGTCCTGCCCCGGGTGCTGACTATCGCCTGCCCGTCGTTGAGGAACAGCTCGCCAATCTCGACCGCCTCCTTCAAAAGGCCGCCGGGGTCGTTGCGCAGGTCGAGAATCAGCGCCTTGAATTTCTTCTCCTTGAACTTCTTCAACGCGTCGCCGGCCTCGAGCGCGGCGTTCTGCGAAAAAGAAGACAGCCGCAGGTAGCCTATCTCCTTGTCTATCATCTCGGACTTCACGGGGTGGACCTTTATCATGGCGCGGACAATCTCAACGACGAACGTGGCGGCGTCCTTACCCTCGCCCCGGAGGACGGTCAGTTTTACCTTGGTCCCGACCTCGCCGCGCATCCTTTTCACCGCGTCCATAATCTCCATGTCCTTGGTGGACACGTCGTCAATTTTTATTATCTTGTCCGCCGGCTGGAGTCCCGCCTTCTCCGCGGGGGTGTCCTCCATGGGGGTGACGACGGCCACGTATCCGTCGTAAACCGTTATCTCGATGCCAAGCCCGCCGAACCTCCCCTCCGTATCCTGTTTGCGCCCCTCGTAGGCGGCCTTGTCCATGTAGGCCGAGTGGGGGTCCAGGGTGCGCAGAAGCCCCTTGATGGCGCCTTCCGTCAACTCCTTGGTGGTCTTCTCCTCCACGTAGTAGTTTTGGATGAGCGTCATGACCTCGGCGAACGTCCGCAGGCTGTCGTAGGTGGAGTCGTTGGCGGCCAGCGCCTGGGAGCGCGTGAGGGCGACGACTCCTATCCCGACCCCGACGAAGAAGGCGGCGACCGAGACGTAAACGAGCCCCTTTACAAACAGCTTGATGGAGCTCCTAAGCACCGACTCGTTCTTTTTAGTCATAAGAAAAAAATAATATCATGATTGCGCCAAAAAAGGAAAAAAACGCGCCGGCCGTCGTCGTCCCGTCAGCCCTGGTTGGAGTTGGCCGCAAACTGAAGTTCGAACACCTTCCTATAAACCCCGTTCGCCGCCAACAGGTCCTTGTGCGTCCCGCTCTCCACTATCCTGCCCCTCTCCACCACGAGTATCCTGTCCGCGTGGAGTATGGTGGAAAGCCTGTGGGCGATGACGAACGTCGTCCTGTTCTCCATGAGGTTGTTGAGCACCCTCTGGACCTCTATTTCCGACTCGGTGTCGAGCGCGGATGTGGCCTCGTCCAATATCAGCACCGCCGGGTTTTTTAGCAGAGCTCGCGCTATGGATATCCTCTGCTTCTGCCCGCCGCTTAGGCGCGCCCCGCGCTCGCCCACCACCGTGTCGTACCCCGAGGGGAGCGACCTGATGAACTCGTGGGCGTAGGCGGACTTCGCCGCGGCTTCTATCAATTCCATCGGGGTTCCCTCCCTCCCGTAGGCAATGTTGTTTTTTATCGTGTCGTTGAAGAGGAAGACGTCCTGCGTCACTATCCCTATCTGGGCCCTTAGGGACTCCAGCGTCGCGGTTCGGACGTCGACGCCGTCGAACAGCACCGCCCCGCCCGCCGGGTCGTAAAAGCGGGGGATTAGGTCCACCATGGTGGTCTTCCCGGCGCCGCTCATGCCGACTATGGCCGTTATCGTCCCGGCGCCGGCGGTGAAACTTACGCCGCGTAGCACCGGCTCGTTCCCATAGCTGAAGGTCACGTCCTTAAAGGCGACCTCGCGCCTCACCGGCCCGATTACCCCCGCCCCCTTTTGCTCCGCCACCTCGGGTTTTAGGTCCAGCACCTCGAAAATGCGCGCGGCGGCGGCCATGGCCTGCTGTATCCTGTTGTACACCCTGCCCAGCTTGGAAACCGGGGCGAACAGCATGAAAAGCGCCGTGAGGAACGAAAAGAAATTTCCCACGGTGGTTTCGCCGCTTATGACGTGGCGGCCTCCGTAGTAGATTATCGCCCCGACCCCGAACGCTCCAATGAACTCCAAAAGCGGGGAGCTGATCTCGTTCAGCCTGATGGTCTTGGTCCAGACGTTAAAGTACCTTTCGTTCTCCGCCTTGAACCTTTCCGACTCGTAACGCTCCATCCCGAACGCCTTGACGACCCTCGCGCCGGAGAAGGCCTCGCTCATCAGCGAGGTCAGGTCCGCTATCCGCTCCTGCGCGCCCCGCGTTATGTCGCGCATCCTCCTGCCGAGCCGCGCTATGAACCACGCCGAAAAGGGAAGCACCAAAAGCGCGAAAACCGACAGCGTCGGGTCGCGGTAAACCAGCACCCCCAGCAGGGCGACCACCGTAAACCCCTCGCGAAACACGTCGTAAACCACGATGGAAATGGCGTCCTGAACCAGCGTGATGTCGTTCGTTATCCTCGAGACCAGCTCGCCGGTGGTGTTGCGCTGAAAAAACGAGAGCGACAGGTGTTGCATGTGGCGGTAAAGGTCGTTGCGCACGTCCCGGACCGCCATCGCCCCAATCCTCTGCATCATGAGCGAGGAGAAGTACCGGAAAAGCCCCCTGACGAGATAGACCAGGACTATCGCGCCGGGCAGGATGGCGAGCAGGCCGGAGTCCTTCTTGATGAAGATGTCGTCCAACATCGGCTGGATGAGGAACGCGGCCCCCCCCGACGTGGACGAAACGATTACCATGCAGACCGACGCGACGAGAAACCCGCCCATATATGGGCGCAGGTATCCCAAAAGCCGGCGATAATGGCTTGACGCGTTCTTAACCTGCTTCATACCCTTTCCCTCACGGCGGCGGCCACCCGTTCCGGCTCGAGCTTGTCCATGCAGTCGTAATGCTCGCACCGCTCCGGACGGCACCTTTCGCAGACCGGAACGTCCGGCCTGAGCGCCGCGTCCCTTTCACCTATCGGCCCCCACCTCTCCGGCAGGCAGACCCTTATGGGGCAGTATATCCCCACCGCGGGCGTGGCGACCGCACCTCTGAAAGCAAGGGTTCGCCCCCGGGGCCGCACATGAGTATGACGTTCATCCCCTCCCCCGCGAGAACGTCGGCCAGCCTCGCGAAGTTCGCCGGCTTCCAGTTCCGCGCGGAGCCGCCCATTCCGGGAAAAACTCCGACGTTCCTTTTGCCGGCGGCCAAAAGCCCCGGCGGCGGCGCGAAACCCTCCTTTGCCGCCACGGACGTTTTCCTTATCGGGGGAATGCCCAGCGGCGCGAGAAGGTCGAGGTTGTGGTCGGCCTCGTGCCGCCCCCCTTTCGAACGGTTTTGCACCACGCGCTCGTCATAAAAAATCGCGGCAATCTTTGACGCAGGCCCGATGACCAACGGCACTCCGGCGCGCCATACGGCAAGGGACACCCAAAAGTCCGAGAAAAGGTGCACGGCCGCGTCAAACCCGCCCGACCTTATCCTCGCGGCCAGGCCGCGCGTGTTGGAAAACGACGGCTTGTCCGACGTTTCGAGGCGCATCACCTCGTCGACGTCAGGGTGCCCTTCCAGCAACGGCGCGACCAACGGCCTGACCAGCGCCGATATTTTCCATCCCGGGCGCGCCCTCCTGATGGAAGTGAACACGGGGGTCGAAAGCACGACGTCCCCGATTCTGTCCGGCCTTATTATCAGGATTTTCGCGTCATCCCGGGTAATCAGACGCATAAAGGGCTAGTTGACGTAGTGGCTTTTGGGTTTGCCGCCCAATTTGGAGTAGAAGTCGGCAAGCACGGGACCGGGTAAAAACCTGTCCACTTCGTCCAAGTATTTCAGCACGGAGAGCGCCCAATAGGCCTCGTCCGGAGTCTCTATGACCGCCGAGTCGGTTCCCTTGTAGAAGTCCGTTATTTCGCCGGGCGCGTGCTTGTCGAGCCTCGGGCCAACCCTTTTCGTGTCCACCAAAAGCGGCCTCAACGGGCTCAGGTGAAAGACCTTCATCCCGACAAGTTCGTCGGGAATGTCGCCCCCGGCAAGCTCCTCTATGGGCAACCCCTCGGAATCGGGAACGTGCGGCCCGCCAATCGTGGCTATATAGACGGGGATTTTGTGGATGCGGGTCTGTTCCGCGCTCCCGACGCGAATGACGGCGTTCCCGTCGGCGTCGGGGCCGAAAACCACGAACGGCCACGTGCCGTCCCGTATTTTAAACTGCCTGCGGTGAACCACGGTTTCGGCCAGCACCCGCTCGACCTTCGCCATGGACCGCTTGTCCTTTAGCCTGAACTCCATCTTGTCCATTTGCCGCCAGTCTAGCCCACTTTATCCCCCGAACAAAGCGCATACCATCGCGGCTTGACCGGCGTCGAACGCCCTTCGCCCATTTTTTGACGGCGGGACGGGGGGCGCCGACGACGGCCGTGGATGATGACTTTTCACAATGTCCGCACGGCGCCGCCGTGGTATAAAGCATGACGAGGCAATCGGTCGCAAAATGCGACGCTCGGCCGCTTTTTAGTAATTGCGACGTGGTTTAAGGAAGGTGAGGATCCCGTGAAAAACGATTTTTCCGAAGTAAGCCGCGCAACGGGCCCGGCCAGGGTCGTCCTTCCGCTGGCGATATTTTTTGTTTACGTGCTGATGGTCTTTGGAAACATTGTCACCACCACCGGCTCCGGCCTGGCGTGCCCCGACTGGCCGTTGTGCCACGGGACGGTGAACCCGCCCAAAGAGCTCGCGATTTGGATTGAATGGGGACACCGGCTTACCGGGGCGGTGAGCGGGATACTCATCCTGCTTTCGGCGGCGTTGATGTGGAACATGGCCGGGGCGGCGCTCAAATTCATCATGAAGTCGGTCGTCGCCTTCATATTCGCCGCCGTGGCCCTGGGGGGGTTGATAATAATCGCGGACGCGCCGTTGCTGGACAGCGCGGCGAGAATCGCCGTCGTCTCGAGCCACATCATCGTCGCCACCATCATCTTCACGGCAATGATAATCGCCCACCGGGGCGCGTTCGGCGCCGAACCCGCCGCGCGGGCCGGCGGATTGGACCTTCGCCGAAACGGCCTGCCCCCGCTTTGGCTTTTCGTCGCGGTCTATTTTCAGGTGACCCTGGGGGTTTTGGTGCGCTATTCGCATTCGTCGCTCGCCTGCCCCGACTGGCCGCTGTGCCAGGGAAGCCTGTTTCCGCCAAATTTGATGCCCGAGGTGTTGTTGCATTATCTTCACAGGCTGACGGCCTACGCCATTTTTCTCGTCGCCGCGTGGAACCTTTACGTTTCCGCCGGGCGCGGGGGGCCCTTGTTGGAGGCGGCGGCCACGCTGGGCCTCGTGACGACGCAGGCCGCAGTTGGGGTCGGCATAGTGCTGACGCAAATGTTTCTTCCTTTGCTGGTGTTGCACGGGGCGGTTGGCTTCCTTCTTCTGGGATGGACCG
>JACQBU010000114.1 GCA_016194375.1 Nitrospinota bacterium
CATGAGGCTGTCGGATGCCGTGTCCGAGGTTCTGGCTGATATGCGGAAGTCACAAGCCGCCCTTCGCTGGTGTTTCCACCAATCCACGCTCCCCCCTTTTTTGCCATGATTGTTGCATTATTTATGCAGAGGTCAATAATAAGAACCCTTACGAGGGAGAAAATCGCCCTAGACCAATCCATTCTTTCACAAAGAAAGGATCCTGATCAATATCCGGAAATTACATATTTAGGCAATAAATATTCAGAGATTAAATTATACAGAGAATGGAACCTTGGTCGCTACACACCACCACGTCTTCCACAAAAACCCGACTTGCCGGGTGATTTTTTACTAGAAGATGCAAGCAATCTTGGTCTTGTTCTCAACGATTTAGAGCACAAGCGAAGGACTATTTTATTGCACCACTTAAAAAGGTTTAACGAATTGATTTCTGATTTTTCAATAAAAATTCATGGTGGGACAATTCAGGTCTTTATACACGAGGAGGGTTTAGCGCAACCTATACCGGCCACACGATTATCGGACGGAACCCTAAGTTTTTTAAGCTTGCTATCCATCCTATGTCACCCAACCCCACCGCCCTTGATTTGTATTGAGGAGCCCGAAATTGGGATGCATCCTGACATTATTCCTTTGATCGGAGAACTTCTTATTAAGGCATCGGAAATAACCCAGTTGATTGTAACTACTCATTCTGACATTTTGATTGATTATTTCTCTGAAACACCAGAAGCAGTTGTAGTTTGTGAAAAGGAAAATAGCTCCACGATTATGAAACGGTTGGATGCGAATACTCTTGCAAGCTGGCTAAAAAAGTACAAGCTAGGTCAATTATATTTAAAGGGCGAAATCGGTGGAACTCGCTGGTGAATGTTAGAATTTATGTTGAAGGGGGCGGGGCTTCCAAGGCTCTTTTAACTTCATGCAGACGTGGCTTTAGGACATTTTTCGAAAAAACCTCATTAAAAGGCAGAATGCCAAAAATTATCGCCTGTGGTTCAAGAAATGATGCTTTTTCAGATTTTGTGACTGCTCTAAAATCTCCTGAGACAAGCGATTTTATCCTGCTATTGGTGGATAGCGAGGGTCCATTTTTAAATGATACCAACGTCTTGAGTTACCTTTCTGATCGAGATGGATGGGGATTACCTAAATCTGCGACAAAAGACAATGTGCATCTTATGGTTCAATGTATGGAAACATGGTTCCTGGCAGATAAGGCCGCACTGGAGAATTATTTCGGGCAGGGTTTTTTAACGAACTCCCTCCCTAAAAATACCAACATCGAGGCGATTCCTAAAAAAGACGTGTTAGATAAACTTGAACACGCATCTCGAAAATCAAGAAAAGGTGAGTACGGAAAAGGAAGCCATTCCTTTGATTTATTAGAATGCATAAATCCTCAATACGTATTTGATTTTAGTTCTAATGCGAAAAATCTACATGCAATCTTGGATGAAAAATGCACTTAACCCATTATTCCAGCCGTCTTTAGATGCCAGTTAAAGTTGAGATTGATTTAGAAAACTTTCCGAGAACTCGGCGTAAGTTCCGCCCGATATCGCGTCCCTGATTTTTCCCATCAGCCGCTGGTAGTAGGTCAGGTTATGAATCGTGTTCAGGCGCAGTCCCAAAATCTCCCCCGCCATAAACAGGTGCCGAAGATAGGCGCGGGAATACCCCTTGCACGTTTCGCACGGGCATTCCTCGTCGAGCGGGGCCGGGTCCCGGGCGTAGGCGGCGTTCCTAATGTTAATCTTGCCGTGCGAGGTGAAAATCGAGCCGTTGCGGGCGTTCCTCGTCGGCATCACGCAGTCGAACATGTCAACACCGTGTCCGACGGCCCGTACAACATCCTCCGGCGTTCCCACCCCCATGAGGTACCTCGGCTTGTCCGGGGGAAGATGTTTTGTCGTGGCGTCCACCATGTCAATCATCATGGAGGCGGATTCGCCGACGCTAAGTCCGCCCAGCGCGTATCCGTCGAACCCCATCCCGACGATTTCCCTTGCCGACCGCTCCCTTAAGAGCGGGTCCGTCCCCCCCTGCGCGATTCCGAAAAGCGCCGCGTTCGGGTTTTTTTTTGCCGATTTGCATTTCTCCGCCCAGAGCGTCGTTCGCTCCAGCGCCTTTTTTAGGTGTTCATGCGTGGAGGGGTACGGCGCAACCTCGTCAAAGCACATCATTATGTCCGAGCCGAGCGACTCCTGAATCTCCACGGCCAGCTCGGGGGTCATGAAAAACCGGGTTCCGTCGAGGTGGCTTTGAAAACCCACCCCCTCGTCGGTTATTTTCACGAGTCCCTTTAGGCTGAAGACCTGGAACCCCCCGCTGTCGGTGAGAATCGGTTTTTGCCAGTTCATGAACTTGTGGAGGCCGCCGAGTTTTTCGATCAGCTTGTGTCCCGGCCTTAAATACAGGTGGTACGTGTTGCAAAGGAGCATTTCGGAGCCGGTGCGACGGACGTCCCCGGGCGAGAGCGTCTTGACCGCCGCCTGCGTGCCGACCGGCATGAAGGCGGGGGTGTTGACCTCGCACCCGCCGTGGGTGCGCATCAGCCCCCTGCGGGCCTTTTTGTCGGTTTTTACGACCTCGAAATAAAACAATCGTCCGCGACTCAATTCGAAGAACACCGAGATCGCCGCGACAGCCTCCGGCGGTCTCGCGATGACAAACACGCGTCATTGCGAGCATGGCGAAGCAATCTCATATTCATTTGACGAGCCTAAATAAACAAATAATTTTAGAAGAATCTCGCCATGAAGAACTTGAAGTCGTCCTCGTCCACCATCAACCCGGCCCCGGCGAAGAACGTCCTGTAGTACTGGTTCAAAAGCTCGTCCCCGCCGACGTATAGGTATATGTACTTTTGCGGATAGAACGTCCCGGTCACCTTTAACTGCGGCTGTGTGGAGAACTGGTCGTACCCGCCGAGGTTGAACGCCTCCACGGTGAGCTTGAGCTTGTCGTTCCAGCCGTGCAGGTCGAATGCCGCGCCGCCGGACGACTCCATAAGCCCCCCGCGCAGGGTGACGTTGCCGTACCTTTTTGCTATGTAAAAGGTGTAAAGAAGGGAGCTGAGCGTGCTTCTCGAGCCGCCCACCAGCGGCTTGCGAATGTCGTTGCTCAACTCCAACATGTAGTACTTGTCCTCCCTCGGCCTTATTCCTATGGAGAAATACGACCTGGAACCCTGCGTGTAGTGGTCGCTGGAGCCGAGGAACTCGTCCCTGGCGCCCACCGAAACCTTGAGCACCCCGGCCTGTTTGGCGAGGCTCTTCGTCCCCTCCAGGGTCTCGTTGAGCCCGGCGTAAATCTCGTCGTCCTGTATGAGTTTGCCGACGGTCCCCTCCCCTTTTTCCAGTTTGTCGGTTATCTGCCTGACGCTCGCCAGAACCGCGTCCAGTTTTTCGGAGCTTTTCCTGAGGTTGTCCATCGCGGTCTTGAAGTTTTCCCTATTGTCGGTGAGCACGCCGTTTAGGTTGCCGGCCGCCTCCTTGATGTTCGCCGTGCCCTCCCGGAGGTTGGCGCGGTTTTCGTCCACCACGGCGCGTATTCCGGCGGCCGCCCGGTCGAGGTTCGCGAGGAGCTCCGGCGCCTGCTCCGATATGCTCTTGGACATGGCCTTGAAGTTTTCCATCGTCCCCTTCAGGTTTTCCCTGTTTTCCGCGAGCATCAACTGCATGACCTTGGTGGCCTTCTCCACGTTGTCTATTATGGCGTTGAGCCTCTCCTTGTTACCGCCGACCACCTCGCTGAATTGGGAAAGGTTCTTGATGATGGACTTCAGCCCCTCCTTGCCGTCCTCCGTCCCGAACGAATCGCCCAGCGAGCGCGTGACCTTTTTTATGTCGTCGAGCGAGTCGGAAAGTTTCGCCACCAGGTCGTCAATGTTGGCGGGGGGGATGCTTCTGGTGATTTTTCCGCCGTTCTCCAGGTATTTTCTAGAATTTCCGGCCCTTAGCTCTATGAACTTCTCCCCCAGCAACCCCTTCCCCTGAATCGTCGCGACCGAATCCTCCGGGATTTTGTAGTCGCCGTAAAGGTTCACGTAAACCTTCGCCTTGTAGTCCTCAAGGGCGATTTTTGCGACCTCGCCCACCTTCACACCCGCCATTCTCACGTCGGATTTTTCGGAAACGCCGACGATGGAGTCGAAATAGATTACCATCGTCCTTCCGGCGGCCCCGTACCCGAAAAGCTTTTTCCCCCCTATCATGAACGTGAGGTAGAAGAGGGCGGTGACGGCGGCGATTATGAAGAAGCCCAGCTTGGCCTCGACGCTAAAATTCTTCACCACCCGCCTCCTTTTATGCGCGCCGTTGCACGGCCTCGGTCTGGCGGATTATCCGCCCTATCTCGACGAACTCCTTCACGACCGGGTCCGTCTGCTGGAACATTATCTCATCCGGCGTGCCGAAGGCCACAATTTTTCCCTCGTATATCATCGCTATCTTGTCGGCTATCCGGTTGGCGCTCACCATGTCGTGCGTTATGGTCACGGAGGTCACCTTAAGCGCCTTCGTGGTCTTGATTATTAGGTCGTTGATGACGTCGGCCATGACAGGGTCGAGCCCCGTCGTCGGCTCGTCAAAAAGTATTATCTGGGGGTTCATGGCGATGGCCCGCGCGAGGCCGACCCGTTTTTTCATTCCGCCCGACAGCTCGGAGGGCATAAGGCTCTCCACGCCGCCGTTTCCGAGGCCGACCATATCGAGGCATTCCCTCACCCTGGAGCCGACTTGGGCGTCCGCCATGGTCGTGTGCTCCTTTAACGCGAACCCCACGTTCTCGCCGACCGTCAGCGAGTCGAACAGCGCCCCCCCCTGGAAGAGCATCCCGAATTTCTTCCTAAATTCGTTGAGGTCGTCCTCGTCGAGGTCGCCGACCACCTGCCCGTCCACCACGACCCGGCCGGAGTCCGGCTTTAGAAGGCCGATGATGTGTTTTATCAGGACGCTTTTCCCCGAGCCGGAGCCGCCGATTATTACGGTGCTTTCCCCCTTGGGTATGTGGAGGTTTATCCCTTGCAGGACTTTTTTCGAGCCGAAACTCTTGTACAATTCCTCGCAGTAAATCACGAAGCCGCCACCTCCCTAGAACAACAGCGCAGTTAGAATGTAGTTCGCTATGAATATCAGCATGAAACCCATCACGACGGACTTGGTGGTGGCGGCGCCGACCCCCTCGGCCCCCCCCTCGGTGTAAAACCCCTGGTAACAACCGACGATGGATATAATGAACCCGAACACCATGGACTTGAAAAGGCCCGAAAATACGTCGTTCAACTCCATGTGGTCGTAGGTGCTCTCCATATACACCACCGGATTGGCGCCCAATAGGATGACGCCTACCACAAAACCGCCCAAAATGCCCACGATGTCCGCAAGCGCCGTCAGGAGGGGAAGCATGACGGTGCCGGCCACAACGCGCGGAACGACGAGGTGTTTTATCGGATTCGCGGCAAGGGTGTAAAGGGCGTCAATCTGCTCGGTGACCCGCATGGTGCCAAGCTCCGCCGTCATGGCCGAACCGGCTCGGCCGGTGACGACGAGCGCGGTCAGCACGGGGCCGAGCTCGCGCGTCATGGAGAGCCCCACGACGGTGCCGACCATGCTTTCGGCCCCGAACCGCTTGAACCCCGTGTGGCTTTGCAGGGCCAGCACCATGCCGGTGAAGACGGCGGTGAAAAAAACCACCGGAAAGGAGTTGACCCCCACCTCCACCATCTGTTCGACCGCCGCCCGAACCTTGAAGGGCCTCCTAAAAACCCATTTTATTGTGTCGGCCACGAACAGGCCCATCAGGCCGGTCCCCCTAACTATTTTTACGACTAGGTCCCCCACAAGCTCGAACGGCTTGACGACGATTTGTCTCGACATAAATCAGACGGGCCCCTGTGGGCGGGAATTAAGAGTTTCAAAGGCCACCATGATGAAAATATAGCCGCTAAAGCATCCGTCCGCAAGCGCGCGCCTCCGTCGGTACCCGATGTCCGCTTAAGAATTTGTGTCATGCCCGTGAAAACTGGGACGCGGGTGGTGGCTCAGTTTGAAATTTATGGGGATCGCCACGACCTCTTTCAGAGGTCTCGCGATGACAAGTATTTGTCATTGCGAGCGTAGCGAAGCAATCCGCGTCCGCATCGGCCTTGGTAGGTACAGGCAATCTTGCCTGTACCCACCCTCGGTTTGATTCTCGCCTCACGTCCTGCGTAGGTAGG
>JACQBU010000084.1 GCA_016194375.1 Nitrospinota bacterium
AGTCAATAAGTTTCGCAAACAGATAAAAAATGAAAGTTACGAGGTTAAGTCCGGCGAAATCGCCTCCAGGCTTGCGCGGGAGTTGTTCACCGCCAACACGATAAACAAGGGCCCCGGGAAATAGCCCTTGCCCCTTGGGCGCCCTTTTTTTCACATAATCAGGTAAAATGTGGTCATTATGGCGCTAGAACCCCAAGTTGCGACAGGGTCGGAAGAAAATACGTTAGGCCGCGGCCTGCCTCCCCCCCAGCACTCACTCCAAACCATCATCTCCGAGGAGCAGTTCATAAAGCCTTTGGAGGAAAGAGTCGTGCCGTTTTTTCGGCTTGCCGGAATCGTCCTTTTAAACAGGCGGGACTTCAACAACCAATTTTACTTCAACCTCATGAACGAAGCAGAGAAACTTGAGGTTTTTTTGGACGACCACGGGGCTAAGGAAAACATCACTTGGTATTACTTCAGGGAGATAATCGCCAGCATCCGAAATTTCGCGATATCCGCGTTCCAATTGAGCCATGTCCTATACCGATATCACGAATACAACCCCGTGGAACCCGCGCAATACGGGGCGGAATTCCTAAACCAGGGCCAGACGGCGATGGATAATTTGAATGGCGTTGTTATGGCGCTCATAAACGAGGCCGTGGGGGAGCTTGGAAGGAGGGGGTGCGCCTTGGACCTTGCCGGCCAGACCGCGACCGAGTTCAAAGAAATAATCGCGACTGTCAAGCTACCCCGCAACGTGGAGATGAGGAATTATAAGTCCAGCGAGCGGATGATAATGCACATCGCCGAAAGCTACCGACGCATCTCCGTCAAGGTCCACCGGGATCATTACGGCAAAAGGACCCCGCCGGACGAGTTTGAACAAATGATTCCGGCCCGCGTCAACGAAACAAAGGTGAAGATATTGGAAAGCTCGCTCCACAACCTTCAGTCGGAGTACGACACTCACATCCGAACGGCGGACAGCGCCACCGTCGGCGAGGACGTCATCTCCCTGCGGACGCTCATCTCAATGCCGATGCACCTTCTGGAGATGGCGAGGTGGCTCATCCACTTTTACGAGCGTCACGAGAGCGAGGCCTACGCGCACGTGGGCCAGGGTGAGATTTCCCGCATAGTGGACAAGAAGCTCGTCCTCGGGCTTATCTCCAACTTCTCGCTCTTCTTCGCGCATAGGTACATGATGATGGGGAAAAGGGCGGCGGAGCAAATAATGTCGCGCTTGGCCCGCATTTCGCGCGTCACCTTGCCCGTGCCCAAGCCGGTCGGGTTCCATGCGCGCCCGGCATATTACGTCACGATAGTGGTGGAGGAGCACGGCACGGACGCCTTTTTGATAGTGGACGGAAGAAAATTCGACGCGAGATCCGTCCTGGACATACTGGAGGCGGGCGGCATGGCGGCCGACAAAGAGTTGGAAACCGTGGAGTTCGAGGGGGACGAGCGCACCCTTGCCGACCTCAAGATTCTGGCCGGCTCCAACTACTGCGAAAACGAGCAGATTCCGAAGGAGCTGAACTACATACGCATAGCAAGGAACATAATGGCGTGAATTTCCTAGCGGCCGCCAAAAGGGAGATCGGAGCGCTCGCGCACGCGATGTCCGCGTTGAACTCCCGCATCTTTGAAAAACCCGAGCTCAATTTCAAGGAGCATTTTGCCGCCGGTCGGATAACCGACGCATTGGCGAAGGAAGGATTCAAGATTCGGCTCGGCAGAAAAAAACTTGGCACCGCGTTCGAGGCTTCGTGGCGCGGCGGCCGCCAAAGACCGGTCGTCGCAATACTTGCGGAGTACGACGCGCTCCCAAACTTGGGGCATGCGTGCGGACACAGCATGATTGCCGCCGCCGCATATGGCTCCGCCGTCGCCGCCAAGCGGATTTTGGGGAAGAGATGCGGGACGTTGAAGGTCGTCGGCACCCCCGGCGAAGAGGGGGGCGGCGGCAAGTTGCTTATGATAAGGGAAGGATGGTTTAAGGGGATTGACGCGGTCATAATGGCGCATCCTTCCAACCGAAACCGCGCCGTTGCCCGCATGCTCGCCGTGATGGAGCTGGAGTTTAAATTTTTCGGAAAGTCGTCCCACGCCGCCGCGCATCCCGAACACGGAATCAACGCGCTAGACGCCGTCATAATGCTCTTCAACGGCGTGAACGCCATGCGCCAGCAGACCCCGAACTTTAGCCGCGTGCACGGCATAATCACCCGGGGAGGCGACGCGCCCAACATAATTCCGGAATTTGCATCCGCGAAGTTCTTCGTACGCGGATTGACCGTCGGGGATTTTGAATTTGTGCTGGAAAAGGTCGTCAAATGCGCCCGCGCCGCCGCCACCGCGACCGGATGCAAACTAAAGGTGGTAAAGAACCCGGTTTTTTACTTGCCGTTCGAGCCGAACAGGACTATGGGCAAGGTCTTCAGGAAGCATATGGACGCCGTAGGGCTAAGGGACGGCGGAACCCCCGAAAACGAGGAGATAGGTTCCTCTGACATCGGCAACCTATCGCAGGTGGTCCCGGCGCTCCACCCGGAATTCGCCGTGTCCGGCCCTGACGTTGTGAACCATTCTCGGGATTTTCTCAAGGCTGTCACGTCGAAGAAGGGGATGGACGCCATGCTTAAGGCGTCGGCGGCGCTTACCGCCACGGTGTGCGACCTGTTCACAAACCCGTCCCTGATGGAGGCGGTTCGCCGCGAATTTGCCTCCTCGCACCTGGGCCTCAAATCCACAAAAAGAAAATCTTAGCCCCCCGCGAGAAACCTTTTGGATATCTCGACTTCCTCCTTGCTACCTATGAAAAGCGGCGTTCGCTGATGGAGGCTTTCCGGTTGTATCTCCAGTATTCTTTCGCCATTTGCGTTGACGGCCCCGCCGCCGGCCTGTTCGGCGATGAACGCAAGCGGAATCGCCTCGTACATCAGCCTTAGTTTCCCACCGGGGCTTTTCCTGTCGGGCGGATACATGAATATCCCCCCTAGCATAAGGTTCCGGTGGAAATCCGCCACCAGCGAACCGATGTAGCGCGACGAGTAGGGGCGGCCGGTGGCCTCGTCCTCATCGGTAAAATAACCGACCATTTTTTTCATCCTGTCGTCCCAATAAGCCCTGTTCCCCTCGTTTACGCTGTAGATGCGGCCTTTTGGGGGCGACTTGATGTTCGGGTGCGAAAGGATGAACTCCCCCACGCCGGGATCCAGGGTGAATCCATGAACGCCCAGACCGGTGCTGTAAACGAACATCGTGGAGGATCCGTAAACGGCATAACCGGCCGCCAACAGGTTCGACCCAGGCTGCAGAAAATCCTCCATGGCGCATTTGGGATTGTTCGACTTTTTCTTGTAAATGGAGAAAATGGTTCCAATGCTCACGTTTACGTCAATGTTCGTGGACCCGTCAAGCGGGTCGAACAGCAGGACGTACTTCCCACCCTGCGGGTGTTTGTCGGCTATCTCGATTATCCCCTCCACTTCCTCGGAAGCCATCCCGCATAGGTACCCCGTGTGGTCCATCTTGTGGATTATCGTGGTGTTGGCGAAAACGTCGAGCTTTTGCTGTATCTCCCCCTGTACGTTGGTGGTTCCGGCCTGCCCGAGAATGTTCATGAGCCCCGCCTTGTTCACCTCGTAAGCGATGACCTTCAGCGCGACCACCAACTCGTAAAGCATCCCGGAAAAATCCCCTTTGGCTCCGGGAAACTGCCGTTGCTCCTCCATTATCTTTTTTGTGATGGTGGTGCCCAGCCTTGTG
The DNA here is from genome assembly GCA_016194375.1 of Nitrospinota bacterium. Lineage (GTDB taxonomy): Bacteria > Nitrospinota_A > UBA7883 > JACRGQ01 > JACRGQ01 > JACQEX01. The sequence continues at coordinate 3,757 of JACQBU010000084.1, forward strand.
GACATGTTAAATGGCTCCATATCCTTCTTCGCCGGCGCGGAAGCGGACCGCCTCATCCACCGACTGGAAAAATCTCTTGCCGTCGCCGATGGAGCCGGTGCGTAGCGAGCCTATAATGGCCTCAACGTCCTCTTCCACCATTAAATCCTCAATAATAATTTCCATTTAAACCTTTGGTATGAAGTCTATGCGGTATTCCCTACCCTTGCATATTTCCCTGTGCCAGCGTTGTCGGCCGAACCCCCTAACCTCCGTCAGCGTCATTTCGGCAATTCCGATTTGCGTAAGGCATGTCCTTGACGTCGTCCAGCTTATGCGGCTTTATTATAGCCTCAATTTTTTTCATTAAAAACCTCCTTTGTTTCTACGGCGTCCGATTCTTCCCTGTTTAGGGTTTGCCGCGCATCGGCTTTGGTCTGTGGCCCGGAATTTGGCGGGTCTAAAAGGAGACGGCGGCGGCGGCCGTCAAGACGTCGTCCCCCTTCCAGGAATCGGACTCGACCACGTTTCCAGACACGCCAAATGCCGGATTGTAAGTCTTGACGTAAAATAAACCGAGAGACACGTTCTTTTTGACGTCGTGCTTGACGCCCAGCACGAGCCGCTGTTTCAGCCTTTGTTGCGGAGTGGCGTCGGAGTCAACGTCCGGTTTGTAAAGCTCCCCCATCGCGGAGACCATAGTCTTGCCCGAGAGGCCCGCGACAACCTCGACAACGATTGCCTGCGCCCTGGGGAAGCTGTCGTTGGCGCTTAGAATGTCCGCCACGTGGGAAGAATATTGGAATTGGTCGACAAGCGCCGTAATTTGCCCCTGCGTGAGATTGTTCATAGAGGGGTCGGTAAATCCCCCCTCGAGGAACGTGTACTGAGCCATCATGGAAAAAATTGAATAGTCCAGCCTCAGGTCCGCCCCGTAATGGTTGTTTCGCTGTTTTATGGGGGTGGAATATTTTGTCCCGTTGTATCCGCTGACGCCAAAATGCCATCCGAAGGCTCCGTCCGGGTTCGCCCTGGCGGGATTGGGAAAATTGGTCACCTCAAGCGTCTCGGGATAAATATCGCCCGATTGCGCCGGAAAAACCACCCTGGCGGCAAACGATTTGTCGGAATTGGCGTCGGTTCCGGCCGTCCCTTCGCCATTTACAATCGCCAACGAAAGGTCGAACCATTGAAACCGGGAGTCCAGTCTTGCTCCATAATCCCACCCGCGAGTTCGGAGGAAGCTAATGGGCATGGATTCGGGGTTTAATGCAAGCGTGTCGAACTGGCCGAATGGAACCTTAACGGCTCCCAGGCGTAGAGCCGTGTTTTCAAAAAGGCGGGAAAACTCCAGATAGGCGTCGTCTATCCTCCCCTCCGGCTGTGCGAGCGCGTGGTACGCGCGCGAATAGGGGCTTGCGGTCGGTTGCCACTCGCCGGAAATTCTCGCAAGCGCGTCCTCGGAAATCCCGTGCGATATGTCCAGTTTTACGCGCGGGTAAAAAGTCGCCTCCGAACCGGTCCATCCAATCCCTCTGTCGTCCAGGTAAACGAGTTCAACCAAGCCGCCCACCCTTGTTTTTTCCCCTTCGTCCGCCACGGCCGAGCCGCAGGCCGCGGCGGCGAATAACACCTGAAGTAAGAAAAAACTAATTCCTTTCATAATCCGCGGCGACAGATTTCACCTCCGCCCCTTCGGCGACGACGGCCCAGACTTCCTCGGCACTTATAGCCTCCATGCATCGGTGGTCCCTATTGCATTCCCTACGAAAGCACGGCGAACAATCAACGTTCCGGGTCAAAATCCTAACGCGCTCGGTCGTTGGCGCAGTCCTGGCCTGGTCAGTCGGCCCGAAAATCGCGACCGTCTTGACGCCAACGGCGGCGGCGACGTGAAGCGGACCCGAGTCGTTCGCCACAACCCAGTCGCATTTCGCCATAACCGCGGCCATCTGGCCAATCGTGGTTTTTCCCGCTAGGTTGACCACGGCCTCCGGCGCTACGGTTTCCAGCACCTCCGCCTGCAGGCAGTCGTTTTTCGTCCCGAACAACACCGCCCTCCGCCCATGAGAGGCGATAAGTTTTATGAGGGACTTCAGATGTTTGTGGGGCCAGCATTTTGCCCTTCCGTACTGCGCCCCGAGCGGCAGGCCGACGGCGCCGTCAAGCCCTTTTATTTCGTCCGCGAAATCGGCCTCCTCCTTTAGTACGGGAAATTCCTGGTGTTGGGAAAACTTGTGGGCGCCGAACGGCCTCACCAGGTTTAAATAGTAGTCCGCCATGTGGACCCGCTTCCATTTAGGCACGACGTGCGTGAGCAAAACCCCGCGGAAGTTGCCGCCGTAACCGACGCGGACGGGACATTTTGTCAGGCGCGCTTCAAGCGCCGACCCAAACGAGTTTGTAAAAAGAAAAAATGCGTCGAAGCCGGAGTTCGACATCTCCTTGTGCACACGGCGGGAATTCTTAATGGTTATGTATTGGACGCGTCTGATGAACGCGTACCTCTCGTACAATCCGTCCAGGCTGGACCGGGCGAGTACGACAATCTCCTCCGGCTCGAAGACCTCCGCCAGCCCCCTTATCGCCGGCACGCACATAATCGCGTCCCCCAGCCAGTTCGGGGCGCGAACCAATATGCGCCTCGCCGCCGTTTTTTCAATCAACATCATCGGGCGTTCAAGGCCTCCAACTCTTTTTCGTCCGGCTGTATCTTCCACCGACGGTGCAACCAAAGCCAGAATTCCGGTCTCTCGGCTATGAACCCCGCTTGGACGTCGGCAATTTTCTGCGTGATCGACGCTATGTCCTTCTTCATGTTGCCGTCGGGGGATATTTTGATTTCCGGCAAAAACCTGGCGGAATGGGAGCCGTCCTCCTCCCGGGTCGAGTACACGGGAATTATGGGCGCCCCGGTGCGAAGATGGACGACCGCCGGGGATTTTATCGTTGAGGCCCACCGGCCGAAAAATCTCACGAACACGTGGTTGAAAAGCGCGTTCTGATCCGTCGCTATCGTTACTATCGCCCCTTCGCGAAGCCTTTTAATAACCTCGGACGCCGCGCCGTCGCGCTTTATTATTCTTTGCCCCGAGGCTTCGCGTATCTTGTTCAGCATGGAGTCTATCATCGGGTTGTCCACCTCCCTTATAAGCGTGTAAACGGGATACCCCTTCAGCGCCAGGGCGTAGTTGACCAGCTCGAAATTGTCATAATGCGCCCAGACCAAAACGACCCCCTTCCCGCGTTTGAACGCCTCGTCGAGGAGCTCAAGGCCGGCAAACCTGACGCTACGGTTCACATTCTCCCTCGTCAGCCCCGGCATAAGGCAGAACTCGGCGCAAAATTCCGCCAGATTCCTGTATGAGCGGCGGGCCACATCCAAAAGGTTTTTCTCGCCGGCTTCAGGGAACGCTATTTTTAGATGTTCTAGGGCGACTTTGAGCCTGCTTTGCCACAAGTGGTAGGCTGTAAACAACAGCGCCCTGAAGGCCCATCGGTTCATGAACCTCGGCGTCCTCTGCGTGTAGGCTATCATTGAAGCCAAACCAATCCACGCCGCGTACGCCCCGAGACCACGGCGCCCTTTGCTCATCCGTTACCGGCCAACCGCGCAAAATTTTCAAGCATCCTTAATCCGGATTTTTGGCTTTTCTCAGGATGAAACTGGGTGCCGTAAACGTTCCCCTTCTCGACCGATGAAACGAACGGCGCACCATAATCCGTGACGCCGGAGGCCACCTCCTCAGCAGGCTCGACATAGTAGGAGTGGACGAAGTAGAAAAATGAGTCGTCGCCTATTCCGTCGAACAATGCCGAATCCTTGGTCTTTTTGACGTTGTTCCACCCCATGTGCGGCACCTTAAGGCCGGGCTTCGAGAACCGCGTCACCCGCCCCTTCAACACCCCGAGGCCCGTCTGTGGGCCGAACTCGTCGCTTTCCTCAAACAACAGTTGCATCCCCAGGCAAATGCCCAAAAACGGCCCGCCCGACTTGATGTAAGACTTTATGGGGGAAACCAGCGAATAGCCCGTCAGACGCTCCATGCAAAGCCCGAACGCCCCCACGCCGGGAAGCACAAGGCCGGAGGACGAGGCTATGAACCCGGCGTCGCGCGTTATTATCGCGGGAGCGCCGACCTTTTCGAAAGCCTTTTGGACGCTCCTGAGATTGCCCATTCCGTAGTCAACGATGGCTATCATATTTTCCCCGCGTTAACGCCGACAAATCCGCGCCGGCACTCCCCGCCAACCGACCAAGCGGATGAAAGAAATTAACCGAGGAGCCGCGTAGATTGTCATCCGCACGTTCCCTGTTAGCCATGCGAACAGGACGAGAAGCGAGAGCCGAACTGAGGGCTGACGCCGATTGACGCCGATATAACCCCATTTTTTCCCATCTCTGTCAATCCGCGAAATCTGCGGGTTATTATTCTTGTCGCTTGGATTAGAGCACGCCTTTTGTGGAAGGCACACCCGACGAGCGCGGCTCCTGTTTGGTCGCGGCGTCCAGCGCGCGGGCGAGCGACTTGAAAATCGACTCGGCTATGTGGTGCAGGTTGCTCCCGCGCTCAACCTCGACGTGCAGGGTCAGCCCCGCCGAGTTCGAGAAAGCCTGAAGGAACTCCTCGACCAGCTCCGCGTCGAAATCCCCTATCTTTGCCTTCGGCAACTCGCCGACAAAAACGAAGCACGGCCTCCCTGAAATGTCCACCGCCACCGAGGCGAGCGCCTCGTTAAGCGGCACCGACGCGTGGCCGAACCTTGTTATGCCCTTCTTGTCCCCAAGCGCCTTGGAGAACGCCTGGCCAAGGGCGATGCCGCAGTCCTCCACCGTGTGGTGAAAGTCGATTTGGGTGTCCCCCTCGGCCTTTATCCTAATGTCGAAAAAACCGTGCTGGGCTAGCTGGCTGATCATGTGGTCGAGAAACGGAACAGAGGTCGAGACTTCCCTTTCGCCGGAACCGTCGATTTTAAGCGAAAGGCTTATCCGCGTTTCCTTGGTGTTTCGGTTGATGGAGACTGTTTCCATAACAATTCAAAATATAGCATTTCCGACCCGGCTTTAACAGCGACGAAAAAAAGGGGGCGAGTCAGTTAGAAACATCGGCAACATCCTTTACTAGCCCGCCCATCTTAAACCGACCCTCCGGCCTGAATCGGGAAGATATGTTCCCGGAAATGTTGCGCCAGAGTTGACAGCGCCAAATTATTAAAAAAAAGCACTTGCATTAAACTCGAATATGTGCGAATATTTCCCCATGGCGAATATGTATAAATGGAATCAAACAACATTATTTGAAATTATTGGTGGTGGAAACGGTTAATAACGATGGCCGCTAACGTAAAAAAAAAGGTGCCCGTAACGACTCATCTTTACGAGGATCAGGTGGACATGCTCAATAAGATTGCAAAGGAACTTCAGGTTACCAAAGCGGTCCTTTTTAGAAATGCGGTTGAACAACTCCTTAAAAAATACGAAGAGAAGCAACTTGATATTGGAATCAAGTAAATGGTTGTAACCGCAGGTTTGAGTTCTTACCCAAAAAACCTGAACAAGAAAGGAGGATAATACTGATGCCAGCAAAGAAGAAGGCGGCCAAGAAAACCGCTAAGAAGAAATCAGCAAAAAAGAAGAAATAGGAAACACATCAAAAATACCCGGCGGTCGCCGAACGGCTAACAACAGGCCGGGTAGCTGATTATGGTTTTCTGTGGCACAACGGCCACGGCCGGGGGCGTCGACAAGGCGGCCCCGGCCTTTTTTTTACTCACACAATCCCATCCTAATGGGGTTTAATATTCAACATGAAAAAAACCGGCACGACCGGCTCGTCCCCCGGAGTTCTACCGATGCAGGAGCTCAAGGCGCTCGTCTCGCAAAAGGCCATCTTTGCCGAAGCGCCGGTACGAAGTCGTCAATTCCAGCCCTCCAGCATGGATCTGCGCCTAGGAAGGAAGGCCTACAGGATAAGAAGCTCCTTCCTTCCCCAAAAGGGGACGGTTCTCGACGCGATAAAGCGGCTTAGCATGTACGAGATAGACCTGACCGGCGGAGCGATACTGGAGCGAGGCAACGTTTACCTCGCGCCGCTTTTGGAGTGCCTGGCCCTTCCGGAGACGGTTCGAGGACGCGCAAACCCGAAGTCGTCAACCGGAAGGCTCGACATATTCACGAGGGTGATAACCGACAAGTGCCACAGGTTTGAGGACGTCCAGCGGGGGTATTCGGGCGGGCTTTATTTGGAGATAGTGCCGCGCTCCTTCACCATAAAGGTCCGCACCGGCCTGTCCCTCAACCAGCTGAGGCTCTTTCGGGGAAATGCCACGGTCGGGGACGAGGAGCTTGGCGAGTTGTGTTCGAAAAAGCCGCTTCTGTTCGGAAACGACGGCTCCAAAATATGGCCGGTGATTAACGGCGGCCTTTTTCTGGGGGTTGAGACTCGCACCGACCGCCCGCACGGGATTATAGGGTACATGGCGAAAAAAAATAGCTCCGTCATCGACCTCTCCCGCCCCGCCAAATACCACGTGCGCGACTTTTGGGAGCCTATAGAGTCACCCCACGAGGATTTCCTCATCCTGGAGCCCGAGGAATTTTACATCTTCGCCTCGAAGGAGAGGGTGCGCGTGCCGCTTGAATACGCCGCGGAGATGGTGGAGTTCGACGCCGGAAGCGGCGAGCTTAGGACCCACTACGCCGGTTTTTTCGACTCCGGCTTCGGCGACGGCAAACGACGGGGGACCAAGGCCGTGCTTGAGGTGAGGCCCCACGACGTGCCGTTCAAGATCGAGGACGGCCAGCTTTTCTTCAAGTTGCGCTTCGAAAGGATGGCGGCCCCGCCGCCGGTCGGCTACGGGGAGGCCATGGGCTCCAACTACGGAAGCCAGGAATTGAAGTTAAGCAAGCATTTCATAATGGACGTCTGAACCCGGGTGGCGGGGCCGCCTGTGGCTCTCCGGCGGGGAATTTAACGCGGCCGGCAATAAGCCTGGGCCGGGGCCGACCGGATAATAGTTTACTATTTCTCATAATTAGTTTATAATTGATTTCGCCGGGTTGATTTGCCCGGTGGTTTTCGCATTTGGGAGGATTTGCTCCGTGAAAAGTACGGCGGCCGTGTTCATCATTCTTGCCTTTTTCGCCTGCGCAACGCAGAGCCAGCGGGTCACCGACGCGCTGGCCCCTGCGGCGGACCTCGGCGAAACCGTCGGGTGCGAAGGCGAACAATGCAACCTGTATTGGGAGCGCGCCAAACTTTGGGTCGTCAGGCACTCCCATTTTAAGATTCAGCTCGCCAACGACATGATGATACGAACCTACAAAGAGCCCTCCGACAGGCAAAGCTACGCCTTCACCGTCATGAGGGAGCCGGTAAGCGGCGCCGCATACAAGATAGAATTTGGATCCTACTGCGGCAACCCCGACGGATGTGACGTCGATTCCGCCTCCCTCAAGGGCGCGTTCAATTATTTCCTGGTTAACGGCCAGGACCTGTTGATAGGCGCGGGATATTTGAACTCCATAAACTAATCCGCGCGGCCGGCCCGCCACTCCGTCGCCCGTCGCGGCGTCATTTCCGTTTTTCCAATCCCGCCGCGGCGCAGTAGGAAAGCCGTTATTCCGGCGCGTCTTGACCGCCCCGGCGATGCTCCTAAGTCCGAAGCACCCCTATCGGCTCCTGTTTCATCCGGCGGAAAAGTTTGCCGGCACGACTGGTTGCCTTGAACGTTGGGAAGTGTTTGCCGTTGTCCGGGCCCGTTGGTTCTACTGCGCCTTGTCGTTGGGCGCTTCCGGCGGCGGCTCGGACTGGCCCAGGCGGAGGTTTTCGAGCGTGTTGGAAATGCGGGCCACGTGCTTCTCGGACTGCCCAAACATGTTTGAGGCGTTCATTATGTGTTTTCCTAGCGTGGCATGGGTGTCCTGAAACTTCTCAAAATTCACCTTCAACTCCGAAAGCGCCCCCAACATCTCCTTCGCGCGCTCCTCCACCGCCATTCCCGCGAACCCTATGGCGAGCGCCTGAAAATATACGTAGAGGAAATTCGGCGAGGCCGGCACCACCCGCATGTCCATCAGCGCCTTGTGAAGCTCGCTGTTGGAGATAATCTCAAGGAACACCGCCTCCGCCGGAATGAACATGACCGCAAAACCGAGCGTTTTTGGCGGAACGACGTATTTTTTGCTTATCTCCCTTCCCCTGTTCTTCACGTCCGCGTAAAACAGCGCAAGCAACTTGTCCTTTTCCGGGGAGGGCTCCTTCATGTCGTAGTGCTTTTGCAGGTTGGCCAGCGGGAACTTGCTGTCTATGCAAAGCACGGCGTCCTTGAACAAGATCGCGGCGTCCGCCACCCTGCCGGCTTCCACCTCGTATTGAAGGGCGAACCTGTCGGCGGGTATCGCCTGCTTCAACATCAGCTCCAACTGGAACTCGCCGAATCCGCCCCTCCCCTTTGGCCCGTCCAGTATCTGGCTTAAGTTCCTTATGTCCCCGCCTATTTCGAGCATCCTGCCGGACGCGGCCTTTATCTCCGCCGTCTCCCTGACAAGGTTCTCAAGCCTGTCGGCAAGAAGCTTCTGGGTTTTTTCCAGCCGATCGGCCAGTTCGGCGCGCCCCTGGGAAAGGGACTCCGAAAGTTTTTGCTGGGTGTGGCTCAACCCCGTACCGATGACGTCCTTGCTCTCCTCGCGGGCGCGGCCTATCGTCTCGACGAGCCTTTGGGTCTGCTCCATGAGCCGTTCGTTGAGAATCTTTTGCAGGTTGCCGTCATCCCCCGCGCGCCATCCGGCGGCGGCCCGGCCAAGCAGAAAAAATACCGCGCCAACCAAGACGGCAAAGACCGCTGGAAAAAGCCATCCGTAACCCGACATGTTACTTTCCATGATTCATGATACTACCCGAAAATAAGGAGGGCCGTGTCGCCGTATCTTCTTATATCCCGCGGCTCGCGCGACACCTCTCCGACGTCCCTATGCGCGCACTCCAATACGAGACTTCCCCCATACCTAAGCAACCCGCGTTCAAACACAAGCTCCACCAGGCGGTTTTTGCCGTCCCATTCGTAAGGCGGATCGCAAAAAATGACGTCGTAAGGACCGTCAGCCCCTCGGAGGAAATCCTCGGCGTCCCGCGTGATTATCCGCGCGTTTGCCTTTGATTTCGCGACCCGCGTGGTTTTTTCCACGTTATTTTTGATGATTCGCGCCGCCTTGCGCGACGCGTCCACCATCACCACTTCTGTGGCGCCCCTGCTTATCGCCTCGCACCCGACCGCTCCCGTTCCGGAAAAAAGGTCCAGAAAAACCGCCCCCTCGACGTCGATTATGTTGAAAAGCGCCTGCCGGACCTTGTCCGGAGTGGGCCGTATCTTTTCCCTCCCCGGTCCTGACAACGCGCACCCTTTGGCCAGTCCCGCTATTATCCTCATTTCAGCCGCAAGGGAAGCGGCTTACGAGACCGAGTGTCATCCTGGACGATGCTAAAAATCTCCACCGGATTTTTCGCCGTTGTTCGAAATTACAGGCCATGTAGGTTTGCGGAAACCTCTTAGTGGGCGAAGTCGTCGAACACCGTGATGCGCTTTATCTCGTTGTACCGGTTGACTATGTCGTTGAAGGAGAGCTGGGTGAGCCGACCGAGGCTGAACGCCTCCACGTTGTACGAGGCGACGGCGCTCCCCACTATCATCGCCTGCCGCAGGTTGTCGCCGGTTATCTTCCCCTGCCTCGCCAGGTATCCCATCATGCCTCCCGCGAAGGAGTCCCCGGCCCCCGTAGGGTCGAAGACGTCCTCAAGCGGATAGGCGGGCGCGCTGAAAACCTCGTCCTCAAAGATTCCGAGCGCGCCGTATTCCCCCTGCTTAATGACGACGATGGACGCGCCGAGCCTCCGGATTTCCTTGGCGGCCTTGATGAGGTTCGACATTCCCGTAAGCTCCCTAGCCTCCGCCTCGTTGAGCACCACCATGTCCACCATCCCCATCGCCTTTAGGAGCGGCTCTTTCTTGGTTTCTATCCAGAGGTTCATGCTGTCCAACGCGACGAACGCGGGTTGCCTCAATTGGTTTAGAACCCTTAGCTGAAGGTCGGGGTCTATGTTGGCCAAGAACACGAAGGGGGTGAGTTTTTCCTCCTCCGTCAGCGTGGGGTCGAATTGCACCAGGACGTTCAATTTGGTCTCCAGCGTGTTGGCGACGTTGAGGTCGTACCCGTAGGAGCCCTTCCACCTGAAGGTCTTCCCCCTCGCCTTGACTAGCCCGGCGACGTTGACGCCGTGCTTTTTGAACAGGTCGAAGTGTTGTTCAGGAAAATCCTCCCCAACCACCGCGACGAGCCTGACCTTTGTGAAAAAACTGGACGCCACGGAAAAATAGGTCGCGGACCCACCCAGGACGTCCTCCGCCTTCCCGAACGGCGTCTCGACGGAGTCAATGGCGACCGTTCCGACGACGAGCAACTGCTTTCCGGTTGCGTGCGGAGTCACAACACCATTCCTCCCCTGCTAAAAATATTTCATCGAGGATTTCTTGAACTCGCGGGCGCTGTAGAGCATGGCGTATTCCTTGAGCCCCGTTTTTTCCGATATCCTTCGCGCGACCGCCTCGCAGTCCTCCTTTGATTCGCCGTGTATCATCGTAAAAAGGTTGTAGGGCCAGTCGTGAAAGGATGAACGCTCGTAGCAGTGGCTGACTTCGCGGAACGAGGCCATCTCCTCGCCCAGCCTCTGTCTGTCCTCCGAATTGGGGGCCTTCCAAACGCCCATACCGTTGGCCTTGAACCCTGCCTTGGCGTGGCGAAGGGTCGCCCCGAACCGCCGAATCCATTTTTTTTCCCTGTAGAGGTTTATCCGGGCTATCACCTGCTCCTCGGTCGTCCCCGAGGACTCGGCTATGTCCTTGTACGGCGTAAGGGTGGAGGGCATGTCGTCCTGAAGGCACTTCATTATTTTCTTGTCCAGCTCGGTTATCTCCGGGTTCATTCCTCCTCCTCCCCGCCGCCGTTGGATCCGTTGGCGTTGGCGCCGGCGCCGTCCTTGAACTTGAAGTCCACCCTTATCTTGAAATTCTTCAGCGCCGGCATGTTGCGTATCTCCCCCACCCCCGTGTCGGCCGATATTTCGTCCAGAATTTGTCGTATGCGCTCCTTGGACTCGGCGATCACGGTGAACCAGACGTTGTAGGGGTGGTTCCGCTCGTAATTATGCGTCACCTCATGGTATCGGTTTATTGCGCTTACCACCGCCTCAATCATGTCGGGCGGCACCTTGACCGCACATAGCGTGCTGGTGAAGTGCAAACCACGCGAATCGTAGCTCGCCCCTATCCGGCGGATGACGCCGTTTTTTTTCATGTTCATTACTCGGGTGAAAGCCTCCGCCTCGGAGAGCCCGGTTTGCTCCCCGATGGCCTCGTACGGGCGGGGAACCACGGGAAATCCGGTTTGAATGACGTTGAGTATCCTTTTGTCGGCGTTGTCCAGGTTCATAGTTTCCTTCTTAACAAGGTTATTTTAGTTCAATCCCCGTTCGGGAAAACCATGATACCGCAAAAGCGGGCGCGGCTTCAATTTCATTGAGCCGAGGTTAGTGCCTCAGTTTGAAAATAATCGAAAAAAAAAGGATGTGGGATTGCTTCGCTTCGCTCGCAATGACAATTACCTGTCATCGCGAG